>NZ_LJGW01000709.1 GCF_001751255.1 Streptomyces nanshensis | reverse complement strand
AAGTCGCGCGCCGAAGTGGGCGCGGTGGGGCGGCCGTTGGTCTTCTCCGTCGGACGTCTGGACGCGCGGCACGGATACGGGACGGTGCTGGACGCCGCCCGCGCCTGGCGGCACCGCGACCCGGCGCCGCTGCTCGCCGTCGCCGGAGAGGGGCCGCAGCGCGCGGAGTTGCAGCGGCGCATCGACGTCGAGGGCCTGCCCGTACGGCTGTTGGGGCGCCGCGAGGACGCCTTCGAGCTGCTGGCCGGCGCGGACGTGGCGCTGCTCAGCTCCCGCTGGGAGGGCAGACCGCTGCTGGCGCAGGAGGCGCTGCACGAGGGGGTGCCGCTGGTGGCCACGGCGGTCGGCGGTGTGCCCGAACTGGTCGGCGGCGCCGCAGAGTTGATCCCGTACGGCGACGTGGACGCGCTGGCCTCGGCCGTCGGCGGCCTGCTGGCCGACCCCGTGCGGCGCGAACGGCTCGTCGCCAGGGGCTGGGAGCGCGCGGCGGAGTGGCCGACGGAGGAGGCCACGGCGGCCCATGTGCTCAGCGTCTACGACGAGTTGACGTCCGCGAACCTGCACTGACCCGTCGCCGCCCGGGAGTTCGCAATGCGCGTTCGCGCTCTCCGGGAGCCCTCCCGGTCCGTCGTCCGTCCCGCCCCGAGCCGCTCAGCTCGACTCGCGTACGACCAGCGTCGCGGGTGTGACCACGGGCGCGAGCGGCGCCGTCTTCGCGGTCTCGTCGGTCAACCCGATCCGGCGCAGCAGGAGTTCGGCCATCATCGTTCCCATGTCCTCGACGTCCTGGCGCACCGTCGTCAGCGGCGGATCGGCCCAGGCGGCCGGCTCCAGGTCGTCGTAGCCGACGACGGCCACGTCCGCGGGCACCCGCAGCCCGCGCGCCCGCAGCGTACGGAGCGCCCCGGAGGCCATCAGATCGTTCCCGGCGAAGACGGCGTCGAGGTCGGGGGAGGAGTCCAGCAGCCGGGCCATGGCGCGCTCGCCGCCCTCGGCGGTGAAGTCGCCCTGGGCGACGAGGGACGGGTCGGTGTCCTGGAGCGCGCAGCCGAGGGCGTCGCAGTAGCCGAGCAGCCGGTCCACTGCTGAGGTCTGGTCCAACGGGCCGTTGATGACGGCGATTTTGCGCCGTCCTCGCTCTTGCAAATGAGCAACCGCCTGCCGGGCGCCGTTCCGGTTGTCGGTGTCGACATACAGCAGATCCTCGTCGTCCTCCGCGCCGGGCCAGCCGGGCCTGCCTCCGAAGACGGCCGGCAGCCCGCTGTGCAGGGCCATCGCCGGCAGCGGGTCGTCCCCGTGCAGCGAGAACATCAGCGCCCCGTCGACGTGCCCGGCCGACAGATAGCGCCCGATCCGTGCGTAGTCCTTCTGCCGCTCCAGCATCATCAGCAGCAACTGCGTGTCGTGTCCGGCCAGTTCGCGGCTGATACCGCGCAACTGCTGGGCGAAGAACGGATCGGCGAAGACCCGGCTCTCCGGCTCCGCGATGACGACGGCGACGGCTCCGGTGCGCCGGGTGACGAGCGTGCGGGCCGCGCTGTTGGGGACGTACCCCAGTTCCTCCACGGAGTGCCGCACCTTCTCGCGGACCTCCGCCCGCACGCCCCGACCCCCGTTGACCACCCGCGACACCGTCGCCCGTGAGACTCCGGCATGGGCCGCGACCGCCTCCAGAGTCGGACGGGACCCCCGGTACGTGTGCACAGACAACTCCTCTATCTTTACCTAGGTCTTGACCAATGCGTGTCGTGAAGTACTGTGCTGCCCATGACGTGAGAGCGCTCTCACCCCCCACCAACGAGGAGCGTAAGTCATGCTCTTGAAGAGCGACAGACGACGCTGGGCACTTGCCGGCATCGCGGCACTCGCCGCCATCGGGACCTGCGTGGCCCCGTACGCGTCCGCCGACGAGGGCGGCGACCAGGCCCGGACGCAGAAGAAGGCCGCAGCCCTCGAAGAGGTCTGGCGCGCCGACTTCGACGGTGACGCCGGCTCGCTCCCCTCCGGCGACGACTGGATCATCGACAAGGGACACAGCTACCCGGGCGGCCCCGACAACTGGGGCACCGGCGAGATCCAGGAGTACACCGACAGCACCGACAACATCCAGCTCGACGGTGACGGACATCTGAAGATCACCGCGCTGAAGTCCGGCGACAACTGGACCTCTTCCCGCATCGAGACCAAGCGCACCGACTTCGCCGCCCCCGAGGGCGGGAAGATGCGCATCGAGGCGGGCCTCAAGCTGCCGGACGTCTCCGGGGACGAGGCGCTCGGCTACTGGCCGGCGTTCTGGACGCTCGGCGACGAGTACCGGGGCAATTACCAGAACTGGCCCGGTGTGGGCGAGTTCGACATCATGGAGAACGTCAACGGCCAGAACACCACGCACGGGGTGCTGCACTGCGGCGTCAACCCCGGCGGTCCCTGCGCGGAGACGCAGGGCATCGGCGAATCCCATGAGTGCTCCGGCGACTGCAAGTCCGACTTCCACGAGTACGCGATCGAACTCGACCGCAGTGGCGATACGGAAGAGCTGCGCTGGTACGTCGACGGCGAGCAGTTCCACTCCGTCAAGGAGTCGGACATGGACGCCAAGACCTGGTCGGACGCCACCGGCCACGGCCACTTCGTCCTGCTGAACCTGGCCATGGGCGGAGCCTTCCCCGACGGGGTCGCCGGCTCCCAGACCCCCACCGCCGCCACCAAGCCCGGCGGTTCCCTGACCGTGGACTACGTGTCCGTCGAAAGCACCGGAGGTGCCTCCAAGTGATCAGCCGCAGGTCTCTCATCCGCGGTGCGGCCGCGACCGCCATCGCCGCACCGGCGGCCGGACTGCTCGTGACGCAGGCCGGCGGTGTCACGGCCTCCAAGAAGAAGAAGGCCGCCGGGCCGCTGTCGCTCAAGATCGTCAACAAGAGCGGTGAGTTCGACAGCAAGTCGATCAACGTGTACATCGTCGGCAACGACGGCACGAACCAGGTCTACGTCACCCCCGACGGCGAGATGAAGACCGTCTCCGCGGGCGACAACGGCGGCGACGGCTTCACGGACTACGCGATCCCGCTCTCCGGCGAGGAGACGACGCTCAAGCTCCCCGAGATGTCCGGCCGTATCTACGTCGCGTGCGGCGACAAGCTGAAGATCAAGGCGGTCGAGGGCGACGACGGCAAGGCCGCGCTGGCCTACCCGGCCGGCTGGGTCGAGGGCGACCCGAACTTCGATGTGATGCACGACTGCGCCGAGTTCACGTACAAGGACGGCGCGATGTACTGCAACACCACCATGGTCGACATGTTCAGCGTGCCGCTCGGCATCCAGCTCAAGGGCGACAAGGACCAGAAGACCGGCTTCCTGAAGGAGGGCGGCCGCGACCAGGTCTTCAAGGCCGTCAAGGGCGCCGAGGGCTTCGGCGACCTGGTGATCGACGACAAGCGCGTCATCGCCCCCGGCCACGGCCTGGGCGAGGGGAAGTTCTCGGAGAGCTTCTTCGACGACTACGTCGAGAAGGTGTGGGAGACCTACTCCGGCAAGGAGCTGATCGTCACCACCAACGCGGGCAAGTTCACCGGCAAGGTCAGCGGCGACAAGCTCTCCTTCACCGGTCCCGGCGAGGTCTCCTTCAACAAGCCCAGCACGAAGGACATCCTCTTCTGCGACGGCGAGCTGGCCGCGCCGAACGACGGCACCACCGGTCCGGTGGCCGCCATCGTGGGCGCCGCGTTCAACCGGTCCACGCTCGCCTCGCACGCCGAGCAGCCCGGCACCGACCAGTCGGAGTTCTACAAGGGCGACGTCGTCCACGAGTACGTCAAGGCCATGCACGCCGCCACCGAGGACGGCAAGGCCTACGGCTTCGCGTTCGACGACGTGGCCAGCTTCGCCTCCTACATCGAGGACGGCGGGGCCAGCGAACTGACGCTCACGCTGACCCCGTTCTGAGGGAATCTGCCAGCGGGACACCCCCCACCCCCCGCCTGTGGGGGTCCCCCGGGCCGCACGGCCCAGGGGAGTTCCCGTCCCTCACCGCCACGCCCGCTGCCGGTTGTCGCCGGGCAGCGGGCGTGGTCGCGTCATGCGTTCCTGCGGGCGGACCCGCGCACACCTCGACGTGTACGCGTACACGTACGGGTACGCCGGGGTCGCGGCGGGCGCGGGCAGGTGCGGATCAGCCGCCGTACGCGCCGGACGCGGTCAGCCGCAGCGCCGTGTCGATCAGCGGCACATGGCTGAACGCCTGCGGGAAGTTGCCCACTTGGCGCTGGAGGCGCGAGTCCCACTCCTCCGCGAGGAGCCCCAGGTCGTTACGGAGCGAGAGCAGCCGCTCGAAGAGCTTGCGCGCCTCCTCCACCCTGCCGATCATCGCCAGGTCGTCCGCGAGCCAGAACGAGCAGGCGAGGAAGGCGCCTTCCTCCCCGAGGAGCCCGTCCACGTTGTCGCCCTCGGCCTGCGAGGTCGGATAGCGCATCACGAAGCCGTCCTCGGTGGACAGTTCGCGCTGGATCGCCTCGATGGTCCCGATGACGCGCTTGTCGTCCGGCGGCAGGAAGCCCATCTGCGGGATCAGCAGCAGCGAGGCGTCCAGCTCCTTCGAGCCGTAGGACTGCGTGAAGGTGTTGCGCTCCTTGTCGTAGCCCTTCTCGCACACGTCGCGGTGGATCTCGTCGCGCAGATCGCGCCACCGGTCCAGCGGCCCGTCCACGTCCCCGGACTCGATCAGCTTGACCGTGCGGTCGACGGCGACCCACGCCATCACCTTGGAGTGCACGAAGTGCCGCCGCGGGCCGCGCACTTCCCAGATGCCCTCGTCCGGCTCGTCCCAGTGGTCCTCGAGATACCCGATCAGCTTGAGCTGGAGCAGCGAGGCGTAGTCGTTGCGGGACAGGCCCGTCATGTGCGCCAGGTGCAGCGCCTCGGTGACCTCGCCGTAGACGTCGAGCTGGAGCTGCCCGGCGGCGCCGTTGCCGATCCGCACCGGGGTCGAATTCTCGTACCCCGGCAGCCAGTTGAGCTCGGCCTCGCTCAACTCCCGTTCGCCCGCGATGCCGTACATGATCTGCAGGTTCTCCGGATCGCCGGCGACCGCGCGCAGCAGCCACTCCCGCCAGGCCAGCGCCTCCTGGTGGTAGCCGGTGCGCAGCAGCGAGGAGAGCGTGATCGCGGCGTCCCGCAGCCACGTGAAGCGGTAGTCCCAGTTGCGCATGCCGCCGATGCACTCGGGGAGCGAGGTGGTCGGCGCGGCGACGATGCCGCCCGTGGGCCCGTACGTCAGCGCCTTGAGCGTGATGAGCGAGCGTACGACCGCCTCGCGGTAAGGGCCGTGATACGTACAGTGGTCGACCCACTCATGCCAGAACTCCTCCGTCGCCTCCAGCGAGGACTCCGCGTCCGGCTCGGCCGGCGGGCTCTTGTGCGAGGCCTGCCAACTGATGGTGAACGCGACGCGTTCCCCGGGGGCGACGGTGAAGTCGGAGTACGTCGTGAGGTTCTCGCCGTAGGTCTCGGCGTCGGTGTCCAGCCAGACCGAGTCCGGCCCGGCGACCGCGACCGTACGGCCCTCGATCTGCTGCACCCACGGCACGACCCAGCCGTAGGAGAAGCGCATGCGCAGCGCCGAACGCATCGGCACCCTTCCGCTGACGCCCTCCACGATCCGGATGAGCTGCGGCGCGTGCTGCTCGCGCGGCGGCATGAAGTCGATGACGCGGACGGTGCCGCGAGGGGTGTCCCACTCGGATTCGAGGACGAGGGAGTCACCGCGGTAACGCCTCCGGTCCGCCCGCGGCGGTTCGGCGCCCTTGGCGGTGGCGGGACCGATCCGCCAGCAACCGTGCTCCCCCGTACCGAGAAGGCTCGCGAAGACAGCATGGGAATCGAAGCGCGGCAGGCACAGCCAGTCCACCGAGCCGTTGCGGCCGATGAGGGCTGCGGTCTGCATGTCCCCGATGAGTGCGTAATCTTCGATGCGCCCAGCCACGTATATCTCCAGTCGAACTGTGGCTCGCCCCGTGGGACGTGCGATGACCTGCGGATTCACATAAATCTCAATCGCGTCTGCGATCGAGCGTCCGAGCAGGATACGACGGAGCGAAGGGCTCCGTGCGGCGCTCTCTCCAGGTCGGATGAGCCGAAAAGGTGAGCTTGCGCGGAGCCGCTCACCAGGTGCGACCGCACCCTCACCGTAGGGGACCGGAAGGCGTCGTCCGAAGCCGCCCGGCTGTGACTCCGGACGCAGTCGCACACACGGCCCCGCCCGCCCCCGGAGCGTCGCTGATACCCTGGTGGCCCGTGGAGCGGGGGGCAGGAGTTCCCGGATCCGTCCCGGAATCCCCCAGTACGACAGCCCCCCGAACCGCAGCGACGGTTTCCCTGAACAACCGCTGCGCGCCGCCGCGCTGCGAGGTCAGGGCCCCGGTGCGCACCTCACCTCGCTACCACGGGAGCACCTCTTGGCTTTGCCGCCCACGTCCATGACGACCAAGCATCTCTTCGTCACGGGGGGTGTGGCCTCCTCCCTCGGCAAGGGGCTCACCGCCTCCAGCCTGGGAGCCCTGCTCAAGGCGCGCGGCCTGCGCGTGACGATGCAGAAGCTCGACCCGTATCTGAACGTCGATCCGGGCACGATGAACCCGTTCCAGCACGGTGAGGTGTTCGTCACCAACGACGGCGCCGAGACGGACCTGGACATCGGCCACTACGAGCGCTTCCTCGACGTGGACCTCGACGGCTCCGCCAACGTCACCACCGGCCAGATCTACTCCAGCGTGATCGCCAAGGAGCGCCGCGGCGACTACCTCGGCGACACCGTGCAGGTCATCCCGCACATCACCAACGAGATCAAGAACCGCATCCGGCGGCTGGCGACCGACGACGTGGACGTCGTCATCACCGAGGTCGGCGGCACCGTCGGCGACATCGAGTCCCTTCCCTTCCTCGAAGCCGTACGCCAGGTACGCCACGAGGTCGGCCGGGACAACGTCTTCGTCGTGCACATCTCGCTGCTGCCCTACATCGGCCCGTCCGGCGAGCTGAAGACCAAGCCCACGCAGCACTCCGTGGCCGCGCTGCGCAGCATCGGCATCCAGCCCGACGGGATCGTGCTGCGTGCCGACCGGGACGTGCCGCGCTCCATCAAGCGGAAGATCTCGCTGATGTGCGACGTGGACGAGCCCGCGGTCATCGCCTGCAAGGACGCTCCGTCCATCTACGACATCCCCAAGGTCGTGCACACCGAGGGCCTGGACGCCTACGTCGTACGCAAACTCGACCTGCCCTTCCGGGACGTGGACTGGACGCAGTGGGACGATCTGCTGCGCCGCGTCCACGACCCGGACCACGAGGTGACGGTCGCGCTCGTCGGCAAGTACATCGACCTGCCCGACGCCTATCTCTCGGTGACGGAGGCCCTGCGCGCCGGCGGCTTCGCCAACAACGCCCGGGTGAAGGTCAAATGGGTCACCTCGGACGACTGCCGTACGCCGGAGGGCGCCCGCGAACAGCTCGGCGACTGCGACGCGATCTGCATCCCCGGGGGATTCGGCGAACGCGGCGTCGAGGGCAAGCTCTCCACGATCACGTACGCGAGAGAGAACCGGATTCCGCTGCTCGGTCTCTGTCTCGGTCTGCAGTGCATCGTCATCGAGGCCGCGCGCAGCCTGGCGGGCATCGAGGACGCCGACTCCACCGAGTTCGAGCAGGGAACGGCGCACCCGGTCGTCTCCACGATGGCCGAGCAGCTCGACATCGTCGCGGGCGAGGGCGACTTGGGCGGCACGATGCGCCTCGGCCTCTACCCGGCGAAGCTCGCCGAGGGCTCGATCGTGCGCGAGGTGTACGGGGGCGAGCCGTACGTCGAGGAGCGCCACCGGCACCGCTACGAGGTCAACAACGCCTACCGCGGCGAGCTGGAGAAGAAGGCGGGGCTGGTCTTCTCCGGCACCTCGCCCGACAACAAGCTCGTGGAGTATCTGGAGTATCCGCGCGAGGTGCACCCGTATCTGGTCGCCACCCAGGCCCATCCGGAGCTGCGCTCCCGTCCGACGCGTCCGCACCCGCTCTTCGCCGGACTGGTCGCGGCGGCGGTCGCACGGCAGCAGGAGGAGGGCTGAGATGACGGACGGCACGCTGCCGGGGGCACCCGGAAGGCACCTCGCCGACGCTCCCGAGCACTGGGAGGTCCGCGCGACCGCGCTGCCCTTCGAGGGCAAGAAGACCGGCGTACGCACCGACGACGTCGTGATGCCGGACGGCTCCGTCGTCCGCCGCGACTACCAGGTGCACCCCGGATCCGTCGCCGTGCTCGCGCTCGACGCGGAGGACCGGGTGCTCGTCCTCAGCCAGTACCGGCACCCGGTGCGGGAGAAGCTGTGGGAGATCCCGGCCGGACTGCTCGACGTCCCCGGCGAGAACCCGCTGCACGCCGCCCAGCGCGAACTGTACGAGGAGGCGCACGTCAAGGCGGAGGACTGGCGGGTGCTCACCGACGTCTACACCACGCCCGGCGGCTCCGACGAGGCCGTGCGCATCTTCCTCGCGCGCGGGATCGGCGTCGCCGAGGGCGAGCGCTTCGAAGTCTCCGAGGAGGAGGCCGACATGGAGCTTGCGCGGGTGCCCGTGGACGACCTCGTACGCGGTGTGCTCGCGGGCGAACTGCACAACAACTGCCTCGTGGTGGGCGTGCTGGCGCTGACCGCCGCACGCGGCGGGCCGGGTCTGGACGCGCTGCGTCCGGCCGAAGCGCCGTGGCCCGCCCGGCCGTTCGAGGCGTAGCGCGCGGCCCTTCGCCGAGGCCCGTGCGGTGCACGCGGACCGTGGTGCTGCCTGCGGTGAACTACGCTCTGTGCGTCCCCGGTCGCGGTGGCGGCGGGGGCCGATGAGCGCGGACGCAGGTGGACGGAGCGTGGCCCGTGACGGATCAAGTGGCGCAGCCCGCGGGCAGGGACGGGGAGGCGGCGCCCGGCGGCGCGGCGGGGCGTACGGAGCGCGGCGGGGCGGAGAGGGCCCAGGGTGAGGAGAACGGCCGGGAGAGCGGCCGGCGGTCCGGCGCCCGGCTGTACGGGCGCGAGAGCGAACTGGCCGCCATGCGGGCCGACATGGAGAAGGCCGGACTGCACACCCTCTCCGGACGCCCCGTCCCGCACAGCCGTGTGCTGCTCGTCGCGGGACGGCCCGGATCCGGACGGACGGCGCTCGCCGGGGAGTTCGCCCGCCGCGCTGCCGCCGCATACCCCGACGGCGTGCTGCGGGCACGTCTGACCGGCCCCGGCGGCACCCCCGTTCCGACCGAGCGCACCGCCCGCGATCTGCTGGCCGCTCTCGGCCCCGACCCCGTACCGGCGGGAGCCGACGAGGACGAGCTGACCGAAGCCCTGCGCGCCCAACTCGGCCGCCGCCGCGCCCTGTTGCTGCTGGACGACGTGACCCTGCCCGAGCAGGTCCTCGACCTGCTGCCCGACACCCGCGACTGTCTGGTGGTGGCCGTGGCCTCCGGGCCGCTGGCCGGAGTGCCGGACGTACGGCCCTGCACCGTCGGCGGGTTGGGGCGCGAGGCCGCCGTCGCGCTGCTCGCGGCACGGGCGGGCGCCCCGCACCGTACGACCGTCGACCCGCGCAGCGCCGAACGCGTCGCCGAGGCCTGCGGACATCTGCCCGCCGCCCTCGTCCTCGCGGGCGGCTGGCTCGCCGCACGCCCGAAGCTGTCCGTGGCCGACGCGGCGAAACGGCTCCAAGAGCAGCCGGTGACCGACCCGTTGGAGCGCGCCTTCCGCCTCGTCGCGGAGTCGCTGACCAGGACGCCCGCACGGGTGCTGCGCATGCTCGCCCTCGCCCCGGACGGACTGGTCGACGCGCACACCGCCTCGTCCCTCGCCAACTGCCCCGTGGCTGCGGCCCGGCAGATCCTGGAGGAGTTCCTGCGCATGGGGCTGCTGCACCGCAGCACCCGCGCCCCCGGCTGCTACGCGGTGCCGCGCTGTCTCGACCCGCTGCTGGGCGCCCAACTCGCCGAGCACGAAAGCCCGGAGGAGACGGTGCTCGCCCGCGCCCGCATGCTGGAGCGGACCGTACGGCGGCTGCGCGCCTGTCATGCCGTCACCGAGCCGGAGGGCTCCGAGGCGCGCCGTCGGGCGGCGTTCCTGCCCCGTACCGTCCGCTTCACCACCCGGCAGGAGGCCCGCGAGTGGCTGGAGGCCCGGCGCCCCGCGATACTCGCCGCCGCCCGGCTCGCGGTCGCCGAGGGCGGCGGCAGGCTCGACGGTCTCGCACGCCGCCTCATCGCCGCGCTGTCCCGCGCCTTCGACGCGCACCGCTCGCC
>NZ_LJGW01000714.1 GCF_001751255.1 Streptomyces nanshensis | reverse complement strand
CCCTCTCCGCCCCCTCTCCACCAGGTCCCCGCCCCCGCCCCGCATGCGCGAGAATGGGCCCCATGCCCGCACGATCCCCCGCCACATCGCTCGACCCCGAGATCGCCGCCCGCCTCAAGCGCGACGCGCACGGCCTCTTCCCCGCCGTCGCCCAGCAGTACGACACCGGCGAGGTGCTCATGCTCGGGTGGATGGACGACGAGGCGCTGCACCGCACCCTGACCACCGGCCGCGCCACCTACTTCAGCCGCAGCCGCCAGGAGTACTGGGTCAAGGGCGACACCTCCGGTCACACCCAGCACGTGCGTTCCGTCGCGCTCGACTGCGACGGCGACACGGTGCTGGTCCAGGTCGACCAGGTGGGCGCCGCCTGCCACACCGGCGACCGCACCTGCTTCGACGCGGGCACGCTGCCGGCCGTCCGTACGGACGGGAGCCGGGCGGCGGCCGGGCCCGACGGCCCTGACGGCCCTGACGGCCAGTAAGGTCGGCGATCATGACGACCCCGGACCTCGACACCTTCCGTACGCTCGCGAAGGACCGCCGCGTCATCCCCGTGACGCGGCGCCTGCTCGTCGACGGCGACACCCCCATCGCGCTCTACCGCAAGCTCGCCGCCGAGCGGCCCGGCACCTTCCTGCTGGAGTCCGCCGAGAACGGCCGTACGTGGTCGCGCTACTCCTTCATCGGCGTACGCAGCGCCGCGACCCTCACCGTGCGCGACGGCTCGGCGCACTGGCTGGGCACGCCGCCTGTCGGGGTGCCCACCGACGGCGACCCGCTGCGCGCGCTGCGCGAGACCGTCGAGGCGCTGCACACTCCGCGCGATCTGCATCGGGACGGGGAACTGCCGCCCTTCACCGGCGGCATGGTCGGCTACCTCGGCTACGACATCGTGCGCCGCCTGGAGAAGGTCGGCGACGGCACCACCACCGCGGACGATCTGGCCCTGCCCGAGCTGACGATGCTGCTCGCCTCCGACCTCGCCGTCCTCGACCACCGGGACGGCACGGTGCTGCTGATCGCCAACGCCATCAACCACAACGACCTGGACACCGGCGTCGACGAGGCGTACGAGGACGCGGTCCGGCGGCTGGAGACCATGGCGGCGGACCTGGCACGTCCCGCGCCGGACGCCCCCGCGGTGCTGCCGCCTTCCGAACTGCCGGAGTTCACGGCACGCTCCGGCGGCGCGACGTACGAGGCGTGGGTGGAGGACATCAAGGAGCGCATCCGCGCGGGCGAGGCGTTCCAGGTCGTCCCCTCGCAGCGGTTCGAGACGGAGTGCACCGCGAGCGCCCTCGACGTCTACCGGGTGCTGCGCGCCACCAACCCGAGCCCGTACATGTATCTCTTCCGCTTCGCCGGAGGCACGGGGGGAGACTTCGACGTCGTCGGCTCCAGCCCCGAGGCGCTGGTGAAGGTCGAGGACGGGCGGGCGATGATGCATCCCATCGCCGGCACCCGCCGCCGCGGCGGCACTCCGCAGGAAGACACGGCGCTGGCCGAGGAGTTGCTGGCCGATCCCAAGGAGCGGGCCGAGCATCTGATGCTGGTCGACCTCGGGCGCAACGACCTGGGGAAGGTGTGCGAGCCGGGCAGCGTGGAGGTCGTGGACTTCATGTCCGTCGAGCGCTACAGCCACGTCATGCACATCGTCTCGACGGTGACCGGCCGGCTCGGCGCGGACCGCAGCGCCTTCGACGCGCTGACCGCCACCTTCCCGGCCGGGACGCTCTCGGGCGCGCCCAAGCCCCGCGCCCTGCAGATCATCGACGAGCTGGAGCCCACCCGTCGCGGCGTCTACGGCGGCTGCGTCGGCTATCTCGACTTCGCGGGCGACGCGGACATGGCCATCGCGATCCGTACGGCGCTGCTGCGCGAGAACACCGCGTACGTACAGGCGGGCGCCGGCGTCGTGGCGGACTCCGACCCCGCCGCCGAGGACACCGAGTGCCGGAACAAGGCGGCGGCGGTGCTCAGGGCGGTCGCCTCGGCCGGAAGGCTCGGCGGTAGCGTGGACGGGTGACTTCCGTACCGAAGGCCCGCTCATCGGACGCCGCACCCGGCCACGAAGGCGCCGACGGCGACGGCGTCACCGATCCGCGACCGCAGATACAGCAGACGCAGACGAATCCGCAGACCGAGACGCAGACCGAGTCCGGTGCCGCGGGCGCCGTTGGCCGGACGACCGTTTCCGCGAACTCTCGCGCGCAGGCCGCGCGCCGTGCCCTCGCCCTCGCGCTGCTGTGCGGCGCCGCCGGTGCCGCCCTCGCGCTGCTCGCCAGCGGCCAGGTGTGGAGCCAGGCCACGGCGGCCTTCGCACAGGGCGCGATCCCCGTGAAGGCCAAGGGCGGCGACGTCACCGGTCTGCCGAGCGCGCTCGCCCTCGTCGGACTCGCCGCGCTCGTCGCGGTGTTCGCGGTCCGCCGCGCCGGACGCGTCCTCGTCGCGTCGCTGCTCACGCTCTGCGGCACCGGCACGGTCGCCGCCGCGCTGCTGGGCGCGGGCGAGCGCGGAGCGCTGGAGGAGAAGGCGGCCAAGGCGTCCGGACTCGCCCGTACCGGCGTCGAAGCGGTGCACGTCAGCGCTTGGCCGTACGTCTCGGCGGCGGGCGGCGCGCTGCTGGTGCTCGCCGGTGTGCTCGCGCTGCGGTACGGACCGTTCTGGCCGTCGATGTCGGGGAGCGCGCGGTACGAGCGGACGGAGCGCACCCGGCGCGGTCCCCGTGGCCCCCGCGCTGCACCCGCCCCCGTGGACCCGGACCGTCCCGAGGACCTGTGGAAGGCGCTCGACCGCGGCGAGGACCCCACCGGCGGTCCGGGCGGAACGACGGACAGCGGTAAGGACGGTAAGGACGGCGGTACGGGCGGCGGCGCCACCGTCTGATTCCGCCCGGTACGGGCCCGTACCCC
Source organism: Streptomyces nanshensis (assembly GCF_001751255.1). Taxonomy (GTDB): domain Bacteria; phylum Actinomycetota; class Actinomycetes; order Streptomycetales; family Streptomycetaceae; genus Streptomyces; species Streptomyces nanshensis_A. Next base: position 7,162 of record NZ_LJGW01000714.1, on the reverse strand, counting down.
TTCTGAGCACCCCTGCCTCGGCACTCCCCGGCGGCACCGGGAACAATGGGCGCAGAGCGGGCCGGTGGCCCAGTCGGTCGAACTACGAGGAGCACACAACATGGCGGGCAACAGCCACGGCAACACCCTGGCCGCGTGGACGGGCGTGACGATCTGCTTCATCGGCTTCTGCATCGCCGGCCTCTTCACGGTCGCCGCCCAGCCGGTCGGCTTCGTGGTGGGTCTCGTCGTGGCCGTCGCGGGCGGCGTCGTCGGACTGCTGATGAAGGCCATGGGCTTCGGCCAGCCCAAGGAGGCGCGCAGCCATGCCACGGGGGAGCCGCAGGAGCAGTCGTCCTGAGCGGGCAGGAGCCCGTACCGGCGGGACGCCGGAGCAGTGTGCCGGTGTCCCGCCTCGCCGCGCCCTTCGGCACCCTCGCTGCCGTGGGCGCGGCTTTCGCGTACGTGGGCGCCGTGGACCCGGGCGAGCCCGGGCACTACCCGGTCTGCCCCCTGCTGCACTTCACCGGTCTCTACTGCCCCGGCTGCGGCGGACTGCGCAGCGCGCACGCCGTCGTGCACGGGGACCTCGCCGGAGCGCTGGGGATGAACGCCCTCGCGGTGATCGGCTTCGCGGTCTTCGCGGTGTTCATGGTCTTCTGGGTGGTGCGGGTGCTGCGTTCCCGTCCGGTGTCGGTGGAGCTGCGTACGCCGCACTGGTGGGCGCTGGGCGCGCTGGTGCTCGTCTTCACCGTCGTACGCAACCTTCCGGTGGGCGCCGCTCTCGCACCGTGAGCGACGGGCGCGCGGCGGCGTCCGAACGGTCGCGAGGACAGCGGCATTTGTCCGGAATGTGGAATTCCCACCGGGCGGATGCGAGTCCTCCGGCTCCCGCCCGATAGCATCGCAGTGCCCGGTCTGACCATCCCTGCTTTCCGCGCTTTCCCCGCTTCCCGCGCGGAGGCCCCGACCCGACCGAAGGAGGCCGCTCGGTGAGTGTGCTCGACGAGATCATCGAAGGCGTACGTGAGGACCTTGCCGAGCGGCAGGCGCGCGTCAGCCTCGACGAGCTCAAGGAGCGCGCCGCCGCCGTTCCTCCGGCCAAGGACGGCTTCGCCGCGCTGAAGGGCGAGGGCGTCAGGGTCATCTGCGAGGTCAAGCGCTCCAGCCCGTCCAAGGGCGCGCTCGCCGCGATCGCGGATCCGGCCGCCCTCGCCGTCGACTACGAGACGGGCGGTGCCTCGGTCATCTCCGTCCTCACCGAGCAGCGCCGCTTCGGCGGCTCGCTCGCCGATCTGGAGGCGGTGCGGGCGAAGGTCGACATCCCCCTGCTCCGCAAGGACTTCGTCTTCTCCTCGTACCAGCTCTGGGAGGCCCGCGCGCACGGTGCCGACATCGTGCTGCTGATCGTCGCGGCGCTGGAGCAGGAGGCGCTGGTCTCGCTGATCGAGCGTGCCGAGTCGATCGGTCTGACGCCGCTGGTCGAGGCGCACGACGAGGACGAGGCGCAGCGCGCCCTCGACGCCGGTGCGCGGATCGTCGGCATCAACGCGCGCAACCTCAAGACCCTGGAGGTCGACCGGGGGAACTTCGCCCGTATCGCGCCCGAACTCCCGGACCACGTCGTCAAGATCGCCGAGTCCGGCGTCCGCGGGCCGCACGATCTGATCGCGTACGCCAACGACGGCGCCGACGCGGTGCTCGTGGGCGAATCGCTGGTCACCGGCAAGGACCCGAAGGGCGCCGTGGCCGACCTCGTCGCCGCCGGCGCCCACCCCGCGCTGCGGCACGGGCACGGGAAGGGCTGACCTCCGATGACTCCCCGCACGACCGCTCCCCGCTCCCCGCTCGGGCCGCCGCCCGGCTCGTACGCGGCGCTGGCCCGCGGCTGCCGTCCGCGCGGGTGCCGGGCTCCGGCCCGGCGGGTGCACGGGCGGCGGGTGCGCTACCACATCGGCTGTGAGCCGGGGCAGATCAACGGGCGCCGATGGCGCGCGGGTACGGCCGCGGACGCACCGGCGCACCACCACTGAGCCTTCGGCTCGCTGAGCAAGTGAGCTGCTGAGTCGCCGAGTTGTCCGTTCCGGCCGACGGCCGTACGGAGACGGACGAGGACGAGCACCCCACACGGGGACCCAGACGAGGACTCAGGACGGGAACGAGGGCGGACGGGCATGTGCCCGGAGCGCTGTCTTCCGCACCGGCCGCCGCACCCGCCCGCACCCGTACCCCCGTATCCGTGTCCGCGGGCGCTCCGTGTCCGTAGACGCCGTCCATGCCGTACGCGCGTGCTGCCCGTACCGCCGAACTCCCCCTGCACATCTGCCCGTTCATCACTTTTCACGAGGAGCACCGTCGGATGTCCGACTTCTTCGTCCCCGACCCCGAGGGCCGGGTCCCCGATCCCGGAGGCTATTTCGGCGCCTTCGGCGGCAAGTTCATTCCCGAGGCGCTGGTCGCCGCCGTCGACGAGGTCGCCGTCGAGTACGAGAAGGCGAAGGCCGACCCCGCCTTCACCGCCGAGCTCGAAGACCTCATGGTCAACTACACCGGCCGCCCCAGCCCGCTGACCGAGGTCTCCCGCTTCGCCGAACAGGCGGGCGGCGCACGGATCTTCCTCAAGCGCGAGGACCTCAACCACACCGGTTCCCACAAGATCAACAACGTGCTCGGTCAGGCGCTGCTCACCAAGCGCATGGGCAAGACACGGGTCATCGCCGAGACCGGCGCCGGGCAGCACGGCGTGGCCACCGCCACCGCCTGCGCGCTCTTCGGCCTCGAATGCACCGTCTACATGGGCGAGATCGACACTCGGCGCCAGGCGCTGAACGTGGCGCGGATGCGCATGCTGGGCGCCGAGGTCGTGCCCGTCGCCTCGGGCAGCCGCACCCTCAAGGACGCCATCAACGAGGCGTTCCGCGACTGGGTCGCCAACGTCGACCGCACCCACTACCTCTTCGGCACGGTCGCCGGGCCGCACCCCTTCCCGCAGCTCGTACGGGACTTCCACCGCGTCATCGGCGTCGAGGCACGCCGTCAGATCCTGGAGCGGGCCGGGCGGCTGCCGGACGCCGTCGCCGCGTGCGTCGGCGGCGGATCCAACGCCATCGGGCTCTTCCACGCGTTCCTGAACGACGAGGACGTACGGCTCGTCGGCCTCGAAGCGGCCGGACACGGCGTCGAGTCGGGGGAGCACGCCGCGACGCTCTCCGTCGGCGAGCCCGGCATCCTGCACGGCTCCCGCAGCTTCGTACTCCAGGACGACGAGGGGCAGATCACCGAGCCGTACTCGATCTCGGCCGGCCTCGACTACCCGGGGATCGGCCCCGAGCACGCCTATCTGAAGCAGTCGGGACGGGGCGAGTACCGGCCCGTGACCGACGACGAGGCGATGCGGGCGCTGCGCCTGCTGTCCGAGACGGAAGGCATCATCCCGGCGATCGAGAGCGCCCACGCGCTCGCGGGCGCGCTGGAGTTGGGCCGGGAGACCGGTCCCGACGGGCTGATCCTGGTGAACCTCTCGGGGCGCGGCGACAAGGACATGGACACCGCCGCGCGGTACTTCGGCCTGTACGACGAGGAGGCGGACCGATGAGCGCGGACGCGACCGGGGCAGTGGCCCCCCAGCCCCAGACCCAGCCCCAGCCCCAGCCGCAGACCGGCGTCGGCGGCGGGATCGAGCTGCTGGAGTCCGTACTGGCCCAGGCTCGCGCGGAGGACCGTGCCGCCCTCGTCGGCTATCTGCCCGCCGGGTTCCCGACCGTCGACGGCGGCATCGAGGCGTGCGTCGCGCTGCTGGAGAGCGGCTGCGACGTCGTCGAGGTGGGCCTCCCGCACAGCGACCCGGTGCTGGACGGGCCCGTCATCCAGACCGCCGACGACATCGCGCTGCGCGGCGGCGTCCGCATCGCCGACGTCGTGCGTACGGTGCGCGAGGCGCACGCCGCCACGGGCAAGCCGGTGCTGTGCATGACGTACTGGAACCCGGTGGACCGCTACGGCGTCGAGCGCTTCGCGGCCGAACTGGCCGCGGCCGGCGGCGCGGGCTGCATCCTGCCGGACCTGCCGGTCGAGGAGTCGGAGGGCTGGCGCAAGGCGGCCGAACAGCACGGCCTGGCGACGGTGTTCGTCGTCGCTCCCAGCAGCAGGGACGAACGGCTGGCGAAGATCACGGCCGCGGGCAGCGGCTTCGTCTACGCGGCCTCCCTGATGGGCGTCACCGGGACCCGCGAGTCCGTGGGCCGCGAGGCGGAGGAGCTGGTCGCCCGTACACGGGCCACGACACGGCTGCCCGTCTGCGTGGGGCTCGGCGTCTCCGACGCGGTACAGGCCGCGGAGGTCGCCGCCTTCGCGGACGGCGTGATCGTCGGATCGGCCTTCGTGAAGCGGCTGTTGGCGCACCCGGACGATCTGCCCTCCGGGCTGGCGGACGTACGGACGCTCGCGGCCGAACTCGCCGCCGGCGTACGGCGGAAGGCCACGACGTAACCGCACACCGCGTGTGAGGAACCCGCCCCGCGTCTCGCTCTTTCGGGCGAAACGCGGGGCGGTCGCGCAGGCTGCCCGCCCTCACGTTCGTTGGCTCACGGTGTGAAGAGCCAGAAGATGAACGAAGAAGGCCAGGAGGGCCGCCGCAGCGCCACCGAGCGCATGCGCGCCGAACGGCAGCGGGAACACACGGCGCAGAAGCGGGGACGGCAGCTCAAGGTGGGCGGCGTGGTCGTCGCCCTGCTGGCGCTGGGCGCGGGGATCGGCGCCCTCGTCGCACAGCAGCGGTCGGGCGGCGGAGCGGCGGACGACGCCAAGCCCATCGCCGTCGGCAAGCGCGACGCCCCCGCGACGCTCACCGTCTACGAGGACTTCCGCTGCCCCGCGTGCGCCCAGTTCGAGCGGCAGTTCAGCGGCACGATCCGGGGGCTGGAGAAGCGGGGCAAGCTGCGCGCCGAATACCACCTCGTCACGATCATCGACGACAACCTGGGCGGCCGGGGCTCCCACCGGGCGGCGAACGCGGCGGCGTGCGCACGGGACGAGGGGAAGTTCCGCCAGTATCACGACGTGCTCTACAGGAACCAACCGCCCGAGCGCAGCGACGCGTTCAGCAGCGCGAAGCTGCTCACGAAACTGGCCGGGAAGGTCGACGGGCTGTACGGGGCGCGCTTCCGCGGCTGCGTCGAAGGCGCCACGCACGAGGCGTGGGTGAAGAAGACGGCCGCGCAGTTCAAGAAGTCGGGCCACCAGTCGACTCCGACGGTGCTGCTCGACGGCGAGGACATCTACGGCGGCGGCGAGCCGCTGACGCCCGCGTCGCTGAAGAAGAAGGTCGAGGCGGCGGCGGAGTAGCCGGCCGGCTGCCGCCGTGTCGCGGGACGGGTGCGGCGAACGGACGGCCGTGGTGGGCGTGTTGACGTCGGCCGGACGCAACGCCCTTGCGGCGTACGGCCGTTGAGGGCGGGCATGGGAGCGGCCCGCGCGGTGCCGGCCGGCGTACGAGCGCGGTGCCCGCGGTCGCCGGACCGGTCCCGCCCGCGTACGTACACCGTCGTGAGCCGCCGGTCCGCCTGCCGTCTGCGGGCCACCGTCCTCCGGAGACATCCCCTGGTCACGGCCTCACGGCCGGAGCGAATGTGGCGAAGGTCTCGTCCCGTGCGGGTGCCCGTGCGGCCCCGGCGGATCGGACGGCGGGCCCCGGTCCGGGGGCCTGCGCCGATCGGCCGTTATGGAGCTGTTGCACAGGGTGCATTGCCGACGGCGAGGCCGGGCAAGGTAGCGTCGGGACCGCCATGGAGATCCTTGCATTCATCCCCAGCCCCTCGGCCGGCGAGATCCATCTCGGACCGGTCCCGCTGCGCGGCTACGCCTTCTGCATCATCATCGGCGTCTTCGTCGCCGTGTGGCTCGGCGGCCGCCGCTGGGTCGCGCGCGGCGGCCGTGTCGGCACGGTCGCCGACATCGCCGTGTGGGCCGTGCCGTTCGGCCTGGTGGGCGGGCGTCTCTACCACGTCGTCACCGACTACCAGCTCTACTTCGGCGAGGGCCGCAACTGGGTCGACGCCTTCAAGATCTGGGACGGCGGCCTCGGCATCTGGGGCGCCGTCGCGCTCGGTGCGCTCGGCGCGTGGATCGGCTGCCGCAGGCGCGGCATCCCGCTGCCCGCGTACGCCGACACCGTGGCGCCGGGCGTCGCGCTCGCGCAGGCCATCGGACGCTGGGGCAACTGGTTCAACCAGGAGCTGTACGGGCGGGCCACGGATCTCCCCTGGGCGGTCGAGATCGACGCGCAGCACCGGCCGGTCGACACCCCGAGCCTGGCCACCTACCACCCGACGTTCCTGTACGAGTCGCTGTGGTGCGTCGGCGTCGCGGCCCTGGTGATCTGGGCGGACCGCCGCTTCAAGCTCGGGCACGGCCGCGTTCTGGGGCTGTACGTCGCCGCGTACACCGTGGGGCGTTTCTGGATCGAGTATCTGCGTGTCGACGACGCCCACCACATCGCGGGCCTGCGGCTCAACGACTGGACGTCGATCATCGTCTTCGTCTGCGCCGTCGCGGGCATCGTGATCTCCGCACGGCTGCGGCCCGGCCGCGAGGAGATCGTCGAGCCGGAGGCCCACGGCGACGCCGGGACCACGGGCGGCGGCAAGGGCGGCAGCCGCGGTATGGGACATCGCGGCGGCAAGGGCGCGCCCGCCGCACCGGCCTCCGCGTCCGCCCCGTCCGAGACTCCGGACGCCACCGGCGACGGCGAACCCTCGGCCGTCTCCTCCGCTCCCGAGAGCGGCAGCGGAACCTCCTGACGTACCTACGCGTCGGGGCGCCTGTTCTGGTGCCCGTTCAGCGGCGGCGTCTGGCGAGCGCGAGCGTTCTGCGCGCGCCCGCGACGATCGCCGCGTCGACGAACCGTCCGTCCGGAAGCGCGAGCGCTCCCGTGCCGTTGGCGGCCGTCGCCGCCATGACCTCCTCCGCGGCCTCGATCTCCTCGCGCGTGGGCAGATACGCCCGCACGATGGCGTCGAGTTGGCACGGGTGGATCGCCGTACGTCCCAGGAAGCCCAGGCTGCGGCCCTCGGCGCAGGACCGGGCGAGCCCCTCGGCGTCGGCGACGTCCGGGTAGACGGACTGCGGCGGCGGCGCCAGTCCCGCCGCGCGTGCGGCGACCACGGCCCGGCTGCGCGGCCAGGCG
>NZ_LJGW01000711.1 GCF_001751255.1 Streptomyces nanshensis | reverse complement strand
GTACCGTCCGCGCACGACACCGCGGACGGTACGGGGCCCGCGCCCGCGCCGTGCTCCGCCGGTGCTGGCCGGCCCGTCAGCCGTCCCGCTCGCGCAGCGCACGCAGCCGCCGGTGGCACTCCAGCCCGTCCGGTACGACCTGCCACCCGGGCGAGGCGATCCGCCGCTCCACCTCGTCCTCCGGCAGGAAGTCCCACCAGTCGACCTCCTCCGCCTGCGGCCGTACGGGCACCTCGCACACCGTCTCGTAGACGCGTACGAACCAGACGTGCTCCGGCGACTCGTAGAGGAAGGTGAACCGCGGCTCGGGCGCGGGCAGTTCGGCCACGCCCAGCTCCTCCTGCGCCTCGCGCAGCGCGCACGCGTCGTAGGACTCGCCGGCGCCCACGACGCCGCCGACCACCACGTCGTACAGGGACGGGAAGACCAGCTTCTGCGGTGTGCGCCGGTGCACGAAGATCCGTCCCAGCGGATCGCGCACCTGGACGGACGTGACGCGGTGCCGCAGCCTGCGCGCCATGGCCTCGCCGCGCGGCGCCCGCCCGACGACGCGGTCCTCCTCGTCGACGATGTCGAGCATCTCGTCCGCGGAACGCGCCCGTTCCCGCTCCGCCTCCCGGCCGGCGTCCCCGCGGTCCCGTCCGCCCCGACCGTCCTGCTCGTCCCTGTCGCCGTCCCGGTGATCGTCCGCCATGGGCTCATTCCATCACCGGGCCGCCCCGCCCACCCCTGGGGTGCCGCGCGCGCGACGATCCGACTACTCTCCGGTCACCAGGTCCTCAGCGTGGACGAGCGGCGCGGAACAGGTGGAACGCATGGCGTACGACGCCGATGTCATCGTGATCGGAGCGGGGCTCGCGGGTCTCGCCGCGACGGCCGAACTGGCCGACGCGGGACGGAAAGTGATCCTCCTCGACCAGGAGCCGGAGCAGTCGCTCGGCGGCCAGGCGCACTGGTCCTTCGGCGGCCTCTTCCTCGTCGACTCCCCGGAGCAGCGCCGCATGCGCGTCCGCGACAGCCGCGAACTGGCCTGGCAGGACTGGCAGGGCACCGCCGCCTTCGACCGCGAGGAGGACCACTGGCCGCGGCGCTGGGCCGAGGCGTACGTCGACTTCGCGGCGGGCGAGAAGCGTTCGTGGCTGCGCGCGCAGGGCCTGAAGTTCTTCCCCGTCGTCGGCTGGGCCGAGCGCGGCGGCTACGGCGCGATCGGCCACGGCAACTCCGTGCCCCGCTTCCACATCACCTGGGGCACCGGACCCGGCGTCGTCGAGCCCTTCGAGCGCCGCGTACGGGCCGGAGTCGCCCGCGGCGACGTGGAGTTGCGCTTCCGGCACCGGGTGACGGACCTCGCGCGCAGCGCCGGATCGGTGGACACCGTCACCGGCGAGGTGCTGGAGCCCAGCGACGCCGAGCGGGGCACGGCGAGCGGCCGCGCGGTGGCCGACAGCTTCGAACTGCGCGCACAGGCCGTCGTCGTCACCTCCGGCGGCATCGGCGGCAATCACGACCTCGTACGCGCCAACTGGCCGCAGCGGCTGGGCACTCCGCCCGAGCGGATGCTCTCCGGCGTCCCCGCGCACGTCGACGGGCTGATGCTCGGCATCGCTGAGAAGGCCGGCGGCCGCATCGTCAACCGCGACCGGATGTGGCACTACACCGAGGGCATCGCGAACTGGAACCCCGTCTGGAATCTGCACGGCATCCGCATCCTGCCCGGCCCCTCGTCGCTGTGGCTGGACGCGACCGGCAAGCGGCTGCCCGTGCCGCTCTACCCGGGCTTCGACACCCTCGGCACGCTCGACCACATCATGCACTCGGGCCACGGCTACACCTGGTTCGTGCTCAGCCAGAAGATCATCGAGAAGGAGTTCACGCTCTCGGGGTCCGAGCAGAATCCGGACCTGACGGGACGGGATCTGCGGCTGCTCCTCTCCCGTGTGGGCTCCGGCGCGCCCGGTCCCGTGCAGGCGTTCATGGACCACGGCGAGGACTTCGTCGTCGAACGCGAACTGGGCGCTCTCGTACGGCGGATGAACGAGCTGACGGGTGAGGGACTGATCGACGAGGCCGGGCTGCGCCGCGAGATCGAGGCCCGCGACCGCGAGATCCGCAACCCGTACACCAAGGACTCCCAGATCACCGCGATCCACGGAGCGCGGAAGTACCTCGGGGACAAGCTGATCCGCGTCGCCTCGCCGCACCGTCTGCTGGACCCGAAGGCCGGGCCGCTGATCGCCGTACGGCTCAACATCCTCACGCGCAAGACGCTCGGCGGACTGGAGACCGACCTGGACGCGAGGGTGCTGACGGACGGCGGCGAACCGCTGCCCGGCGTCTACGCGGCGGGGGAGGCCGCCGGATTCGGCGGCGGCGGCGTGCACGGATACCGGTCCCTGGAGGGGACGTTCCTCGGCGGCTGCATCTTCTCGGGACGCACGGCGGGACGGGCCGCGGCAAAGGCCGTGAGCTGAAGGGCTGTTCGCCCGCGTCCGCGCGCGGCCCCGGGCAACTGCCGTACGCCGACGGGCGGTTCGGGGCCCGTCCCGGGGCCGCGCCTGGACCGCCTGAACTCCCGTACGCCCAGCGGCTATTCGCCCGCCGCCGCCAGCCGTGCGAGCAGATCGCGGCTCGCCGACGCGACCGCCGGTTCCACGCCGAGCGCGGTGAGCATCTCCGTCGCCGCCGCCATCTCGGACGTACGGCGCACGGCGTGCCGGTGGCTGCCGCTGACGAGACGGTCGACGGTGGCGGCGTCGGCGCGGCCGAGTTCGCCGGCGATGTTCTCGCGCAGCCACTCCTCGCACCCCGCCGCGCGTCCGGCCGCGAGCGCCTCGACGACGGCCGCCGCCATGCCCTTGAAGAACACGCTGCGCAGCAGCTTCCGTTCGGCGGCCGTGCCCGCCTCGCCCTCGACGAGGTCGACCGACGCCCCGTACGGCGTCAGCAGCCGGACCACGGTGCCGGCGCCCTCGCCGCAGGTCAGCATCGGAACCCGCAGGCCGCGGCCCGGCACCGGCGCCATGATCGCCACGTCCGCGAACGTCACTCCGTGCTCGGCGGCCGTGGCGGCCAGCGCCCGCTTCGCGCCGGGGGAGGCGGTGTTGAGGTCCGCCCACACGGCGCCCTCGGTGACCGCCGGTGCTCCCGCGCGCAGGGCGTCGTCCGCCGCGGAGGCGCTGTTGACGCTCAGGACGAGCTGCGCACCGGCGACGGCCTCGGCCTCGCTCCCGGTGGCGGTGACGCCGTCGGGCACGGTGACGTCCGCCGGGTCGTAGGCCCGTACGCCGGCACCCGCCCGCGCCAGGTCGCCCGCGATCGCGCCGCCCGCCTCGCCCAGCCCGAGGACGGCGACGACGGTCGGTGGCGTACCGGCGGTGCCGGGAGTACGGGAGGCATCGGGGGTGCCGGAAGTTCCGGGAGTTCCGTTCGGCGACATGGCGGCTACACTAAGCTCGCACAATATTGTTGACAATATCGGTGTGCATCCGTGGGTGCGGGACGAAGAGGAGCCGGATCGGTCGTGGCAGAGGACGGTGCGCGGAACGGGGCCGCGGTGCCCCTGGTCGAAGCCATACGAGAGGCGATCATCGGCGGCGAGTTCGTGCCGAACCAGCGGCTCGTCGAGGCCGATCTCTCCACGCAGTTCGACGCCAGTCGGGCCAGCGTACGGTCCGCGCTGCTGGAACTGGCCAACGAGGGACTGGTCGAACGCATCCAGAACCGCGGCGCCCGCGTGCGCGCCGTCTCGCTGGACGAGGCCGTCGAGATCTCCGAGGTCCGCATGGTGCTCGAAGGTCTCTGTGCCGCGCACGCCGCGGCGGCCGTCACCGGGGTGGAGATCCGCGAACTGCGGGCCATCGGCGCCTCCATGCGCGAGGCCGTCGCCGAGGGCGATCTGCTGGGCTACTCCTCGCTCAACCAGGAACTGCACCGCCGCGTACGGGAGATCGGCGGACAGCGGACCGCCTCGCGTCTGCTGGAGCGGCTGCGCGGGCAGAACGTACGCCACCAGTTCCGGCTGGCGATGCACCCGGGACGCCCCGCGGTCTCGCTCCCGGAGCACCTCGCGATCATCGAGGCGATCTGCACGCACGACGCCGACGCCGCGGAGGCCGCCGCGCGGAAGCATCTGCGGAGCGTGATCGACACGCTCCGCGAGGTCGACAGAACGGGCCAGGAGCCCCGGCCCCGCTGAACCCTCGCCCGAGCCCTCGCCTGGTCCGCACTGAGCCCTCACCGGGCCCTCGCCTGGTCCGCGCCGAGTCCGCGGGGCTTCCGCCGGACCGCTGTGTGCCCGCGCCGGCCGGTGCGCGTGCCCGGCACCACTCTGCCGGACGGCCCCAACTCCCGGCTCCCACCCCGCCGTTCGGCTGCCCCGCCCCGGTTCCCTCGTCCCGTCCGCATGCCGTTTGCCGCCCGTTCATCACCGGTCACGTCGTCCCCCTTGACCTCTGTAGCCAAGATTGTTGACAATCTGAGCGGCGATTATGGCTGCAAAGAGCCGAGAGCCACGGTCCCGAAGGAGAGACATGACGGAGACGGAGCACCCCCAGCCGTCCGCACGGGCGCGGGAACTGGTGCGCGGCGCCTACGACTGCCACATCCATGTGGCGCCCGACGTGATGCGCCGGCGCATCGACGACGTGACCCTCGCCGAGCGCTTCGCGGACGTCGGCATGGCGGGCTTCGTCCTCAAGTCGCACTACACGCCCACCGCCGAGCGCGCCGCCGTCGTCCGCCAGGCACGGCCCGGCGCCGAAGCCCTCGGCGCGATCACCCTCAACGCCTCGGTCGGCGGCCTCAATCCGATCGCCGTGGAGATCGCGGGCCGCGGCGGGGCCAAGTTCGTCTGGCTGCCCACCGTCGACAGCGCCAACCAGCGCCAGTGCCAGGCCCGCGAGCCCGAGGGCGCCACCCCGCCGATGTGGGCCAAGCTCCAGGACGATCTGCGCGCGGACGGCATGGCCGCCGACCCCGTGGACGTCCTCACCCCCGACGGCGAGGTCGTCCCCGCCGCCCGCCAGGTCTTCCGGCTCATCGCCCGCCACGACATGGTGCTGGCCACCGGCCATCTGCACGCCGACGAGATCGCCGTCGCCGTCGAGGCCGCAGCGGCGGAGGGCGTACGGCGGATGGTCGTCACGCACCCCGAATTCACCTCGCAGCGCGTCGCGTTCGACCGTCAGCGCGAACTCGCCGCCCACGGCGCCCTGTTGGAGCGCTGCTTCACCACCCCCTACACCGGCAAGGTGAGCTGGGAGACCTGGTTCCAGGCCATCCGCGAGGCGGGCCCGGCCAGTTCCGTGATCTCCAGCGACCTGGGCCAGCCCTTCAACCCGCCCGTCGAGGACGGCCTGGCGATCTGCGCCGACCGGCTGCTCGCCGAGGGCTTCGAGGAGAGCGACGTACGCACCATGACCGTCCACAACAGCCGCTGGCTCGTGGGTGCCGAACCCCTCGCGGACGCACCGGAGCACCACCGCAGGGAGAGCCTCGTATGAGCGCGCGCCGCATGCTGGTCGTCGGCGCCCACAGCGCCGACTTCGTCTGGCGCTCGGCCGGTACGGTCGCCGCCCACACCGCCGCCGGGGGCGAGGCCCTCGTCGTCGCCCTGTCCTACGGGGAGCGGGGCGAGTCCGGGGCGCTGTGGAAGCAGGAGGGCCAGACCGAGGAGAACGTGAAGCGGATACGCCACGAGGAGGCGACGAAGGCCGCCGCCGCCGTCGGCGCCGAGTTCCGCGCCTTCGACCTCGGCGACTACCCGCTGCACGTCTCACCCGAGTCCGTCGGCGAACTCGCCGAGCTGATGCGGGACTTCGCGCCCCACGTCGTGCTCACCCACCCCGAGAAGGACCCCTTCAACCCGGACCATCCGGTCGCCCACCAGGCCGTGGCCCGCGCCCGGCTGCTCACCTCCGGCGCCGGTGTCGCCAGCGGCTTCCGTACGGCGCCGCCGTCGGAGTTCCTGGCCTTCGAACCGCACCAGCCGGAACTGTGCGGTTTCACACCGACCGTCTATGTGGACATCACGCCCGTCTTCGCACGTAAGGTCGACGCCATGAGCTGCATGGCTGCTCAGCAGTACCTTCAGGAGTACTACGCACAGCGCGCCGACCAGCGCGGCAACCACGCCCGCAAGGTCACCGGCGACGACGGGATCCGGCAGGCCGAGGCCTTCCACCGGCTGCTGCCCAACGTGGTGGGTGCCCTGTGAGCGCCGCCGCCACGGACGCCGTCATCACCGACGCCGCCGTCGCCGAACTCGCCGCCGCGGGCGTCGCCACCGTCTACGAGGCGTACGGCCGCCGCGGTCTGCTCGACGCGGAGTGGACGCCGCTGCGCCCCGGCCTGCGCCTCGCGGGCCGCGCCCGTATCGCCCGCTGCGGACAGGGCGACAACCGCGCCGTGCACGAGGTGATGCCGAGGCTGCGGCCCGGCGAGGTCCTCGTGCTGACCATGCCCGAGCCCGAACCGGTCGCCCTCTTCGGCGATCTGCTCGCCACCCAGGCCGCGGCCCGCGGTGCGGCGGCCGTCCTCGTCGACGCCGCCGTACGCGACAGCGCGGACCTCGCGCGGCAGCAGTACGGCGTGTGGACGCGCTGGCGCCGGGCCCGCGGCGCCACCAAGGACCGGCGCGGCAGCGTCGACGTCCCGGTGGAGATCGGCGGCACGACCGTCGCGCCCGGCGATCTGGTCGTGCTCGACGACGACGGCGTCACGGCCGTCGCCGCCGCCGACGTGGAGACGGTCCTCGACGCCGTACGGCAGCGCATCGCCAAGGAGGACGGCCTCCGTACGCGCTGGGCCGCCGGCGAGTTCAGCTACGACGCGTACGGGATGCGCGCTGCGGACGAGGCGCCCGCCGACGGTACGGACGCGAACGACGCCGACGACGCGAACGACGGGAACGGGCCTGACGCCGGCCCCCGAGCGGGGGTGGCGATATGACCGCCGTGCTCCAAGCCGAGCGCCTCACCAAGCAGTTCGCCAAGGACGACAGCGCGATCGTCGCCCTGCGCGACTTCGCCCTGAGCGTCGAGGAGGGCAGCTTCGTCACCGTCCTCGGACGCAGCGGCTGCGGCAAGTCCACGATGCTCAACCTCCTCGCCGGGCTCACCGAACCCACCGAGGGCACCGTCTCCCACCGCGGCAAGCCGCTCACCGGGCCGGACATCGACATCGGCTACCTCACCCAGTCCGACACCCTGATGCCGTGGCGCGACGTGCAGCGCAACGTCGAGATGCCGCTGGAGATCCGCGGCGGCGTACGCGCCAAGGAGCGCCGCAGGACGGCCGCCGCGCTCCTCAACCGCGTCGGCCTCGACGGCTTCGGCAAGCACTACCCGCGCGAACTCTCCGGCGGCATGCGCCGCCGCGCGTCCCTGGCCCGCATGCTCGCGGGCTCCCCCAGCACCCTGCTGATGGACGAGCCGTTCGGCGCCCTCGACGCCCAACTGCGCACCGAACTCCAGGAGGAGCTGCTGCGGTTGTGGCAGGGCTCCGGCCAGACCGTCGTGTTCGTCACCCACGACATCGAGGAGGCGCTGCTGCTCGGCGACCGGATCGTCGTCCTCGGCGCGCTGGGACGCATCGTCGCCGATGAGCGGATCACGCTGCAACGCCCGCGCCATGTGGACGCGCTGCGCGTGGACCCGGAGTTCGTACGCCTGCACACCACGATGGCCGCGGCCCTGAAGGAGGGCTCGTCATGACCGAGCAGACCGTCTCGCAGTCACCGCCCCCGGGCCGCCGGCGCAAGCCGTCCGGCAAGGCGGCAGCGAAGGGCGCCGCGGGTGCGCCGCTGCCCGGCGGCGGCGCGTCCGGCTCGTCCGGACCCGTACGCATCGCACTGCGGCGCACCTGGCGGGAGAAGCACGGGCAGACCGCGACCGTGTGGGGCGTACGGCTGCTGCTGATCGTCGTGGTGCTCACCGCGTGGGAGCTGATGGGCGGCACCCTCTTCGACATCACCTTCACCAGCAAGCCCAGCGCCATCGGCGGGCGCCTCGCCGAGTGGTGGGCCGACGGCACGCTGTGGACGCACAGTTGGGTCACGATCCAGGAGATCGTCTACGGCTTCCTGCTCGGGGCGCTGGTCGGCGCGATCGCCGGGTTCGTCCTGGCCTCGCTCCAGCTCGCCTACCGTGTGCTCGACCCGTTCATCATGGCGCTCTACGCGATCCCGAAGGTGGCGCTGGCGCCGCTGTTCATCGTCTGGTTCGGCATCGGGATGCACATGAAGGTGCTGCTCGCCGCCGCCACCGTCTTCTTCCTCGTCTTCCTCAACACCGCCGCGGGCGTGCGCGAGGTGGACCGCGGACTCGTCGACGCCGTACGGCTGATGGGCGGCACCCGGCGGGACATCGCGCGCAAGGTCGTGCTTCCGGCGTCCATGACGGGCGTACTGACCGGCCTCAAGGTCGCCATCCCGTACGCGCTGATCGGCGCCGTCATCGGTGAACTGGTCGCCTCCAACCAGGGTCTGGGCTATCTGATCAACGACGCGGCGTCGAAGTTCGACACCGCGGGCGTCTTCGCGACGCTCGTCGTCCTCAGCGTCGTCGCGGCGTTGCTCAACGTGTGCGTCGGCCTCATCGGCCGTCGCGTGAACCGGTGGAAACCCGTCGAGGCACAGGGTTGATCGAGGCTGATAGCCTCCCCGTCCGCCAACCGTCCCCGATCTTCCCGTCCGCTTTCGACTCCCCGCACACAATGCTCAACTCCCTGCCAGACCCCCGGCCTTGAACGGTCCGCGGATCCCGGCCCCGTAACGGGCCGGACCCCGCGGCCCGCGACGGGTCGCCGGTCTTCAAGCCGGTCTTCGGTCTTCGGTCTCCGTGTCCGAATTTCGCTTGACCACCGATCTTCGTGTCCGACCTTCGAACTGCGCAGAGCCTTCCGCGTCGGCCCCGAGCGCGCGGAAGTCATGCAACTGGAGCTTGAACCATGGGTAAGCACATCGAGCGCATAGAGCGCAGAACACTGCTGAAGTCCCTCGCGGCGACCCCCGTCCTCCTCTCACCACTCGCCGCCGGCTGTGCGAACCATGGGTCCAGCACCTCCGCCGGCACGCTCAACATCGGCCAGATCAGCGACTCCGTGGCCTTCTTCCCCCTCTTCGTCGCCGAGGAGAAGGGCTACTTCAAGGACGAGGGCATCAAGCTGGGGGAGCGCCCCCGGCTGGGCACCGGCGCGAAGGTCGCCGCCGCGCTCAAGTCCGGCTCCATCGACCTCGGCGGGGGCGTGCTGACGGACGCCTTCAACCTGCAGAAGACCGGCGGAGCGGGCGGTACGAAGGTCACCACCAGCCTCGTGACCGAGTACTACGTGGACATCGTCATCGGAAAGAAGGTCCGGGCGCCCGGCGACACCGCCGGGCTGGAGTCCCGCGTCAAGGCCCTGGTCGGCAAGAAGATCGGCATCACCGGACCGGGCAGCGGCACCGAGGCGCTGGTGACCTACCTCTTCGAGCGCATCGGCAAGAACGCCAAGAAGGAAGCGACCCTCGTCAACCTCGGCAGCGCCGCCACGTCGGCCATCGGCGCGCTCAAGTCGGGCCGCGTCGACGCGCTGTCGTTCTTCCAGCCCATCGGGCAGCAGGTGGAGGCGGACGGCTCGGGGCGGATCCTCATATCCCCGGCGCGCGGCGACGTCGCCGACATGATGGGGGCGCTGCACGGGGTCGTCTTCACGACCGGCAAGCTGCTGAAGAAGAAGAAAGACGAAGTCGACAGCTTCCAGAACGCGATCAAGCGGGCCCAGCAGGATGTGCAGGGCGACCCGGACAAGGTGCGGGAGCTGCTGGAGAAGTACCTCAAGGACACCTCGGCGAAGGCGCTGGACGCGCTGGTGCCGATGCTGCGGCGGGAGATGCCGCAGTCGCCGGAGGTCGAGAAGCGGCCGTACGACACGGCGCGGAAGTTCCACCTGGAGAGCAAGCTGGTGGCGAAGGCGCCGACGTTCTCGGAGATCAAGGGGTAGGTGCGGCGCGCGGTCGTTGCGCGGCGCGCGGCTTCGTGCGGCGCGGCCGGGCCCGGGGCTCCC
>NZ_LJGW01000713.1 GCF_001751255.1 Streptomyces nanshensis | reverse complement strand
GCAGCTCCGCGCGCTCGTCCGCGCTGGGACGTGCGGAGGACGAGGCCCAGGCGAGGTGGCAGTCGGGCCGCAGCAGCATGGCGGTCACCGGCGCGCTCCCGTCGGTGCCGCCGTCGCCGTTGCGGCCGACCGTGCCGGAGGCGCCGTCCTGCGGTCCCGCCGGCCGCGCCGTAACGGTCTCCACGCGCTCGCCCCACGCCCGTACCTCATCGGCCAGGTCCCCGTCCTCGCTCAGATCCAGCAGCAACGGCCGTGCGCTCCTGGTCAGTTCGGCGAGGCGTACGGGCCCGTCCCCGGCGTCCACGACGACGTCGGGTGCCCACGCGCCGGTGAGCGGATGCGCCGTCTTAGGACCCATGTCGTAGCGGATGTCGGCGCCCGCCATCAGCTCCCCGATGCGCCGGATGTTCGCCGGGTCCTCCAGCAGCTCCATGAACAGCGCGCGCAGCGCGGTGACTTCACTGCCCGGAGCGATCAGCGCCGACTGCGCCTGTGTGTGCATCACGACCCGCTCGGCGACGGGCCGCCGCTCCGCCTCGTAGCTGTCCAGCAGCCCCGGAGGCGCCGTGCCGAGCACCTCGGCGGCCAGCTTCCAGCCCAGATTCACGGTGTCCTGGAGACCCAGGTTGAGCCCCGGTGCGCCGATCGCGGAGTGGACGTGGGCGGCGTCGCCGACGAGCAGTACGCGGCCCGACCGGTACCGCTCGGCGAGCCGGGTGTTGCCGCTGTCGAGGCGGCGCAGCATGTGCGGCCCGTCGCCCTCGGGCGGTTCCACGGGCAGTTCGGCGCCGAGCACACGGCTCGCGCTCGCCTGCAGCTCCTCCAGCGTCATCGGCTCGTCGCCGCGCGCGTTCCGGTCCTCGCCCCACTCCGTCGCGCTGATCATCGTCGGACGGCCCGGGAAGGGCGCGTACACGAACAGCCCGTGGTCGGTGCGGTAGTGCAGAAACGGCGGTACGGGCCCGTGACCGGGGACGTTCAGACCGCCCGTCTCCGGGTCGGACAGCCAGTCCGGCAGCCGCACATGCCCGGAGCGGTGTACGGCGTCGTCCGAGGTCACGCCCGGGAAGCCGATCCCGGCCAGCTTGCGCGTGACGCTGCGCCCGCCGTCCGCCCCGACCAGGAAGCGGGCGCGCAGCCCGTACGTTCCAGCGGGACCGCGTACGTCGGCGCTCACCCCGCCCTCGTCCTGGGAGAGCCCCGCCAGTTCGTGTCCACGGCGGATCTCCACGCCGAGTTCGAGCGCGCGCTCCTCCAGGACCTCCTCGATGCGCAACTGCGGCACCCCCAGCCCGTGCAGGGGGTTGCGCTCCAGCCTGTGCAGCGCCAGCGGCATCGCGCCGAACGCGAACACCGGCCTGGTCTGCGGCAGTCCGGCGCTCCCGCTGAGCCGCTCGTGCAGCCCGCGCCGGTCGAGCATCAGCGTCACCTGGCCGATCAGACCGTTGGCCCGGTTCTCGCTGGTGCGCTGCGGCAGCCGTTCCAGCACCACGGGGCGTACTCCGGCGAGGCTCAACTCGCATGCGAGCATCAGCCCGTTCGGCCCGGCCCCCGCCACGACGACGTCCACGTCCTCGATAGTCATGCTCCCCCTCTGTCCCATCCTGTGTCTGGTTCCGTGCCGTACGCCGAGCCCTACGCGGAGCTCCCGCGGCCCTTCTTCCGCCGGGGTTCGGGCAGTCCCGCCGCGAGCTGCCCGAAGGCGTCGCGCAGCAACTCCTCGAACGGGACCGGCGGATCGGCCGCGACATACCGCTCCGAGACCACCGTCACCGCGCCCGTGACCGCGGCGGCCACCAGCTCCGGATACATCTCCCGCCCGGCGTCGGTGCCCGTACGCTCGGCGACCGCCCTCGTGAGCTCGGCCTTCGTCACTCCCGCGGCCTTGAAGAACTCGCCCTGGAGCGCCGGTTCGCCGAGCATCACCCGCACCCCGGCCGTCCAGTGCTCGTCCGGCGCCTTGCCCGCGTCCGTCGGCAGGCCGAGGGCGAAGCGCTCCAGGACCGCGTTCGTGACGGCCTCCCACAGCGGCTCGGACTCGGGGCGTGCGCGCAGCTCCTCCGCGATCTGACGTCCGCGCTCGATCTGGCGGGCGGCGACCGCCTCGGCCTTGCCGGAGAAGTAGTTGTTGAACGTACGGGGGGAGACGCCGGCCTCCGCGGCGATGTCCTCGGTCCGTACGTTCGCCAGCCCCCGCTCGACGGTGAGGCGGATGGCGGCCCAGCTCAGCGCCGTGCGGGTCTCCCGCTTCTTGCGCTCCCGCAGCCCGCTCCCGCTCCCCGCCCGGTCCTCTCCGGCGTCCCCTGCGTTCATGGGCCCGACCGTAGATAATTTTTGCGCGTCACGCAAATATTCGTACCCCGCAAAATTCCACCGGCGCCCCGGCCGCCGCCCCTGCCACCACCGCCCCGCACGGCCCCGTCACCGCAGGTAGCGGACGTGTCACCCGATTCGGTTGAGGTGTCCCCGATTCGGAGGGCCCGCGCATCCTGTCCTAGACTCGAAGACGTGCCACGTGGTGACGGACGACTCAGTCACGATCTGCTCCCCGCCGAGAAGGGTCCCCAGGACGCCTGCGGCGTCTTCGGCGTCTGGGCCCCCGGGGAAGAGGTCGCGAAGCTCACGTATTTCGGTCTGTACGCGCTGCAGCACCGCGGCCAGGAGTCCGCGGGCATCGCAGTCAGCAACGGTTCCCAGATCCTCGTCTTCAAGGACATGGGACTGGTCTCCCAGGTCTTCGACGAGACCTCCCTCGGCTCCCTGCGCGGCCATATCGCCGTCGGGCACGCCCGCTACTCGACGACCGGCGCCTCCGTGTGGGAGAACGCCCAGCCGACCTTCCGCGCCACCGGGCACGGTTCGATCGCGCTCGGCCACAACGGCAACCTGGTCAACACCGTCGAACTGGCCGACCTGGTCGCGAAGTTGTCGCCCGGGAACGGCAGCCGCGCCACCAGGGTCGCGGCCACCAACGACACCGACCTGGTGACCGCACTGCTCGCGGGCCAGACGGACGAGGACGGCACCCCGCTCACCGTCGAGCAGGCCGCGCCCGTCGTCCTGCCCCAGGTCAAGGGCGCGTTCTCGTTCGTCTTCATGGACGAGCACACGCTCTACGCCGCCCGCGACGCCCAGGGCGTGCGCCCCCTCGTCCTCGGCCGGCTGGAGCGCGGCTGGGTCGTCGCGAGCGAGACCTCCGCGCTGGACATCGTCGGCGCGAGCTTCATCCGCGAGATCGAACCGGGTGAAATGATCGCCGTCGACGAGGACGGCTTGCGCAGCACACGCTTCGCGGAAGCGAAGCCCAAGGGCTGTGTCTTCGAGTACGTCTATCTCGCCCGCCCGGACACCGACATCGCGGGGCGGAACGTTTACCTCTCCCGCGTCGAGATGGGCCGCAAGCTCGCCGCCGAGGCACCCGCCGACGCCGATCTGGTCATAGCGACACCGGAGTCCGGCACCCCCGCCGCGATCGGCTACGCCGAGGCCAGCGGCATCCCGTACGGCAGCGGCCTGGTCAAGAACAGCTATGTGGGCCGTACGTTCATCCAGCCGAGCCAGACCATCCGCCAGCTCGGCATCCGTCTGAAGCTCAACCCGCTGCGTGAGGTCATCAGCGGCAAGCGCCTCGTCGTCGTGGACGACTCGATCGTCCGCGGCAACACCCAGCGCGCCCTGGTACGCATGCTGCGCGAGGCCGGCGCTGCCGAGGTCCACGTACGGATCTCCTCGCCGCCCATCAAGTGGCCCTGCTTCTTCGGCATCGACTTCGCCACCCGCGCGGAGCTGATCGCCAACGGCCTCACCGTCGAGGAGATCGGCAAGTCCCTGGGCGCCGACTCCCTGGCGTACATCTCCATCGACGGCATGACGGACGCGACGACGATCCCCAAGTCCCAGCTCTGCCGCGCCTGTTTCGACGGCGAGTACCCGATGCCGCTGCCCGACCCCGAACTGCTCGGCAAGCATCTGCGCGAGCCCGAGCCTCCGCCCGGCGCCGAGCCCGGCACGCACCGCAGCACCGAACAGCCCTCCGTACCGGACGTCGACGGCGTGGGGACCCTCACCGCGGGAGTCGGCGGCAACGACGCCCTGCGACGCCCGTAGCCGGCCGCGCATGACCGCCCGCCCCCGCGCCGCCGTCCGTCCGCACGCCCCGACGACCCGAGAGAGCCGCCTTCATGCCTGCCGAGCCTGCTGAATCTTCCGGTGCCACCTACGCGGCCGCCGGCGTGGACATCGAGGCCGGCGACCGCGCCGTCCAGCTCATGAAGGAGTGGGTGAAGAAGGCCCAGCGCCCCGAGTCGGTGGGCACGCTCGGCGGCTTCGCGGGCCTCTTCGACGCCTCGGTCCTCAAGCGGTACGAGCGCCCGCTGCTCGCCTCGGCCACCGACGGCGTCGGCACCAAGGTCGCCGTCGCCCAGCGCATGGACCAGCACGACAGCATCGGCCACGACCTGGTGGCGATGGTCGTCGACGACCTGGTGGTCTGCGGCGCCGAGCCGCTCTTCATGACGGACTACATCTGCGTCGGCAAGGTCGTCCCCGAACGCGTCGCCCAGATCGTCAAGGGCATCGCCGAGGGCTGCGTCCTGGCGGGCTGCGCGCTCGTCGGCGGCGAGACCGCCGAGCACCCGGGCCTGCTGGGTCCCGACGAGTACGACGTCGCGGGCGCCGGCACGGGCGTCGTCGAGGCGGACGCGGTGCTGGGCGCGGACCGTATCCGTACGGGGGACGCGGTGATCGCGATGGCGTCCTCCGGCCTTCACTCCAACGGGTATTCGCTGGTGCGGCACGTGCTCTTCGAGCGCGCGGGCTGGGCCCTGGAACGCCATGTCCCGGAGCTGGGCCGCACCCTGGGCGAAGAGCTGCTGGAGCCCACGCGGATCTACTCCCTGGACTGCCTCGCCCTGACCCGTACGACCGAGGTGCACGCCTTCTCGCACATCACCGGCGGCGGCCTCGCCGGCAACCTCGCCCGCGTGGTGCCGCCCGAGCTCCACGCCCGCGTGGACCGCGGTACGTGGACGCCGGGAGCGGTCTTCGACCTCGTCGGACAGGCCGGCGAGGTCTCCCGCCCGGAGCTGGAGAGCGCCCTGAACATGGGCGTCGGCATGGTCGCGGTCGTGCCCCGGTCCGCGGAGTCCGAGGTCATCGAGACCCTCGCCGAACGCGGCGTGGACGCATGGGTCGCGGGGGAGATCACCGAGCGGGCCCCGGGCGGCGACGCCGTGACGCTGACGGGCGACTATGCGCGCTGACGCGGCGTACGGAACGGCCGCGGTGTCCGCTCCGGCGGTACGGCCCGTCTCCACAGGCCCCGGAACAGCACAGAACCCGGTCCGGCAGAAACCGGACCGGGCAGGGATCTGTGGACGTCAGCTCCGGCGGCGTCGCGCCGGATCGGAGGACCCGTCGTCCTCCTCGTCGTTGTACACGTCCGCGTACTGTGCGTACGGGTCGTCGTCACGCTCATCGTCCTCGAAGCGGTCGCCGTTCGGCGGCTCGTTCGACGTCGATGCGCCCAGCTCCTCGGCCAGGCGCGACAGGTCCGTCCCACCGCTGTTGTACTTCAGCTGGCGGGCGACCTTCGTCTGCTTGGCCTTGGCCCGGCCGCGCCCCATGGCTCGACCCCCTCAACGACGGGGCTCGACGGCCCCAGAGTCTTGACACGCGTTCACAATTCAGAGCGGACCCTCGAAGGAGAGACCGGCCCGTAGGGCTTCAACGGTACCTGCTTCCGACGCCGTACGGTACGCCGCCCGCACGACACGGCCGCCGGCAGACGTCGCCGGTGGCTCTCTCTTCGCTGGTCAGCTCTTATTTTACCGTGCGTCCGAGTGTCGACCCGCCGAGGGGCCGGGGCAAGGGTCCCGGCGGACCGGGCGTGTGACGTCTCCGCCGGCGGCCCCTGGCGTTCCGGTCGCTCAGACCTCGCCGCCGGAGGGCCCGGCGGCCATCAGCGACTCGGCGATACGGTCCGCCGCCGCGGCCGGAGGCACTCCGTCCGTCGCCGCACGCTCGAAGATCGAGAGCGTGGTGTCGAAGATCTTTGCAGCCTTTGCTTTGGCACGGTCGAAGTCGAAGCCGAGCAACTCGTCGGCGACCTGGATCACGCCGCCGGCGTTGACGACATAGTCCGGCGCGTAGAGGACGCCGCGGCCGGAGAGGTCCTTCTCGACGCCGGGGTGCGCGAGTTGGTTGTTGGCCGCTCCGCAGACCGCCTTCGCGGTCAGCACCGGGACCGTCGCGTCGTCCAGGGCGCCGCCCAGGGCGCAGGGGGCGTAGACGTCCAGGCCCTCGGCGCGCACCAACGCCGCGGTGTCGGCGACGGCCTCGACCTCGGGGTGCTCCGCCCGTACCCGCTCGACCGCGTCGGGGCGTACGTCCGTCACCAGCACCCGTGCGCCGTCCTGGAGCAGGTGGTCCACGAGGATGCGGCCGACCTTGCCGACGCCCGCGACGCCGACCGTACGGCCGCTGAGCGTGGGCGACCCCCACAGGTGCTGGGCGCTGGCGCGCATGCCCTGGAAGACGCCGAAGGCGGTGAGCACCGAGGAGTCGCCCGCGCCGCCCTGCTCGGGGGAACGGCCGGTGGTCCAGGGGCACTCGCGGGCGATCACGTCCATGTCCTGGACGTACGTGCCGACGTCGCACGCCGTGACGTAACGGCCACCGAGCGAGGCCACGAAACGTCCGTAGGCGAGCAGGAGTTCTTCGGTCTTGACCTTGTCGGGATCGCCGATGATCACGGCCTTGCCGCCGCCGTGGGCGAGGCCCGCCATCGCGTTCTTGTAGGACATTCCGCGAGCGAGGTTCAGCGCGTCCAGCAGCGCGGCCTCCTCGGGCTGTTCGTGCCCCGCGTAGGGGTGGAACCTCGTACCGCCCAGGCCGGGGCCGAGGGCGGTGGAGTGGAGGGCGATGACTGCCTTGAGGCCGCTGGCGCGGTCCTGGCACAGCACGACTTGCTCGTGCCCGCCCAGCTCGGACCGGAAGAGGGTCCGCAGGATCCCGTTGCCACTGGCTCCGTCGGCGCTGATGGTGGGCGCCGCGGCGTGCTGTGGGGAGGGACGTACGTCAGCCACGGTGGTGACTCCTGATGTCGCGGTTGTACGCCCTCTTTGTCGCCTTCCGGGCTTGTGGCGCGGATCGGCGGGGAGGGCCGGTCGACAGCAGGGTACGACCTGCGCGCGGCCGAATCGTTGCGGTGCCACGATCGGTGGTAGTCAACTGTCCTGCGGGCCCGCCAGGCCAGGGCGGCGGGTCCGGGCTCCCGCACCACGCGGGAGCTCCTGTTCGCGAACCGTGGAGGAAACGCGTGGCTCAGCAGGCGTCCGTCATCGTCCCGTACGCGGCGTATCTGCGGGTGTACGAGCCACTGGCCGCCTTCCCGGAACCGGAGCGGGCGCACTGGGTGCGGTACGCCAAGCGGGACCGAGTGCCCACCGCCCAGGACGAGTTGAGGCGGTCGCTCGCGGATCTGCTGCCGGTGCCGCCGGTCGCGGTGCCCGTGCGCGAGAGCGCGGACGCTTTCGTCGCGGAGGTGGACGGCGTGGTCTGCGTGTGCCCCTGGCGGACCCGGCTGCGGGGCTGGCAGGCGCTCGCGGCGCTGTCCCAGGCGGCCGGTGAGCAGGAGGTCGCGATGCCGCAGACGGTGCTGGACGCGGCGGTGCCTCCCGTCGTACGGCGCCAGGCCGCAGCCGACTACGAGCGCTGGCTGACGCGCAATCCCGACGCCCGCCCGTGGATCCGTACGGCGCTGTGGCACGTGCCCGTGCGATGGTTCGTTCTTTTTTCTTCGGAAGAGAAAGAGTTTGCGAAGCCTGGAACGGGTGAGGAGAGCGTTCAGCAGTTCGTCCTTCGCTATCGCACGCCGATGGTCCAGGCGAGGCGCCGTCTCGCCCGTGGTCTGAAGGTGCTCCGCGAGGAGTTGGAGGAGGGGCCGCTCGTCGACGGCCTGGTCGACGTGGGCAGATGGCTGGAGGAGTTCCATCCGCGGTCCCTCGTCGAACTGGACTACGGCGGTCTGGCGCACGCGATCCCTGAAGATCAGCTTGCCGACGACGACTCCGCGGCGGATGTGGCGGAGGGCATCGCGGCACTGCGCGAAGGGGACGGGGAGCGGGCCGGCGTCGCCTACGAGCGGCTCACGGACCGCTGGCGTGCTGTGAGAGAACTGCAGTTCGCCAACTGACTACGCGGGTTCGCTCCGTGAGGTTCACGTTCGTGGTTGTGTTCGTGAACTGAACGCGGACGGGGGCCAACGGGGTTGCGCACGTCACGGACCTCCAGGACCAAGGTCCCGAAAGGGGCCAAAGCCTCAAGCGTGACGGACAGCACTTTCCGGGGCCTTGCTCTCAGAGCCGTCCCTCGTGTCAAAATAGGACAAGGAGTTCGACGGGGGCTCCATCCGTCCAACTATGGTCAGAAAGATCGGTATTGCCCACCTTGGTGGGGCTGGTGCTGCTTGATCCCGCTGTGACTGTTCGTCACAGCGGAGTGACTGTCCGCTATGAGGCGGTCCATCGGCTTCCGTTGAGGTTCAACACCTCAGAGGGCAATTCCATCGGTTTGGCCGACGTGGCTGGACAGATGGTGTAGTTGTAGTGCCGAGGACAAGCCGTTCGTCCTATAACCGACTCGGCTCGCGTACGTCCATATCGGACATCGCGGGCCAAGGTGCAGAATTCAAGGAAAGAACCGTATGGTTCGGTTCCTCCGAGGAGGCCGCTCATGACCGCTCGCACCCCTGATGCCGAGCCGCTGTTGACCCCGGCTGAGGTTGCCACGATGTTCCGCGTGGACCCGAAGACGGTCACACGCTGGGCAAAGGCAGGCAAACTCACGTCGATCCGCACGCTCGGTGGTCATCGCCGCTACCGCGAGGCGGAGGTGCGCGCACTGCTCGCGGGCATCCCGCAGCAGCGCAGTGAGGTTTGATCAGGCGAAATAACTGCATATCAGGGCGCATTCGGGGCCCTCACTCCGAATCCACGCCCGAGGCAAGAGACATCAGGCCGCTGTCCCCAACGGCGCTTGATCGTTGATCGCGCTGGACTCCGCCGGGTCCGGCGCGATCTTTTTGTTGCCCGGACGTACGAGGTCGGGAGCGGTGACGTGCCGGCCGGCGGTGCGCCGCGGAGGGTGGCCGCGCGTTCTCGACTGCCGTGGCACGAGGGGGAGTTGGGGCCCGGCTACGTCGGATGGGGAGTGCCGTGGAGACGCAGGGTGCGTAGTGCAATTGCACATATTAAATTGGCGCTTGGTGAGAAGGGTGTAAGTTCCCCCACATCCACAACGGAATCGGTGACTCCCGTCACATCTGCTGCCACTTGTGAGTCAGGGCCACTGTGAGGTAGTGGATCGACGCTCGTCAGCGGGATGCCGACAGCTTCACACCCCTCACCGAACTGCCTTATGCGGAACCGGTGTTGATGAGTTGGACGCGGGGGACGGGCGTGGGTGCCGAACCGTCCGGGCGTACGGCCGGGGTGCCTTCACTCTCCGTCGGCCCGTGCGCCGCCGGGCCCGTCCGTGGAGTGCTCCATCGCCAGGCGCAGCAGCCGGTGGCAGATCGGGCAGTGCCGGGTCGCGTGCCGGTAGCGGGTGGCGGCCGCCAGATGCGCCCGCAGGAGCGCCCGGGTCTCATGTCGCCGTGGGCCGCGCAGAGTTGTCCCCATTGGTTACCCCACCTCCCCATACGAGAAGTACCCGCAGGGCGGTGCAGCGTCAAGGCGTGCAGGACCGGCGCACGGAGCATCCGCCGAGCCGCTGAGAGCGCCTGTGACGCCTCTGCGGGGCGCCTGACGGGGTTTCAGTCCTGCGAGTGCGGTCGCGGGCCTCAGAGTGGCGGCACGCGGACTCGGGGCGGAGCGGCGGACCGTTCCGCCCGTACGCGTCGTCCGTCTCGTCCGCGCCGCACCCGGTCCCGTACCAACAGCGCCGCGGCCCGCCCCAGTTGAGGGGACGGGC
>NZ_LJGW01000707.1 GCF_001751255.1 Streptomyces nanshensis | reverse complement strand
CGCCGGCCGCCACCTGGCCCGAGGCGGAGGAGTCGGCGCCCGCACCGACCGGGCCCGGGCCACGGCCCTCGCAGGTGGGGCCCGTGGGCCCGGAGCACGGGGACGGCGCACCCCGTACGTCCGCAGCCGCCGGACAGGAGGACGGCCACGAGGACGCCTGGCCCGAGACGACCCAGCTCAAGCAGTGGCTGAGCGGACCGCGCGGCCAGACCCTCGCGGGCACCCATGTGCTGATCGTCGACGACGACATCCGCAACGTCTTCGCGCTGACCCATGTGCTGGGCCGCGTCGGCATCTCCGTGAAGTACGCGGAGAACGGCCGCGAAGGACTGGACGTACTGGACCGCTCCCCCGAGGTGTCCATGGTCCTGATGGACATCATGATGCCGGAGATGAACGGCTACGAGGCGATCCGTACCATCCGGCGGACGCCCCGGCTGGCCGGTCTGCCCGTGATCGCGCTGACCGCGAAGGCGATGTCCGGCGACAGCCGGAAGGCGCTCGACAGCGGGGCCGACGTCTACGTCGCCAAGCCCGTGGACCTGGACGAGCTGCTGCAGTCCATGTACGACCTGCTCACCCGCGAGGGCAGCCACACCCAGGGCGAACCGCACGCCACGGCCTCGCCCGACGGCGACCGCGGGGACGGGGCCGGCGGCTCCGCGGGACGTGAGCACAGCGCACCGCCCGGTGACGGCCTGGGCGCCGGACGTCCCGGGCCGGCGGGGCCGGTGCCATGAGCGCCCCGGTCCCGGACAGGTCGAGCATCCTCATCGTCGACGACATGCAGGAGAACCTCGTCGCGCTGGAGGCCGTACTGGGGCCGCTGGACCAGCAGTTGGTGACCGCGCGCTCCGGCGAGGAGGCGCTGAAGGCGATGCTCCGGCAGGACTTCGCGGTGGTGCTGCTGGATGTGCTGATGCCGGGCATGGACGGCTTCGAGACCGCGAGCAACATCAAGCGCCTCGACCAGACCAAGGACGTGCCGATCATCCTGCTCACCGGTACGGACGTGGACGCCGACTACGCCTACCGCGGATACGCGCTCGGCGCGGCCGACTTCCTCTCCAAGCCGATCGACCCGTGGGTGCTGCGTACGAAGGTCAACGTCTTCCTCGACCTGGACCGCAAGAACCGTCAACTCGCCGTGCAGGCCGAGCAGTTGCGCCGTCTGCTGGTGGCGGAGCACTCGCCGCGCGGCACCGCCGGCACCGCCGGGTCCGCCGCGGAGGGCCCGTTGGAGGGCACGTGGACGGACGAGGCGCCGCGTCGGGGCATGGGGGCCGGCAGGGGCGGCGCGGAACAACTGGCGGAGATCTCCGAGAAGTTGGTGCAGATCGAGATGATGCTGCGCGAGCGTGAGGACGCCAGGTCGGACGAACTGTCCGACAAGATCGGGGAGTTGGAGCGCACCGTGCGCCGCCTCGGCGCGGACGGCACGGGCGGCGCCCCGGCGTGAGCCGGTCTCACCCCAGGGGCGCCCGCCCCGAGGCCGAGACCAGCGGCGCCGTCGCCAGATCGAGGTTCCCGGCGGCGACGTTCGCCAGATGCCGGTCGATCTCCTCGTCCGTGGCGAGGCCCTTCTCCACCAGGCCGGCGCGGATCTGCCGCACGGTGGCGTCCTCCAGGACGGCGCACGCGGGCGAGGTGATCGGGAAGTAGGCGTCGGCCCGTACGTCCTCGAGTCCCGCGTCGCGCAGCAGCCCCGGCAGCTTCCGCCCGTACGCCAGGTCGACGCCCCGGTCCGCCATGAGGGAACGGAAGCCGTTGCGCAGGCGGTTGGCGAGCCGCTCCTCGGGGCCGCGCTCGGCCGGGCACAGCAGCGGCTGCAGCGCGGGGTCGGCCTCCTCCAGCAGCAGCAGACCGCCCGGCTTCAGCGCCCCGGTCATCCGCCGCAGCGCTTCGGCGCGGTCGGTGACATGGCCCAGCACCAGCCGGGCGTGTACGAGGTCGAAGACGCCGGACGGGGGCGGGTCCGCGGCGACGTCGTGGCGCAGCACCCGTACCGCCGCGCCGCTCGTCTCGGCCTCCGCCGTCCACGAGACGTCGATGTCGGTGGCGATCACCTCGCCCCGGGCGCCGGTGCGTTCGGCGAGGGCGAGCGGCAGGGACGGGCCGCCCGCGCCGACCTCCCAGCACCGCATGCCCGCGGTGAGTCCCGCCTCGTCGACGTGGCGGAGTGTCACCGGGTCGAAGAGTTCGCTGAGGGCGCGGAAGCGTTCGCCCGCCTCCTGCTGCCGGTTGTCCAGCAGATAACCGCGGTCGGTCTCGTGGGTGGCCATGTGCCGATTCTGGACCACGGCCGGCCGTACGGGGCGGTCGGCCCGGATCCCTGCCGCCCCGGGAGGGGGTACGGGGACAACGGTCAGGCACATCAGGCGCGTTCAGGCGCGGCCGGTGCCACGTCGGCGGGCCGCGCGCCGCCCTCCGCCCCGTCCGTCCCGAGGTCCTCGGTGGCGGTGTGCGCGGTCTCCCTGGCGAAGAGGGCGGCCAGCGCGGGCGGCACGCACAGTGCGGCGGTGAACAGTCCGACGCGTGCCCATCCGTCGCCCTCCGGCCCGGCGATGCCGGCGGCGAACGTCACGGCGAAACCGGAGACGGCGAAACCGGTCTGTGTGCCCACGGCCATGCCCGAGAGGCGTACGGAGGCCGGGAACATCTCCCCGTAGAACGCGGGCCACACGCCGTTCGCCGCGCTGTAGACGACGCCGAAGGCGAGGATCCCGGCCAGCAGCGTCAGCGGGTAGCTGCCGGTGGAGATCGCCCACAGGTACACGAACATCGCGACGGCGCTGCCCGCCGCGCCCGTGAGGAAGACGGGCCTGCGGCCGATCCGGTCGGACAGTCCCGCCCACAGCGGGATGGCCGCCAGGGCGACGACGTTCGCCAGCGCGCCGACCCACAGCATCCCGGACTTGTCCATGCCGACCGGCTCGCTCGTCGCGTACGACAGCGCCCAGACGGTGAAGATCGTGCTGACGGAGGCGACCAGCGCCCCGCACACCACCCGCAGCACCGACCGCCAGTGCCCGCGTACCAGCACGACCAGCGGCATCCGCACGACCTCGCCGGCCGCCGCCTGCTGTGTGAAGACGGGCGTCTCGTGCAGCGAGCGCCGGATGAACCAGCCGACGACGGCCACGGCCGCGCTCAGCAGAAACGGAATGCGCCATCCCCAACTGAGCATGTGGTGCTCGGGAAGCGCCGCGACGGGGATGAAGGCGAGGGTCGCCAGAAGCTGTCCGGCCTGGGTGCCGCCGAGCGTGAAGCTGGTGAACCAGCCGCGGCGGTGCGGCGGCGCGTGTTCGAGGGTCATGGAGTTGGCGCCCGCCTGCTCGCCCGCCGCCGAGAGTCCCTGGAGGACGCGCAGCAGCACCAGCAGCGCCGGGGCCGCCGCCCCGATCTGTCCCCGGGTGGGCAGACAGCCGATGAGGAAGGTGGCCGCGCCCATCAGCAGCAGCGTGAGGAGCATGATCCGCTTCCGCCCGAAGCGGTCGCCGATGTGTCCGAGCAGCAGCGCGCCGAGCGGGCGTACGGCGTAGGCCACGCCGAAGGTCGCGAGCGAGAGCAGCGTGGCGTCGGCGGGGTCGGAGTCGTCGAAGAAGATCGCCGGGAAGATCAGCGCGGCGGCGCTGCCGTAGATGAAGAAGTCGTAGTACTCCAGCGCGCTGCCGACCGCGGCGGCGACGGCGGCCTTGCGCGGCTGTGCCGGTGCGGCGGTGGAGCCGGGCTCGTTGTCGGCGGTCACGGCGCTCTCCTTCGGACGTCCGGACGGTCCGTGCTAATGAACCCACCAGATAGTTCATTGCGAGTGGCTACGGATGCTGGGGCCGCGGTCCGCCGGTGTCAAGGGGCCGGGACGAGAGCGTCGAGTACGGGCGTGTACGGGCGAGTTCGGGCACGGCCCGTACGGGCGGGGACGGGCGCGTACGGGACGGGGAGGGCGGGCTCAGTGCTGCCGGGCCGGCGTCTCTCCCGAGGTGAGATAGGCGATCACCATGTCGGCGAGCATCGTCCGGTAGTGCTCGCGGCGGTCCCGCTCCAGCAGGTCGCGGTCGAAGAGGGCGCAGAAGGTGTGGCGGTTGGCGACGCGGAAGAAGCAGAAGGAGCTGATCATGGCGTGCAGATCGACGGCGTCGACGTCCGCGGTGAAGACCCCCTCCGCGCGGCCCGCGTCGAGGATGCGCCGGATGACGTCGATCGCGGGCGAGCTGAGGCGGCGCAGCTCCTCCGAGCCCGCGATGTGCTCGGCCCCGTAGACGTTCTCGATGCTGACGAGCTGGATGAAGTCGGGGTGCGCCTCGTGGTGGTCGAAGGTGACGGCGGCCAGTCGGCGGATGGCCGCCACCGGGTCCAAGTGCTCGACGTCGAGGCGCTGTTCGGCCTCGCGGATGACCGAGTACGCGCGTTCCAGCACGGCGGTGAAGAGCTGTTCCTTGCCGCCGAAGTAGTAATAGATCATGCGCTTCGTGGTGCGGGTGCGGGCGGCGATCTCGTCGACGCGGGCTCCCGCGTACCCGGCACGGGCGAACTCCCGGGTGGCGGCGTCCATGATCTCGCCCCGGGTGCGGGCGGCGTCGCGCACGCGTCCGGTGGGCTGTGCCGGGTCTTCCGCGGTGGTCATCCGGCTCCTCGGCGCGGGGGTCGCTTGGATCAGCGATTGTAGGGCGCACGCCGCCGGGCCCGTCCTGCGGGACTTCCCCGTGCGGTGACAGGCTTGATATGACTAACGGACCAGTTCGTACATTGATGGGAAGCGACCGATGCCCCACTCCCCCGGCCTGCCCGACGGCACCCCCGTCCTCGTACTCAACGGGCCGAACCTCAACCTCCTCGGACTGCGCGAGCCCGACGTCTACGGCAGGGACACGCTCGCGGACGTCGAGGAGCTGTGCCGTGCGACGGCGGCGGACCACGGACTGCGCGCGGACTGCCGGCAGAGCAACCACGAGGGCGCGCTCATCGACGCGGTGCACGAGGCGCGCACCGAGCACCGCGCGATCGTGATCAACCCCGGCGGCTACAGCCACACTTCGGTGGCGCTGCGGGACGCGCTGGCCGCCGTGGAGCTGCCCGTGGTCGAGGTGCATCTCTCCAACATCCACAAGCGGGAGGAGTTCCGGCACCACAGCTATGTCTCCGCGGTCGCCGACGCCGTGATCTGCGGCGCCGGTGCGCACGGGTACGCGCTGGCGCTGGCCCACGCGGCCACGCTGGTGCGGGAGAAGCGGTGAGCGACGGGCGGACGTATCTCGTCGGGCTGCTCGGCGCGGGCATCGGCCCCTCGCTCAGCCCGGCGCTGCACGAGCGGGAGGCGGAGCGGCTGGGGCTGCGCTACGTCTACCGGCTGATCGACCTCGACGCTCCGGGCGCTGCCGGCGGGCAGGGCGCCGTGGAGGAACGGTCGGCTCAACTCCTGGGCGCGGCACGGGACGTGGGCTTCGACGGGCTCAACGTCACCCACCCCTGCAAACAGGCCGTCGTCCCGCATCTCGACGCGCTCGCGCCGCAGGCCGAGGCGCTCGGCGCGGTCAACACCGTGGTCTTCGACGGCGGTCGGGCCGTGGGGCACAACACGGACGTCACCGGCTTCGCGGCGTCCTTCGCGCGCGGGCTGCCGGACGCACCGGTAGGCGAGGTGGTGCTGCTGGGCGCCGGAGGCGCGGGGGCGGCCGTCGCCCATGCGCTGCTCGGCCTCGGTGCGGGACGGCTCATCGTCGTCGACGCCGAGCCGGAGCGGGCTGCGGGACTGGCCGCAGCGCTGCGCGGGCACTTCGGCACCGGACGGGCGCGGACGGCCGAACTGCGGTCGGCCGCCGCCCTGTTGGCGGACGTGGACGGTCTGGTGCACGCGACGCCCACCGGGATGGCGGCGCATCCGGGGCTGCCGGTGCCGGCCAGTGCGCTGCGTCCCGGGCTATGGGTCGCCGAGGTGGTCTACCGGCCGCTGGAGACCGCGCTCGTCGGGGCGGCACGCGCCGCCGGGTGCCGTGTGCTCGACGGCGGCGGCATGGCCGTCTTCCAAGCGGCGGACGCACTGCGGCTGTTCACCGGTCTCCAGCCCGAAACGGGGCGCATGCTCGCCGACTTCGCCTCGCTGACGGAGTCCTCCGGCGCCCGGCTGTGACGTACTCCGGCTGCGACGTACGGGGCATCCTCCTCTCCGTACGTTCCGAGAGCGGTCCGCCGCTCAACCGCCGTGTGCCGAGGGCCCGTTCAGCGGTTCACGGGTTCACCGGTCGCGCTGCCGCAGATACGGCGTCGTGGACACCGCGCCCATATGGCGTCCCGCACGGGCACGCTTCCGGGCCTCCCGCGCCTCGCCGCCCGCCGCGGACTCGATGCTCAGGCCCTCGTCGCTCAGAGCACCGCGGCGCCGCTGTCTGCGGACCAGGACCCATACCAACGAGCCGATGATCACCAGCAGTACGGCGTCGATCGTCAGAAAGACCGCCATCGGACCCCCCCCCGTTCGTCCGTCTGACGTCCCATCATCCCTTCTGCGGGCCTTGTCGACCAGATGTCCGGCCGTGAACGGCGCCGATCACACCGCGCCGGTCACGGCTCCAGCACCTCCACCGTCACGCGGTCCCCCGGCAGCCCGAAGACCCGGGCCGTGCCGTCCCCGTCCAGCGCGACCTCGAACTCCCGCTCCCCCAGGCGCAGTCCGCTCGCCCGCAGCGGCAGATAGCGCTCCGCCATGCCCGGACGTACGGTCAGCCGTCCGCCCGGTGCGTCGGCCCGCAGCCCCAGTACGGCCTGGAGCACCGCCACCGACGCGGCGGCGGACCACGCCTGCGGACGGCAGGAGGCGGGGTAGGGCGCGGGCCGGGAGTCGGTGTGTGCGCCGTGGCCGGCGAACAGCTCCGGCAGCCGCCCCTCGAAGGGCACCGACGCCCGTACGAGCCCGGCCGCCAGCGACTCCGCGACCTCGAAGTGCCCGTCGCGGGCGAGCCCTTGGACGGCGATCGCCGTGTCGTGCGGCCACACGGTGCCGATGTGGTAGCCGAGGGGGCTGTAGCCCGTGGAGTCGGAGGAGAGCGTGCGCAGTCCGAAGCCGCAGTCGAGGTCCGCGCCCGCGAGGCGTTCGGCCACGAGCCGGCTCTCCTCCGCGTTCAGCAGCCCGGTGCCCGGCAGATGGCCGATATTGGAGGTGAGGGCGTCCAGCGGCTGCTTGTCGGCGCCGAGCGCGATGGCCGGGTAGGGGCCACGGGCGTCTTCGACCCAGAAGCGCTCACGGAAGCGGTCCGCGAGCCGTGCCGCCCACTCCTCCCAGCGGTCCGCGCCGCCGCGTCCGAACGCGCGGAACAACTCCGCGGCGCCCAGGGCCGCTTCGTGTGCGTACGCCTGCACCTCGCAGAGCGCGACGGGCGGTTCGGCGAGGCGGCCGTCGCGGTGGCGTACGGCGTCGCCGGAGTCCTTCCAGCCCTGGTTGGCCAGGCCGCGGCCGGTGCTGTCGACGTACTCCAGGAAGCCGTCGCCGTCGGCGTCGCCGTGCTCGTCCATCCACGTCAGGGCCGACTCGGCGTGCGACAGCAGCGGTTCGACCTCCTCGGGCGGCATGCCCCAGCGCCAGGCGTCGTGCAGCAGCGTCACCCACAGCGGGGTGGCGTCGACCGTGCCGTAGTAGCAGGGGGGCACGGCCAGCCCGTCGCCGAAGTCCAGCCCGTCGCGGCGTATTTCGTGCAGGATCTTGCCGGGCTGCTCCTCCGTCGAGGGGTCGCTCACGGCGCCCTGGCGGCGGGCGAGGGTGCGCAGCGTCCCGGCGGCCAGGCCGGTGCCCAGCGGCAGCAGCATGCGCGCGGCCAGGATCGAGTCCCGTCCGAAGAGGGTGAGGAACCAGGGCGCGCCGGCCGCGAGGAAGGTGTCGCGCTCCTGGAGCGGATCGGCCAGCAGCAGCGCCCCGAGGTCGGAGCGGGCACGGGCGAACCAGTGGTCCAGGCCGTGGTCGGCGCTGGCGAGGGAGGCGCCGGAGGCGAGCGCGGTGCGCGCCGCGGAGGTTGCGGGGCGGAAGACGTCGCCCTGCTGGTCCTCGACGGTGCAGCGCAGCACGGCCTCCCAGCGCTCGCCCGGGGCGAGTTCGACGCTGTGGTGCAGCTCGGTGATCTCGTCGGCTGCCTGCTCGGCGGCCTCGGGGGCGGGTGTGCACACCAGCCGCGCGGTGAACTCCCCGTCGCTCCAGCTCACACCGTCCGGCTGCGGCTCGGGCGCCCGACGCGGCACCGTACGGCCGGACTTGACGGTCTCCATGGAGGCCAGGTCGCTCGCGGCACGCAGCGTGAGCCGTACGCGGGCAGGGGTGCGCCCGGCGTTGTGCAGGGTGAGGGTCTCGCTCAACTCGCCCGGCTCGACGCGGCGTCGGCGCTCCAGCGTGACGGCCGGGTCGGGGCTGTGCTCGGCGAGGCCGCGCAGCACCGTACGGAACGAGGCACGCTCCGCGCCGTCGGGGCCGCCGCCGATGGGCGCGTTGGGGACGTCCTCGGCGAGCGCGGTGAGCAGCGAGAGGGCCCGGCGGTCGCCGTGGTAAAAGCCGTCGCAGCCCTCGCGGAGCTGACCGTCCGGGCGGGAGAGCGCCATGCTCGGCGCGCACAGCGTGATGCAGGCGTCGTGCAGGAACGGCTGGAGCCCGGACGGCGGCACGGGCCCGTCCGGGGAGCCGGTGCCGTCATGAGTCTTGACAGTTGTCTCCACGGGGGCGCAACCTCTCAGCCATTGGATCGATCAAATCGACCCTAACAAAGAGGTCAAGAGCCCAAATCGCCCTTTTTGCACGGGAGATCGGTCACGGTCGATCCGCGTTCGTCCCGCTCAGCACCCGTCCGTCCGTACCGCCCGCCCAGAGCGTCCGTACCGTCCGTACCCGTCGTCCGTACCCGTCGTCCGTGCCCGCTGTCCGAGTCCGCCGCCCGTGCCGCCGTCTCCACCGGCCGCCACACCTCCGGGAGTTCCGCCCATGCCGTCCCGTTCCGAACCGTCGCCGTCCGTTCCCGGCCAGGGAGCGGGAGGCGGTTCGGGCACGGTCACGATGGCGATGGTCGCGCGGCGGGCGGGCGTCTCCACGCAGACGGTCTCCAACGCGCTCAACACCCCGGACCTGCTGCGCCCGGAGACCCTGGAGCGCGTACGCCGCGCCGTGGACGAGATGGGCTACCGCCCGCACCGGGCGGCCCGTTCACTGCGTACGCGCGCCAGCAGGCTCATCGGCTTCGGCATCGCACCGGCCGGCGCCGGGACGACCATCGTCCTCGACCGCTTCCTGCACGCCCTGTCGGAGACGGCGGACGCGGCCGGATACCGGCTGCTGCTGTTCGCCGCCGGCTCCGGGCAGCGTGAACTGGCCGCGTACGAGGAGCTGTTGGGCGAGCACGGCGTCGACGCGTTCGTACTGAGCAACACCGCCTACGGGGACCCGCGGCAGGCGTGGCTGGAGGAACGCGGCATCCCCTTCGTCGCGTTCGGCCGCATGTGGTCCGAGAAGGACGTGGGCGACTGGGTCGACGTCGACGGCGCCGCCGGCACCGAGGCCGCCGTCGAACGGCTCGTCGCCGAGGGCCACCGGCGCATCGGCTTCCTCGGCTGGCCGCCCGGCTCCGGCACCGGCGACGACCGCGCCGAGGGCTGGCTGCGGGCGCTGCGCCGGCACGG
>NZ_LJGW01000705.1 GCF_001751255.1 Streptomyces nanshensis | reverse complement strand
AGCGCCAGTTCGCGCGCGCTCTGGCGGCCCTGCCCGGCCAGCCGTACGAGGTCCGCGAGCGCCGCGCCCAGCACCGCGTCCCACTCGCGTCCCGCCGACTCCCGTTCGGCCGCGACCCGGGCGGCGGCCAACGCGCCCCGTGTGGCACGGAGTTCGGCGTACAGATCGCTGAGCCGGGTCAGCGCGTAGACGATCAGGCCCTGTGCGAGGGCGTTGCCGATGCCGTTGACCGTCGCGTACAGCCCGCCGTCGTTGCCCGGCCACACCGCGCCGGACGCCACGACGAGCGCGAACAGCGCCCAGCGCACCCGGTGTTCGACCACCAGCAGCACCGACGCCGCGAGAAACCCCGGCAGTCCCGACCACGGCGCCAGCAGCACTTGCGCTCCCAGCGACCACGCGCCGCGCCAACGCCGCGTCGCCGGGAGGCAGGTGACGATCTGGAGCAGCAGCATCGGTACGGCGGCCGGACGGGGCAGCAGCGCACCCGGGTCCACGGAGAACCCCGCCAGTACGGCCACGAGCAGCACCGAGGCCGCCGACGGCCCCGGCCCGTCCCCCTCACCGCCGTCACCCGGCCCGAACCCGAACCTGGAGCCGAGCCAAGGCCATTGCTCCGATTTCCGCCCGATTCCCGGCCCGGACAGGGCCGTTGGCCCGCGTCCCCGCCACCCGTACACCGCACCCACCCCCGCCATGGCGTCACCGTAGCCGCCGCTCCCGGCCCGGCACCCGCGATATCTCTGCGCACCGCACACCCGCACCCGTGCAGAATGCACATCGACCGGTGCGTCAGACACTGCCGCGGCACCCCGCCCCGGCGGGATCGTCGCCGTATGCGATCGATGCCGTTCCGAGCCGTCCTCGCCACGCTGGCGGGCGCGCTGACCCTGACCCTGGCCGTCCCGCCTCCCGAGGCCCACGCCCGCACCGCCGACGCGTCGGCCGGACCGGCCGCCGGTGCCCGCACCTCCCCGCGCGCACTGGCCGCTGCCGTCGACCCGGCGGTCGCCCGCATCCTCCGCGAGGACCGCATACCGGGCGCCGCCGTCACCGTCGTACGCGGCGACCGCACCGTCTTCACCAAGGGCTACGGCACCGCCGACCTGC
Organism: Streptomyces nanshensis; assembly: GCF_001751255.1. Classification (GTDB taxonomy): domain Bacteria; phylum Actinomycetota; class Actinomycetes; order Streptomycetales; family Streptomycetaceae; genus Streptomyces; species Streptomyces nanshensis_A. Next base: position 7,762 of record NZ_LJGW01000705.1, on the reverse strand, counting down.
GCACCCGTACGCCCGTCGACCCGAACCGGACCGGCTTCTTCCTGGGCTCCCTGGCCAAGCTGTTCACCGCACAGGCCGCCGCCGCACTGGTCGCCAAGGGCCGGATCGACCCGAAGGCCGACGTCAACGACGCGCTCCACAGCGTGACCGTGCCCGACACCTACCCCGGGCACCCCGTCACGCTGAACCAACTGCTCACCCACACCGCCGGGTTCGACAGCGACCTGGTCGGCCGCAACAAGGCCGCCCCGGACACCGTCGAACCGCTTCCCGAAAGCCTCGTCACCCGCCGTCCGCCACGGATACGGCCGCCGGGCACCGTCGCCGCGTACGACAACTACGGGTACGCCCTCGCCGGGCAGGCCGTCGCCGACGTCTCCGGGGAGAGCTTCCCGGCGTACGTACGACGGCACGTCCTCGGCCCGCTCGGCATGCGGCACACCAGCTTCGAACAGCCCGCACCGGACGGCCTGGCCGCGGCGTCCGCACACGGCTACCGTCCGCTCGGCGGCTCCGGACAGGCCGTCGTCCACGGCCAGTACGGTGCCTGGGCGCCGTCCGGGACGGGTGCCACCGCCACCGCCGCGGACATGGGCCGCTGGATGTCGGACCAGCTCGTCGGCGGGTCCGCGGCGAACCGGCTGATGCAGCGCGTCCACTACCGGCAGGATCCGCGGATGCCCGGCCTCGGCTGGGGCTTCGAGGAGTGGCGGGGCGGCGGACACACCGGCTGGTTCAAGGACGGCGACATCCCCGGCTTCCACAGCAATCTGCTGCTGCTGCCGAAGCAGCGCCTCGGGGTCTTCGTCGTCTTCAACGGCGACGGCAGCGACGGCCGTTCGAACTGGGACGGCAAGCAGCTCGTCGACCGCATCGTGGCCGCCGCCGCGCCCGCGCCCGCCGACGGAAAGGGGGACGGCGACGGAAAGGGGGACGCCGACGGGAAGGGGGACGGCGACGGTGACGGCCGGGCCGTCGCCCGGGCCGCGGGCGGCGCCGCCTCCGCCCCTGCCGCCGAGCACACCGGCACCTATCGCGCGGCCCGGGTCAGCCGCAGCAGTCTGATGGCCGTGGAGGGCCTGTTCGGCTCGGTCGCCGTCGAACGCGACGGGCCGCGTGGCCTGCGTACGTCCGGGCTGTCGCTCGACCCCGCCCGTACCACCGAGCAACGCTGGACGCCGATCGGCGGCGGCGTCTTCCGGGAACGCGGCGTACGGGCCGCCGACGCGAACACCATCGCCTTCACCGACGACGGGCTCCTCGTCTCCGCCGACATGCCCAACACCGCGTACGAGAAGCTCACTTGGCACCAGTCGCCGGTGCTGCACCAGTCCCTGCTGGCCTCCGGGCTCGGCGTCATGCTGCTGGCGGCGCTCGGATATCCGGTGCTCGCCGGGGTCCGCCGGATGCGCGGACGTCTTCCGCACCCGCCGGCGGCACGGGCCGCTCGCGCCGCCGCCGCGCTGACCGGTCTCCTCGTCGCGGGCTGGACGGCCGCGCTGATCGCCGTCGTCGCGGACGGCAACCGGATGATGGAACTGACGCCTCTGGGCTCGCCGTTGCTGACGACCGTCACCTCGCTCGGCGCGGCGCTCGTCCCGGCGACGCTCGCCCTGTCGGCGGGCATGGCCGCCTGCTGGCTGCGCGGCTGGTGGGGTGTGACCGGGCGGGTGCTGTACACGGTGACGGCGGCGGGCTGCCTCGCGCTGCTCGGGATGCTCCTCCACTACCGCCTGGTGGGGCCGCCGTTCACCTGGCTGCTCGGCTGACGGCCCCCGTACGCCCACGAGTTCACCTGTCCGTCCGCTGACACACCGCGTACGCCGCGTGGACGCCCCGTTCACGCGGCGTACGCGAGGGCTCTGTCCTCATCCGCCGTCTCAATCGCCGTTCAGCGCCTGCCAGTTGTTGGCTTCATGGCAGGCGCGCAGCAGGGCACGAGCCCGCTCGTGCACGGTGAACGGAAGGCCGTCCACCGAGGCCACCGGCTGGCCGTCGTTGAGGGAGTTGGTCAGGAACGCCGAGCCGAGCCGCGGGAGTTCGCTCCGGTGCACCGGACGGTCGTGTACGGGGACGCCCAGCCGTTCCATGCCGCGGCGCAGCATCCCGCGCATGACGCCGGGCAGTGCGGGAGCGTCCGGCCACACGAACGCCCCTTCCTTGCCGGTCCCTTCCTTCCCGTCCGCCTCTGCGAACTCCAGATCCCCGAACTCCCCTTCCCAGAACACGACGTTGGCGAGGTCGGCCTCGGAGACATGGCCCGTGCGATCGGTGAACAGGGCGCCGTCGTAACCGGCTTGGCGCGCGAGACGTGCCTGATGGATCAGCCCCATGGTGTCCAGATGCTTGAGGTGCGGCAGCGGGCGCTCGTACTCGACCGAACGCAGCCGCTGCGGCGCCTCGTCGGGCTCGGCCGGCGCGCGCACCATCACCATCACCCGCGGCTCGTCGCTCCCGCCGCGCAGCAGCACACCCGGGTCGGACGGGACGACCTGTACGCGGACGGAGGCGTCCCCCGAGGTCCCGCGCAGCGCGTGCCGTACGTAGTGGCGCACGCGGTCGTGGTCGAGTCCCGTGCCGAAGAGTTCACGGGTGCCGCGGTCGAGCCGCTCCAGGTGAAGATCGAGTCCGCGCACGGCGTGGGCCCGTACCTGCATGAAGGTGAAGTGCCCGTAGCCGACGAGGGCGAGACCCATGCCCTCGTCGTCGGGCAGGCGTCCGTCGATCTCGATGTACTGCGTCTGCGGCTTCGTCACCTACGGTCCAACTCCCGGGCCGCCGCAGGCTCTTCCCACGAGGTCCGGGCCTCCCTAACCCGTGGCCGGAACCGAGGAGCCCCTCGCCTTCCGGCCGTTGCCCCGAGCGCTGCCGTTCCCGGACGTCCCCGTCCGCCCGGACCGTCCGTCCGGGGCGGTGTCCGTCGTACCGGTGCCGGTCACCATCTTCAGCGCGAGATCCGCGTAGAACTCCCCGAGTTCGTCGGGGGAGTCGGTCCCGTCCAGGCGGTACCAGCGCACCAGGTCGATGCCGAGGGAGAGCATGCCGCGCACGACCCTGTTCACGTCGACCCGTGCGAAGGAACCGTCCGCGACGCCGCGGGCGACGACCTCGCGGAAGACCTCGTTGGTGCGGCGCCGCAACTCCCGGATCTCCTCGTAGTGTTCGGGCGTCAGCCCGTTCAGCTCGTACTGACAGACCCGTGCCGCCACATGGTGGCGTGCGTGCCAAGCGGTGTAGCGCCGCATCATCAGACGCAGTCGGTCCGACGTGCCCGTCGCGGAGCCCGTCGCGCCCTCTGCCGCGGCCTCCGCCTCGGACTCCCGTACGTGCGCGAGCGCGCGCTCGTGGCCGACGCGGATGATCTCGTAGAGCACGAGTTCCTTGGACGGGAAGTGCACATAGAGCGCGGCCGGACTGAGCCCGACCCCGCCGGATATGTCGCGCGTGGTCGTGGCGTGGAAGCCGTTGGCGGCGAAACAGCGCACCGCCGAGGAGAGCAGCCGCCGGCCGACCTCCCCGAACTCCGCCTCGCTCCACAGCGTCGGGGAGTGGTCCTTCAGCCGGGGATCGTCCTCCAACTCCTGCGGTGTGAAGCGGGCTTGCCGTTTGGCCATGCCGAGACGCCCCTTCCTGCGCTGTCGGTACCGGTCCCCGGCGTCGCCGCGTGCTCAGGTCCGGCGCGCACGCGGTGACTTCGCGGTGACGGCCGGGTCACGCGTGCCTTCGAACTGTGTACCACGCGCCGCCGACCAGACGCTCCGTCGTTCGCCGCCGCCGCAACCACCGGCGCTCGGCGCCCGCGGCCGGGTCGTGCGGAGCCCCGGACCCCGGCCTCGTCACGTCCGTCTCGCGAAGCGTCTCCCAGCCCCTTGACACCGGTGCCGGGCGGAATGACTATGCGCTTAGTCACTGCGTTCGGCGACTGCCGGGACGGATCCGCGCCACGGGGCGTGGCGCCGGACAGGGCCGGACGGAGCCTGACACGGCCGGTTCCGGAACGACCGCCGCCTCCGGCCTGCGAAGCGCTGACGAACACGTACGGGGACGACGACGTACGGAAGCGAGGTCACGATGGACGAACAGCAGTCGTCGGCCCGGGAGTTGACGGTCGTACTGGACGGCTTCTCCTACCTGGAGTGCCCGCGGTGGCACGACGGGAGGCTGTGGGTCTCGGACTTCTACACCGACAAGGTCGTCGTCACGGACGGCCGTTCCGGCGCCGGCGCCGAGGTCGTGGCGGAGGTGCCCGGGCAGCCGTCCGGGCTCGGTTTCCTGCCCGACGGGCGCGCGCTCATCGTCTCGATGCGGGACCACCGTCTGCTCGTACGGGACGAGAAGGGGCAGTTGAGCGAGCACGCCGATCTGTCCTCGGTCGTCTCCGGCGTGCTCAACGACATGGTCGTGGACGAGCAAGGGCGTGCCTACGTCGGCAACTTCGGCTTCGACCTCATGGGCGGCGCCGCGCTGCGCTACACCACGCTCACCCGGGTCGACCCGGACGGAACGGTGACCACCGTCGCCGAGGACCTGGGCTTCCCCAACGGCATGGTGATCCTCCCCGGCGGAGTCCTCGTCGTCGCGGAGACGTTCGCCGGACGGCTCACCGCGTTCGACGTCGGCGCGGACGGCGGTTTCGAAAACCGCCGCGTCTGGGCGCAGTTCGGCGAGACGCCCGACACGGAGGACGTCGGCGAGGCCGCGGAACGACTCCAGGTCGGCCCCGACGGGATCTGCGCCGACGCCGAGGGCGCGATCTGGGTGGCCGACGCGCTGCACAACCGGGTCCTCCGCGTCGCCGAGGGCGGCACGGTCCTGGACGAAATCCCCACCGGCACCGGCGTGTTCGCCTGCATGCTCGGCGGCGACGACGGCCGCACCCTCTTCCTGTGCGCCGCGCCCTCCTTCCCGGAGCACGAACGCCGCCCGGTCCGCGAGGCGGAGCTGCTGGCCGTACGTGTCGAGGTCCCGCACGCGGGCCTGCCGTAAGGCTGCCGTAAGCCCAAGCCCAAGCCCAAGCCCAAGTCCAACTCCCGTACGGGCGCGTGCAGTCGGGCCGCCGGGCCCGCCGCCCGTTCCCGATCCCGATCCATCCGATCCATCCGATCCATCCGATCCGACAGATGAGAAATGGAGGGGCCGTGGAGGTGTCCTGTGCTTTCCCGACCGCCCTCGACTCACCGGACCACATCGCCCTGGCCGAACGGCTGGGCTACGCACGGGCGTGGGTCTACGACACGCCCCAGCAGAGCCCCGACGTGTGGATGACCCTCGCCCTGGCCGCCGAGCGGACCGAGCGGATCGGTCTCGGTCCGGGCGTGCTCGTCCCCAGCCTGCGCCACCCGATGGTCAACGCCGCCGCGACCGCCACGCTCGCCGAACTCGCCCCGGGCCGCGTCGCGGTGGCCTTCGGCACCGGCTTCACCGGCCGCCGCGCCATGGGGTATCGCGCGATCACCTGGTCCTACATGGACTCCTACATACGGACCTTCCGCGCGCTGCTGAGGGGCGAGGCCGTCGAGTGGGAGGGCGCGCGGATGCAGATGCTGCATCCCGACGGACATGCTCCGGCCCGCCCGGTCGACGTTCCCGTGCTCGTCAGCGCCCTCGGTCCCAAGGGCCACGAGGTGACCCGGCGGGTGGGCGACGGGCTCTTCGTGACGCTCCAACTCCCGGAGTTCATGCGGGAGTACGCATGGGTGCCCTACCTCGTATGGGGAACCGTGCTCGACGACGACGAGACCGTCGACTCCGAACACGCCCGTCTCTCCGGCGGACCGGGGTGGGCGCTGGCCTACCACGGGGCGTACGAGTTCGGCGGTCCCGCCGCCGTGCGCGAACTCCCGGGCGGCGCCGCGTGGATGGAGGCCGTGGAGCGTACGCCGGAGGACACGCGGCACCTCGCCGTCCACGAGGGGCACTGCGTCGAACTCAACGAGGCCGACCAGGCGGCGTGGAAGGCCGGCGGCCACACGATGCTCCGCGACGTCACGGTCAGCGGCACCCGGGACGAAGTCCGGCGCCGCCTCGACGACTTCGCCGAGCAGGGCGTCACGGAGATCGTCTTCCAGCCGTGCGGCCCCGACACCCGCGCCGAACTCGAACGCTTCCTGGAGGCGGCGAACTCCTGAGCACGGCACGGGTGTTCGCCGCCACCTCCTCCGCCGCGGCTACCGTTCGACCCGGATGGCCACCGCCGGGCACACCGCCGCCGCGTGCTCGACGTCCTCCGCGCCGTCGGCGGACGGGGAGTCGTCGAGGAGGACCGCGACGCCGTCCTCCTCCCGCTGGTCGAAGACGTCGGGGGCGGCCATCACACACTGGCCCGACGACACGCACTTGTCCTGGTCGAGAACGATCTTCACGTTGCACTCCTGACGGGAGGGGCCGGCCTGCGGGGTGCCGCAGGCCGGGGGACGGTGGGGCCGGTGGGGACGGCGAGGACAGTGGCGCCGGCGAGGAAGGGCGAGGCGGCTGCCGGGCTCACCACGTCACCGGCAGCTCGTACACGCCGTAGACCGAGCCGTCGTGCTTGAACGGGACGTCCTCCAGCGCGGCGGCGAGACGCAGCGTGGGGATGCGACGGTACAAGGTGCCGTAGACGACCTGGAGTTCCATGCGCGCCAGGGGCTGGCCGAGGCACTGGTGGACGCCGAAGCCGAAGGCGACGTGGTGCCGGGCGTCGCGGCGGACGTCCAGCCGGTCGGGATCGTCGAAGGCCTCCGGGTCGCGGTTGCCGATGTCGTTGGGGATGACCAGCCCGTCGCCGGGCTCGATCGTCTGCCCGGCGATCTCGATGCGCTCCAGCGCCACACGGCGCCGTCCGCTGTGGGTGATGTGGAGGTAGCGCAGCAGCTCCTCGACGGCTCCGGCGATCAGCTTCGGGTCGGACGTCCCGCGCAGCGCGTCGAGTTGGTCGGGGTGCTCCAGCAGCGCGAGCGTCCCGAGCGCGATCATGTTGGCCGTCGTCTCATGTCCCGCGATCAGCAACAGCACGCCCATGCGCGCCGCTTCGAGGCGGGTCAGCTCCCCGTCCTTCACCCGTGCCGCGAGCCGGGAGAGCAGATCCTCGGCGGGGCTGTCGGACTTCTCGCCCACCAGCGCGTCCAGATACTCCGACAGACGGCCCAGCGCGACGCCGCGTTCCTCGACGGTCGAGTCGCGGTTGATGATCGTCCGGCTGTTCTCCTGGAAGAAGTCGTGGTCGGCGTACGGGACTCCGAGCAGTTCGCAGATGACGAGTGAGGGTACGGGCAGCGCGAACGCCTCGACCAGGTCCACTGGCCGGGGCCCGGCGAGCATCTCGTCGATGAGGGAGTCCACGATCTGCTGCACCCTCGGCCGCAGGCTCTCCACGCGTTTGAGGGTGAAGGGCGCGGTCACCATCCGCCGCTGCCGGGCGTGTTCGGGGTCGTCCATCAGGATGAAGCCGATGGTGTTGGTACGGCTCGCGGCCTGGCTGGGATATCCCGGGCGTGTGATGTCCGCGCTGACGCGGGGGTCGGCGAGCAGCGCCCGCTGGTCGGCGTACCGGGTCACCAGCCACGGCGTACTGCCGTCCCACAGGCGGACCTTGGTGAGCGCCGCCTGCTCCTGCTGTTCGCGCAGCGTGGGCGGCGGGTCGAAGGGGCATGCCGACGCGCGGGGCATCGGGAACTCGGGGATCTCGGCCTGGTGCCGTTCGGCCGGGGAGAGCGTTCCGGTCATGGTGTCCTACCTTTCAAGGTATGGGTCTGATCTGGTCATTCGTAAGATCGGAGGGCCC
>NZ_LJGW01000701.1 GCF_001751255.1 Streptomyces nanshensis | reverse complement strand
GCGGCGCGGGCGCGGCGTTCGCCGGGGCGTTCCACGGTGGGCCTGAGCCGGGCCGCGGCTTCGAGCCGTACGGACACCTCTGCCAGGGCCTCGCCCGTCAGCCAGCGCGCCGCCGGGCCGGGCCGGCACCAGGTCAGGGCCGCGACGGAGGAGCCGACGGCGCCTTCGCTGCCGTAACCGGCCACTCCGCCGAAAAGCCCCAGATCGGCAAAACCTTTCCCCATGCCGCCCTGTTCGGGGTCGCCGAAGTCGTCGAACGGGCCGTCGCCCTGGCCTCGTCCTCCCGGTCCGTTCCCGGAGCCGTTGCGGCCGGAGCCGGCGGCGCGCAGCCGCTCGGCGGTGCGGGTGACGCCGTCCCGGTACTGGGTGCGGGCGAGTTTGCGCGCCGCCCGGTAGACCGTCCACGGCACGAGTACGGAGCGCCCGGGCGGCACGTCGTCCGCGCGCGCCAACGCCGCGACGGGACGCAGCAGATGGCGCCGCCGCCGGTCCATCAGCAGATCGGCGAGGCGTGCGGGGTGGGCGTCCATCACCTGGCGGGCACCGTAGCCGACGAAGTGGTCGGAGCTGCCGGCGGCCAAACGGCGGCGGTGTCTGCCGGCGACGACGAGCGAGGGCCCCGGTTCGTCGGTCAGCGGTCCTTCCAACTCGGCGAAGGGAAGGGCTTCTTCGCCCACGGCGACGACGACGTGGTGCAGGCGCGGGTCGTCGGCGATGCTGCGTGCGCGTTCGAGTTCGGCGGCGGCGGCGTTGTCGGCGCCGGTGTTGGTGGCGAGGTCGTTGAAGGTGACCGCGAGGAGGCGTTCGCCGCCTTCCGTGCCGTCGAGCGTGCCGTGCACCGTGCCCGGCACCCCCGGGAGTCCCGCGGCGAGCAGGGCCAGGGTGCCGGAGGCCGGTCCTCCGGAGAGGTCGGCGCCGACGCCGGGTGCCGGGCCGCCGCGTGCGGCACGTCTGTCGGCGGGGCCCATGCCGGGGACGGGGCCGGGGTCGCGGCCGTCCGCCCCCGCCCCGCCGGATGCGGCGCGGCCGTTCCGGGAACGGGAGGTTCCGCCGCCCGGTGCGCCGCCCGCTGCGCCGTGCGAGCGGTGGTACGGGCCGTAGGTCTCGGCGCCCTGGGAGTCCCGGGGGTAGGTGCCGTATGCGTCGTGGCGGTACTCGTCGTAGCGGTACTGGTCATGGCGATAGCTGTCATGGCGGTAGCTGTCGGGCCCGGAGGTGTCGTGTCCGAACGCGGCGTTCTCGAACACCTCCTCGATGAACGACCGCTCGGTGTATGCCTGTTGGCCGTCGTCGTAGTCGTAATCGCTGCCGGGGTGCGGCTCGTCTCCGTAGGCGGCGCCGGCGTACGGCGTCCCGGCGGCTCCGCCGTCCCCGTACGCGCCGTACGCCCCCCCGGCACCGGCACCAGCCCCGGTCCCGGTCCCGGCTCCGTACCCGTCCGCCGCCCGTTCCGCGTCCGCGTAAGGGTCCGCGGACCCGTACGCCGCGAGGTCGCTCTCCGAGGCGTGCCGCGGGGCCGCCAGCCGTGCCCGTACCGCCTCGATCAGTGCGTCCCGTACGCGTGCGACCGCGGTGTCGGGGTCGACGGGCGGCGGGGCGGAGACGACGAGCGAGGACGCCGGTTCGTAGCTCGTGATCTCGCGGCTGCCTTCGCGGAGGATCAGCGCGTGCCCGGGCGGTACGCGCCGGACGCCCGCGTACGGAGTGCCGTCCCCGAGGGCTTCGGGTGCGTCGGGGCAAGCGAGCAGTGCGCCGAGGTGGCCGATGTCGAGTTGCGCCTCGGTGAGGTCGGCGAGCGGGAGCGCGGCGGTGGCGTAGGCGGTGCCGCCCTCCCAGGGTGTGTGGAAGACGGGCCGTACGCCGGCGAGGTCGGCGGCGACGGTGAGACGGCGGCCGACGCAGGCGACGGCCGTGTAGCTGCCGGGCCAGGCGGTCAGATGGCGGTACGCGCCGCCGCGCGCGGCGGAGAGGCCAAGGCGGAGCTCTTCGTCGCTGGCGCCGCAACACCCCAGTACGGCAAGGCGGTTGGCGGCGTCGACCTCGATGACGCGGATCTCGTCAGGGCGCCAGTCGCCGACGGCCCAGAGGGGGTCGGGGTCGCTCCACAGAAGCTGCGCGCCGACCGGTTCGAGCGAGCCGGGTGCGTACCGGCCGCGTCCCGGAGCGGCGCTGCTCCATCCCACCAACCATCGCATCGCCGCCCGCCTCCGCTGCCTGAGTGACGCCGTGGGGTGTGCCCCCGCCGCTGCCGGTGAGGAGGCCCCACTGCTGTCCTGCTGCTGCCCTGCGGCCATGTTGCCACGAGAAGGGTGCACGAGAGGCGTGAAAGGGGCGCATATCTGGCTCCAACGCGCCGCTCATGAAGGGGGGTTGCGTGATGCGTGCGCCGGGTGGGCGGGAGTGCGGTGTCTCCGGACGACCGGTGGCGAGTCCCCGGCCTCGGAAGTCCGGTAAGCCCCCAACGGGAGGCATATACCGCTGGCTTCGGCGGACAGCACCGCACCGCTGACCGATGTTATTCGGCCAACTATGGGAGCGCGCCGCGAGGTTGGCCGTTGCAGGGAGTGGCGACCGGCGGAGCACCGATTCCTACACCCTGTGTTCACGTGTCCACATGCTGGAATGCTTCGGGGGTTCGTACCGGCCTCTTCCGCGCCCTCCGTCAGGCTGCCGCGGCGGAGTCGGGAGTACGGGGAGAAGGCGGGCCGAATCGGTCGGCGAACCGTCGCTGCGGCGGCGTCTGCCGGGCGGCGGGGACGGTACGGCAGGGCGAGGCTTCGACGGCCGGAGGGCAACGTTCCGGACAGGTACGGGTGTTGGCGCCGTGAACGTCCGGACGGCCCCGCAAGCCGCCGTCGAGCCGCGCCGGACGAGCCCCGCACCCGGTCCCGGCCGCCAAGTCCTGAGCACCCCTCGGCACCCGGCAGCCGCCCGCCAACGTCTGTCCGACTGTGGGTGGTTCGCGCGGCTTCCGAGGGCGAGGTGACGCTTCCGAGCGTCGGCGCCCCAAGGGCAAGGAGGGTTCGACTCACCGGTCCGCGGAGGCTTACGAGGGGATCTGCCGGGCTCCGCCGGGGGTGGTCCCGAACTCCGGTGCACCGCCTGTATACAACGGGTGCGCGGCCCGTGCACGATCGGTGCACCGGGCGTCTGCGACGGGCTCGCCGGCCCGGGAAGGCTTCTCCAACTTCCCGGGCCGGTACCGTCGCCCGCGGGGAATGGGGCGGCGGTTCCCCCAGCCCGCTGGTCCAGTTCAGCGGGCCGACCCACGCACTTCTCATGGAAGCGTCCGCCGGGCCGCGGGCACAGGCGCATGGGCGGGCGCACGACCACACACCCGGAGCACGAGCGGCACGGCGCGGAACACCGTTATACGACGATTTCTTCACACGGATTTCGGCCGACTGCCGTGCGCCGCGGGACGGTTGGCACGTGACGCCCGCACGTACGTGTCCCCCGCCGTGCGCCGTCGTACGTACGCCGCACGGCATACCCGGCGCATACCGGGCCTCCGCCCCCAGCGCCCGCCGCGCTCCCGTCCCCGTCCAACGGCCCGCGTCCGCCCCGCCGTTCGCCACAGCGGCCACGGACTCCCCGCCGTGTACGCCTCATATACGGCTCGTACGGACGTCGTGCACGCTGCGCACACTCTTCGCGTACGCGTTGTATACGGAGCGCATGCGCCTCCGCCCCCCACACATCCCGCCAACCCCCGCACCCCGTTCCCCGAGCCCCGGCACCGCCCCCACGCCGCCCCGACTCCCGCCACCCCGGCACACCCCCGGCAGATTCCACCCCGTCCGCCGACCGCGCCCCGGCCCCGTTCCCGCCCTGTCCCCCGGACCGTTTCGCCACCCCCGCGCCACCCCCGCGCTCCCACCTGCACCGCCGCCCCCTCCGCGCACGCGCACAGTGACGGGCGACAGGCCCCGACAACACGCAGTGCACAGCCCCGCACCGGCAGCCGGGCCCTGCGCACGGACACGAATCCCGCCATCCCAGCCGGCGCCCCTTAACGGTGAGGATGCGGCGAACTACGCTAAGTCCTCAGTGCGTCCCGCGCCGTGTCTGCCCGCAGCCCCGGCGCTCCGGGGAGGCATCCCGCGGTTCTCCCGCGGGTAGCAGGTGCCGTGCCGCCGGTTCGCGCCAGGCGGCGGGGCGGCCGTCGGTGTGTGTCAGGGGTGTGCGCGCATGTCCAGGGAGCCACGCGGGCCGAATGAGAAGCTCGGCACCGTTCTCGCCCTCGCGGGGATCAGCAACGCCGGACTCGCCCGCAGGGTCAACGACTTGGGAGCGCAGCGCGGTCTGACGCTCCGCTACGACAAGACGTCCGTCGCCCGCTGGGTCTCCAAGGGGATGGTCCCGCAGGGCGCCGCGCCCCATCTCATCGCCGCGGCGATCGGCAGCAAGCTGGGCCGTCCCGTACCGCTGCACGAGATCGGCCTCGCCGACGCCGACCCGGCGCCCGAGGTCGGCCTCGCCTTCCCCCGCGACGTACGCGCCGCGGTGAAGGCGGCCACGGACCTCTACCGTCTCGATCTGCACGGCGGCCGCCGCGGCGGTGGCGGCATCTGGCAGTCGCTGGCGGGGTCGTTCGCGGTCAGCGCGTACGCCACGCCCGCGTCCCGCTGGCTGATAACCCCGGCCGACAGCTCCGTCGCCCGCGACCCGGAGACGGCCGCCGCCTCCGGCCACGTCGGTGCCGCCGCCGCGGACGCGTCCGGGTCCGGGTCCGACGGTACGGGCGACGCCGACTCCTCCTCGCCGCTGCGCGTCGGCCACACCGACGTCGCGAAGCTGCGCGAGGCCGCCGACGAGGCGCGCCGCTGGGACTCCAAGTACGGGGGCGGCGACTGGCGTTCGTCGATGGTGCCCGAGTGCCTGCGCGTCGACGCCGCGCCGTTACTCCTCGGCGCCTACACCGACGACGTGGGCCGCTCCCTCTTCGGCGCCACCTCCGAACTCACCCGCCTCGCGGGCTGGATGGCCTTCGACACCGGCCAACAGGAGGCGGCGCAGCGCTACTACATCCAGGCGCTGCGCCTCGCCCGCGCCGCCGCCGACGTACCGCTCGGCGGATACGTCCTGGCCTCCATGTCCCTGCAGGCCACCTACCGCGGCTTCGCCGACGAAGGCGTCGACCTCGCCCAGGCCGCCGTGGAACGCAACCGGGGACTGGCCACCGCGCGGACCATGTCCTTCTTCCGCCTCGTCGAGGCCCGCGCCCACGCCAAGGCCAACGACTCCCACGCCTGCGGCGCCGCGCTCTCCGGCGCCGAGAGCTGGCTGGAGCGCGCACGCGAAGGGGACGCCGACCCCTCCTGGCTCGACTTCTACTCCTACGACCGCCTCGCCGCCGACGCCGCCGAGTGCTACCGCGATCTGAAGGCGCCCCGCCAGGTGCGCCGCTTCACGGAGAAGGCGCTGTCGAAGCCGACGGAGGAGTTCGTACGGTCGCACGGGCTGCGCCTGGTCGTCTCGGCGGTCGCGGAGCTGGAGTCCGGCAATCTGGACGCGGCGTGCGCCGCCGGGGCGCGCGCCGTCGAGGTCGCGGGCCGCATCTCCTCGGCGCGCACGACGGAGTACGTACGGGATCTGCTGAACCGCCTGGAGCCGTACGGGGACGAGCCGCGCGTCGCCCAACTGCGGGAGCAGGCACGGCCGCTGCTGGCGGCGCCCGCGTGACCGGCACCCCGTGATCCGTACTCCCGTGAGCGGCGCCCGGCGCGGCAGGGCCCGCGATCCGGCCGCCGGGCGCTCCGCCGAACCGTCGTGACCTGCGTCGCAGCCCTTTGTCAGTGGTGCGGTCCATGATGGACAACGTGCCGGCCGACACGACGCCGAAGCCCCCGGCCCGCGACCGCACCCGTCCTCCATCTCCAGCACCACCCCGGAGAGAGCCATGCCAGAGCCGGCGCCCGCTCCCGCCCCCGGCACCGCCTCCGCCCGTGGCGGCGCCGCTGCGAGACCGGGTCACGACTGCGACGTCGTGATCGTCGGCGGCGGCATCGTCGGCCTGTCGACGGCGTATGCGATCACGCAGTCCGCGCCCGGCACCCGTGTCGTCGTCCTGGAGAAGGAGCCCGGTCCCGCCCGGCACCAGACGGGCCGCAACAGCGGTGTGATCCACAGCGGGATCTACTACCGCCCCGGTTCGCTCAAGGCGCGCTTCGCGGTGCAGGGGGCGGCCGAGATGGTCGACTTCTGCGCGCGGTACGGGATTCCGCACGAGGTCACGGGCAAGCTGATCGTCGCCACCGAGCGCGACGAGCTGCCCCGGCTGCACGCCCTGATCCAGCGCGGCAGACAACACGGCATCCCCGTACGGGAGTTGGGGCCCGCGCAGATCGCCGAGCGCGAGCCGTACGTACGCGGTCTGGCCGCCATCCACGTCGGCACGACGGGCGTGTGCGACTTCGGCGCCGTCGCCGGGCGACTGGCGCGGCTCGCCCGCGAGGGCGGCGCGGAGATCCGCTACGGGGCGCGCGTGACCGCCGTGCAGCGGCGTACGGGTACGGGCGTCGCCGTCCGCGTGACGGAGGGCGGCCCCGACTCCGGCCCCGGCTCCGATCCCGACTCCGGTCCCGGCGCCCGTACGTCGGTGGTGCGGGCCCGCACCATGGTCAACTGCGCCGGGCTGCACAGCGCACGGCTCGCCCTGCTCACCGGTGACACCCCCGCGGCGCGCATCGTGCCCTTCCGCGGCGAATACTTCGAACTGGCCGCCTCCCGCGAGGAGTTGGTCCGCGGCCTGGTCTATCCGGTGCCGGACCCGGCGTTCCCCTTCCTCGGCGTCCATCTGACGCGGGGCATCGACGGCGGCGTCCACATCGGCCCGAACGCCGTCCCCGCCCTGGCGCTGGAGGGGTACGGCTGGCGTACGGTCCGCCCCGCCGAACTGGCCGGCGTCCTCACCCACCCCGGCACCTGGCGCATGGCCCGGCGCCACTGGCGTTACGGGGCGGGCGAGTTGCGCCGTTCCCTGTCCAAGCGCGCGTTCACCACGGCGGTACGGCGGCTGCTGCCGGAGGTCTCCGCGGACGATCTGGTCCCCGCGCCCGCGGGCGTACGGGCGCAGGCGGTGCTGCCAGACGGTTCCCTCGCCGACGACTTCCTCATCACCGAGGGGCCGCACGCGGTCCACGTGCTCAACGCCCCCTCCCCCGCCGCGACGGCCTCGCTGCCCATCGGCCGGGAGATCGCGGCGCGTGCCCTCCGGGCCGTCCAGGCGCTCAACGCGCTGCACACGGCGGCCTGTTGACGCCACCGTCCTCCGGGACGGATCCGTACGGGCACCCAGGACGCGGGCCCGGTGGCACCGGCCCTGTGACACCGGACGCGGCACCCCGCCCCCGCGCGCCCGTACAGTGGAAGCACTGTGTCTGAGCACTCCCAGAAGCCTGTGAACTCCGAGACGCCCGCGGCCGAGCACCCCGGGAGGCCGTCCATGTTCCCGGACGGTGAAGGCCCGTCGGCCGACCCCGCCGGATCGCATCACGAGCGGCGCATCCGCAGCTTCCAGCCCCGCCGCAGCCGCGTCACCGCCGGGCAGCGCGCGGCGCTGCGCCGGCTCTGGCCGCGCTGGGGCTTCGACATCGACGGGCAGCGCCGCATCGACCTCCGCGACCTGTTCGCCTCCTCCGGGGAACGGGAGCTGCCGCCGGACGGCCGCGGCGAACGCGAACACTCCGAACGCCCTGAACGCCCCGAGCGCCCCGTCGTGCTGGAGATCGGCTTCGGCATGGGAGAGGCGACCGCCGAGATGGCCGCCGCCGACCCCGGCACCGACATCCTCGCCGTCGACGTGCACACCCCGGGCCAGGGCAATCTGCTCCGCCTCGCCGACGAACGCGGCCTGACCAACGTCCGCGTCGGCAACGGCGACGCGATCATCCTGCTCCGCGAGATGCTCGCCCCCGAGTGCCTCTCCGGCCTCCGCGTCTACTTTCCCGACCCGTGGCCCAAGAAGCGGCACCACAAACGGCGCCTGATCCAGCCGGAGTTCCTCGATCTCGCGGCCGGCCCGCTGCGTTCGGGCGCGCTCGTGCACTGCGCGACGGACTGGGAGCCGTACGCCGAGCAGATGCTCGACGTCCTCTCCGGACACCCCGCGTACGAGAACACCCAGCTCGACGGCGGCTTCGCGCCCCGGCCAGAGATCCGGCCCCGTACCCGCTTCGAGGGCCAGGGCCTGGAGAAGGGCCACAAGGTCCGCGACCTGCTCTTCCGCCGCGTCTGAGCCCAGACCTGGGACGAACGAACTCGGGACGAGCTTGGGACGAGAGAGGAGAACAGGACGCGGGGACCGGAGTCCGGCCCCCGCGTCCTGCCGTCGGCCCGGCCGTCAGGCGGTCGAGTCGTCGATGCCCTCGACCTCGATGCGCTCCTTGCGCACGGTCCCGCGGACGGTCTCCTGGTCGACGTGTTCCTCCGTGACCAGCCGGATCCGCTCCACCGGCACCGCCTCGGTCTCCACGACCGGACGCTCGTCGTGCAGGACGACCTCGTAGGCGTCCTCCGAGATCTGGGGCCCGCTCATCGCCTCGGCCCTGTTGGCCTCGGTGATCGGCTCGCGTTCGATACGCACCTCCTCGTGCCGCACCGGAACGCTCTGCTCGACCTCCTCCGTCACGACGTACTTCAGCAGCCGCGCACGACCGGTCTCGAACCGCTCCGTCCCGACGCGCAGATGCTCCTCGGAACGGGTCATGGCATCCTGACCGGTCGCGAGACCGCCTGCGGCGCCCGCCTCCGCGGACTCCTTCGTGTACGGCTTCGCGCTCGCGGCGCCCGTCGCACCGGCCGCTCCCGCGGCACCGGCGGCG
>NZ_LJGW01000704.1 GCF_001751255.1 Streptomyces nanshensis | reverse complement strand
GGCCGTGTTCGCGTACTGTCAACTACCCTTCGCATTCTGGTCGTTCACCGGCTTCAGCGCCTTCATGACGTTTCCGGCACCGGGTTTCCTTCACGGCTTTTCCCGGCGAAAGCCGTAAGCGGTCGCTCGTCACCCGCGACCCGCGAGTAGATTTTTGCTCCGCATTTCGGCGCAACCGTTTTCCCGGGCTGCCGACTGCACTACGTTGTCATCCGCGTACACCCCGCGAACCGGTCGGGTCAGACCAGCCCGTCTGACGGTTCTCCCGTGACGGGTCAGACCTGCGCCGTGAGCGTGCCCGTACGGAGGGCAGCCTGCGCTCACTGGAGACGCCCGCCCGAAAGCTCCATCTTCGCGTGGCGACGGACAGTTGAACAGCGAGCCCATGCAGCGCCCCGGGCCAGGCTCACGCACGATGCCGTACGCGCTCCCGACCCGTCGGCGGCTGCTCCGCGACAGCACTTCCGGCTCCACTGCGCATCGGTGGATCGGCGACTTCAGCACCCGCGTTAGCTGCCTCGAGAGAGAAATCATGAAAAGACCTCGCATTGCGGTATCACGCCTTGCGGCCGCCGTGGCCGCGCTCGCCGTCACGGCGACCGCTTGCAGCGGCCTGAACAGCGCATCCGGTGAACAGCAGTTCAGCGGCCAGACCCTCACGGTTGCCGGCACCTGGAACGGCGCCGAGGGGAAGAACTTCCGAAAGGTGCTCGACGGCTTCACCAAGAAGACCGGCGCCAAGGTGAAGTTCCTCTCCAGCCGTGCGCAAGGCCGTGACGACTTCGCCCTGTTCATCCGCGACCTGCGCAAGAACGGCAAGACGCCCGACGTGGCGATGGTGCCGCAGGTGGGCGTGCTCCAGCAGTTCGCCCAGAAAGGCTGGCTGGAACCGCTGCCACCGCGGGTCGAGTTGGAAGCCGCCCGCAACTTCGCGCTGGTGTGGCAGAACTACGGGAGCGTACGGCGCATCTTCTACGGGCTCTATTTCAAGGCGTCGCACAAATCGACCGTCTGGTACAGCCCGAAAGCCTTCGAGAAGGCGGACGTGGAGCCCCCGAAGGACTACAAGGAGATGATCGCGAACGGCCAGAAGCTCGCCGACTCGGGCACGCCCGCATTCTCCGTCGCGGGCAAGGACGCCTGGCCGCTCACCGACTGGTTCGAGAACATCTATCTGGCCCAGGCCGGACCCGCCAACTACGCGAAGCTGGCGACGAACGAGATCGGCTGGCAGGACCCGACCGTCATCAAGGCCCTGAAGACCTTCGGCAAGCTGTTCAAGGGCGACGACCTGGTGGCCGGCGGCGGCGCGGAGGCCCTGCGCACCGATCTGAACGAGTCCGTGGGCGCCGTCTACGGCAAGAACCAGAAGGCCGCGATGGTCTACGAGGGCGACTTCGTGGCCGGGATCATATCCGGGGAGTTCAACCGCAAGGTCGACAAGGAGGCGAACTTCTTCGACTTCCCGCCCATCGCCAAGGACAAGCAGGCGCCCGTCATCAGCGGCGGCGACGCGGCGGTGGCCATGAAGAAGGGCAAGCAGCAGGAGGACTTGGCGATGTCCTTCATCGAGTATCTCGCCAGCCCGAAGGCCGCCGAGATCTGGGCCAAGCAGGGCGGATTCCTCTCGCCCAACATCAATCTGAACCTCCAGGCCTACCCGGACGAGACCACCCGCAAGGTCGCCAAGTCGCTCGTGGACGCGGGCGAGGCCGTGCAGTTCGACATGTCCGACCAGGCGCCGGCCGACTTCGGCGGTTCGGCCGGCAAGGGCGAGTGGCAGCTCCTCCAGGAGTTCATCCGCGACCCCTCGGACCCGGAGGCGACGGCACGCAAGCTCGACCAGGCCGCGTCGAAGGCGTACTTGGACGCATCGGCCACCGGCACGGCGGGCTGATCCGCCACCGGACCCGGCACGACAGACGCACGACACAGCACCACCGGCACGACACAGCACCACCCGCACGACAGGCACAACAGGCACGGCACAGCTCGGCGCGGAGCGCGGCGTCGACGCACACAGCACGATCCCGTACGGCCGCGTACGACGGATGACGCGGCGTACGACCCGTACGACCCGTACGGCACAGCCGGGGACGGACCACCGCCACCGGGACGGGCAGCGGCACCCGCCGCTCCCGCTCCCGCACCGCACGGTCCGCCCCGGCTGTCTCCTTCGCGGCCGTGCCGTTCACAGCGGGGCCGTTCGCAGCCGTGCCGTTCCCGGGCGCCGTCACCGCCCGCGCCGGCCCGCCGCTCCCCGTCCGCATATGACGACCGTGTGACGAGTCACAGACAACGACCCCACGGATGTGGGAGCTTCAACTCCGTTACTCATCAGTAGAGTTGGGGAGATCCCCAGGGCGAGGTCCGGTCGGTACAACGGGCCGCACCGGCAGCCCGCCGCCTCCGCGCGGCGCGCCGGGCGGCACCTGCGTCACCGCGCGGACGCCGTGCCCGGGACGCCCGCGACGGCCGGCCTTCAGGCGGGAGAGGATCGGATGAGCACTTCGGAAGTCACCACACTCGAGGAACTGGTCGACACCGACCGGTACCCCCTCGCGGACCTCGACGGTGCCGGAGGACGTGCCGTCCTCGACCGTGCCAGGGCGGAACTGCTGGCCGACGGCTGCACCGTACTGCCGGACTTCATCCGGCCGTCGCTCCAGGAGACGCTCCAGCGGCAGTGCGCGCAGATCGCGCCGCGGGCGCACTTCGACGTCGCGACCGTCAACGTCTACAACATGGCCGTGGGCCCCGAACTGCCCGAGGACCACCCGGGACGCATCGCCTTCGAGCGGGGCAACGCCTTCGTGCCGCGCGACCGCATCCCCGCCGGCTCGCTCATCAGCCGTCTCTACTCCGACGCGGCGTTCCAGCGCTTCATCGCCCGCTGCTTCGACCTGGAGGCGCTGCACGAACTGGCCGACCCGCTCTCCGGGCTCGTGCTCAACGTCGTCGAGCCCGGCATGGAACACCCCTGGCACTTCGACACCAACGAGTTCACCGTCAGCATGCTCACGCAGGAGGCGGAGCAGGGCGGGGTCTTCGAGTACTGCCCGGGCATCCGCTCCGCCGAGGAGGAGAACTTCGACGCCGTACGGGACGTCATCCAGGGCGGCGGCGAACAGACCGCCCGGCGGCTGCCCCTGCGACCCGGCGACCTCCAGCTCTTCAAGGGACGCTTCTCGCTGCACCGCGTGAGTCCCGTACGGGGCGAACTCGCCCGCCACTCGGCGATCTTCGCCTACAGCGAGCGGCCCGGCGTCGTGGGGAGCGTGGCACGGACCCGGCAGCTCTTCGGGCGGGTGCTGCCGGAACATCTGGAGGCGGCCGAGCGCGCTGTACGCGGCGACCGGCTGCTCGACTGACCCGGCGCGGGCGGCGGTCCGGCCGGCCCGGACTCCCCGCACCACGCCGTGACGTCACCGCGCACCGCGCCGTGACGTCACCCCGCCACCCCCACAGGAGCCCTCCGTGCGCTTCGACGCCACCGGAAAAGTCACGCTCGACCACATCTACAACCAGCCCGATCCCCGGGCCTACTTCAGGGAGCTGCGCCAACTCGACTACTGCGTGCCGCAGCAGGCCAAGCCGTACTTCGCGAAGCTCATCGAGGAGTACCGCGACGTGCGGCGGGTGCCGGTGCCGAAGGTGCTCGACATCGGCTGCTCGTACGGCATCAACGCCGCGCTGCTCAAGTACGACGTCACCATGGACGCCCTCTACGCCCGCTACTGCGACGAGCACGCCGAGGGCGAGCGCGGCACCGAGGAGTCCCCCGAGGCGCTGCTGGCCCGCGACCGCAGGCTGGCACGCGCGCACCGTCCGGTGCGTCCCGTGCGCGTCGTCGGCCTGGACACCTCCGGGAGCGCGCTCGCGTACGGGCTGGAGGCGGGCTTCCTCGACGACGTCGTCCACGCCGACCTGGAGCGGGACGAGCCGACGCCGCGGCAGCGCGAGCTGTTCGCCGGTGCGGATCTGATGATCTCGACCGGCTGCGTCGGGTACGTCACCGAGCGCACGCTGACGCGTATCGTCCGCTCCATGGGCGAACACCGGCCCTGGATGGCGCACTTCGTGCTCCGCATGTTCCCCTTCGACCCGGTCGAGCGGGCGTTGGAGGAACTGGGATACAGCACCGTCTGCGCCGACGACGTCTTCCGGCAGCGCCGCTTCGCCTCGCCGCAGGAGCAGACGCAGGTGCTGGAGACCATGAAGGACGCCGGGATCGACGCGGACGGTCTGGAGGCGGACGGCTGGCTCCACGCGCGGCTGTATGTTTCCCGTCCGGCCGGCACCGCCGGCTGGCCCTGGTCCCCGGCACGCCTCGCACGCGCGACCGAGGCCACGCCGTCGGGAGCCGCGGCGGCGGAACGGGCCCCGGCACCGGCAGCAGCACCACCCACCGACGAGCCGAAGAGAGAGCGCAATTGAACACCAGTCAGGAAAGCGCGGCGCAGGGAAGCGCACCGACCACCCCGACCTTCGCGCGGGAGGACTCCCTGCCGCGTGTGCCGCTGCCGACGCTCGAGGAGAGCTGCGAGAGGTTCCTCGCCTGGTGCGCGCCGCTGCTCCCGCCCGGCGAGGTCGGTGCGACGAAGGACGAGGTGACGGCGTTCCTCGCGCCCGACGGGCCGGGGCGGGTGCTCCAAGGCGCGCTGGAGGAGTACGACTCCTCGCCGGGCGTGCACAGTTGGCTCGACACCTTCTGGCCGTACCGCTATCTGGGGCGGCGTGACCGCATCGCGCTGAACGCCAACTTCTTCTTCCTCTTCCAGGACTCGGACGAGCAGCAGGTCGAGCGCGCGGCCGGACTCGTCGCGGGCGCCCTCGACTTCAAGCGGCAGGTCGACGAGGAGCGGATCCCGCCCGTCGTCCAGCGGGGCGTGCCGCAGTCGATGGAGCAGCTCAAGTACCTCTTCTCCAGCACCCGCATCCCCGGCGTCGAGCAGGACACCTCGCGCACGCCGTACTCGCCCGAGCGGCCCGGTCCCTCGCGGGCGCGGCACATCCTGGTCTTCTTCCGCGGCAACCTCTTCCGCATGGACGTCGTCGGCGAGGACGGCGCCCCCTACAGCCTGGAGGACCTCCAGGCGGGGCTGCGCGCGGTGATGAAGGCCGGTGCCGAACCGGCCGCGGACGACGGGCGCGTGGGGCATCTGACGACGATGGCCCGCGCGGAGTGGGCCAGGGCGCGGATGGCGCTGCTGGACTGCGACCCGGGCAACGCGCACGCGCTGGAGACCGTCGAGGACGCGCTGTTCTGCCTGTGCCTGGAGGACTTCGCCCCGGCCGGGGTGCAGGAGGCGTGCGACGAGCTGCTGTACGGCGACCGCGGGAACCGCTGGTTCGACAAGGCGGTCTCCTTCGTCGTCTTCGAGGACGGCCGCGCGGGGCTGAACGTCGAGCACTGCCAGCTCGACGGCACCACCATCCTCAGCTTCGTGGACGCGCTGCTGCCCGTGCCGGCGGCGGAGCACTCCGAGCGGTCGGGGGCGCGCGCTCAGGGACAGCCGGCGGCAGAGCCGGTGGACTTCCGGCTGGACGGTGCGCTGCGCGGGCAAGTGCTCGCCGCCGCCGAGTCGTTCGCGGAGTACGGGCGGGCGACGGCGACCCGTACGGTCACCTTCGACGACTTCGGCAGCAACGACGCGAAGGCGCTGGGCGTCTCCCCGGACGCCTTCGTCCAGATCGCCTACCAGCTCGCGCACCGGCGGGCCAAGGGGCGGCTGGGCGCCACGTACGAGTCGATCGCCACGCGGCAGTACAAGCACGGCCGTACGGAGGCGATGCGCGTCATCACGCCGCAGATGTACGCGTTCGTGGACGAGATGGAGGACCCGGAGGCCGACCGGGAGTCCCGGCGTGCCGCCTTCCGGGCCGCCGCGGAGGCGCACGTACGGCGGGCCAAGGAGTGCCAGGCGATCGAGGCGCCCGAACAGCACCTGTGGGAGCTGGAGTTGATCCAGCGGCGGCGGGGCGCGGAGCTGGGCGTCACGGAGCAGCCGGCGCTCTACCGCAGCCCAGGGTGGCTGACGATGCGCGACGACTATCTGAGCACCAGCTCGGCGCCGTCCGTCAACATCCAGTTCTTCGGCTTCGGTTCGACGAGCAGCCGGTGCATCGGGATCGCGTACGTGCTGCTGCCGGAGCGCTTCAATCTCTATCTGAGCACGCCGGAGACGGTCGCGGACCAGATGCACACCTTCGCGGACGCGCTCCGTGAGGCGGTGGCCGAACTGCGGGAGCTGCTCGCGGAATAGCCCGCGGGCGGAGATCCCGCCGAGCGGGAAGAGGTGCGCGGCGACGGGCCGGTGCCGGTGCGTCCGGCGCCGGCCCGTCGCACGCGGCGGCCCGGTCAACGCCGCGGCGCCCCACGAAAGTTGAGCAGGCCCCGGTGCCGCACACGGGCTGAGCAGCGGCGACCTCGGCCGCGGCGCCGGATCGGCTCCTTGTGACATCCGGACGACAGGCTTAGCGTCTGGATCACGCAGAACCCGACGCCGACCACCGCTTCCGTACCCCTTCCGTACCCCACTGGACGAGGAGAGCCCCGTGCCGCCCGTGACGCCTCAGACCCCGCTCGGCCTCTTCGGCACCGACGCCCTGATCGGCGAGGAGGACCGCGCGATCCGGGACACCGTACGGCAGTACGTCGCGGAGAAGGTGCGGCCCCACCTCGGCGACTGGTACGAGGCGGGCTCCGTCCCGGCGCGCGAACTCGCCCGGGAACTGGGCGCGTTGGGCGTCCTCGGCATGCATCTGGAGGGCTACGGCTGCGCCGGTACGAGCGCCACCGCCTACGGACTGGCGTGCATGGAGCTGGAGGCGGCGGACTCCGGGCTGCGTTCGCTGGTCTCGGTGCAGGGCTCCCTGGCCATGTTCGCGATCTGGAAGTACGGCAGCGAGGAGCAGAAGCAGCGGTGGCTCCCGTCGATGGCGGCGGGCGAGGCCGTCGGCTGCTTCGGCCTGACGGAACCGGACTTCGGCTCCAACCCGGCCGGGATGCGCACCCGCGCCGTGCGCGACGGCTCGGACTGGGTGCTCGACGGCACCAAGATGTGGATCACCAACGGCTCGGTCTCCGACGTCGCCGTGGTGTGGGCGCGTACGGACGACCCGGGCGAGAAGGTGCGCGGCTTCCTCGTACCGGCCGGCACACCGGGCTTCTCGGCGCCCGAGATCAAGAAGAAGATGTCGCTGCGCGCCTCGGTGACCTCCGAACTCGTCCTGGACGGGGTGCGGTTGCCCGAGTCGGCGGTGCTCCCCGGCGCCATCGGCCTCTCGGGTCCGCTCTCCTGTCTCAACGAGGCCCGCTACGGCATCGTCTTCGGCGCGCTGGGCGCCGCGCGCGACTGTCTGGAGACCACCCTCGACTACGCCCGCAGCCGTGAGATCTTCGACAAGCCGCTCGCCGCCTACCAGCTCTCACAGGCCAAACTCGCCGACATGTCACTGGAGTTGGGCAAGGGCATGCTGCTGGCGCTCCATCTGGCGTCGCTCAAGGACGCCGGGACCCTGCGGCCCGAACAGGTCAGCCTCGGCAAGCTCAACAGCGTCCGCGAGGCGATCGCCATCGCACGCGAGTGCCGCACGATGCTCGGCGCGGCCGGGATCACCCTGGAGTATCCGGTGCTGCGGCACGCCAACAACCTGGAGTCGGTGCTGACGTACGAGGGCACCTCCGAGGTGCATCAGCTCGTCATCGGGCAGGCCCTGACCGGAGAATCGGCCTTCCGCTGACCGGCGGCCCCGGCTCGCCGTTCCTGGCCCGCCTCACCGCCCCTGCCCGGGGCCGGACTGGCGGCGGGCGACGAGCTGGACGCTGCGCGTTCTCTCGCCGCGGTGCAGCGTGGCCGTCTCCTTCTGGTGCTCCTCCTCGACGGCGAAGCCGTGCGCCCACAGCAACTCCCGCAGCTCCTCCGGCCGGTGGTGCCGGAAGAGCCCGCCGTCGGGCGTGGTGAAGACGCCGTAGGGGCGGCCGGGTTCGGCGGCCGCGGCCTCGTCGTAGCGCCGTACGTGGTGCGCGTCGCTCTGCAGCGGTACGTCGCTGAGGTGGAGCACCCCCGACGGCCGTACGAGACGGGCGAGTTCGGCGAGCAGCGCGCCCTGGTCGGCGTCGTCGGTGACGACCCCGAGGACGACGAAGAGCAGCGCCGCGTCGAAGGTGCCGTCCTCGAAGGGCAGGGGCAGCGCGTCGAACTGCCGCAGCGGCAGCCCCGGATGCTCCCGCCGTCCGCGCTCGATCAGCGCATGGGAGGGGTCCACCCCGTGGACGTCGCGGTAGCCCAGCTCCGCGAGCCGCGCGGTGAGCCGCCCGTACCCGCATCCGTAGTCGAGGATCCGCGCGTCACGCGGCACATACCGCTCCAGCAGCGCGGGGTCGAGGGGGTGGGTGAAGGTCTTCGTGGCGCCGGTGCCCTCCCAGAATCCGTGCACGGCGGGACGCGTGGGGTGCTCGGATCGCGACATGCCGGAAGGCTACCGGGGCCGCCCGCCGCGCCGCCGCGCGAATTCCGGCCGCTCCGAGGCATGTTGGGGCCGCGGACGAGACCGCGTGCGGGTGGAGAGTTCGTGCGGCGCGTACGCGCCGACGGCCGCGGGCCGCACCCCCGTCGCCA
>NZ_LJGW01000699.1 GCF_001751255.1 Streptomyces nanshensis | reverse complement strand
CGGGTGCGGTGCCGCACGCGCCCGAGGCGCCCGGCGCACCGGAGACCGGCATACCGGAGACCGGAGCACCGGAGCCGGGGGCGGCCGTGCCCGCGGCGGCCGCGTACGACGGCGCCGGCCAGGGCGCATACGGCGAGTACGGGCAGTACGGTCAGTACGGCGCGTACGCGGAGTACGGGACCGGGGTCCACGGCGAGCACGCGGAGCACGGAGTGCCCGCCGGGCAGGGGGAGTTCGGGGAGTTCGCCGGGACGCAGCAGGTCTCGTACGAGCCCGCGGACCTCGCCACGCGGTCGCTCGCCGCCTCCCTCAGAGGCCACCGGCGGGGCGAAGCCCGGGATCCCCAGGCGGAGACGGCACGTACCGTCGCCGCGTCGATCGCCGGACCCCGCGGGGACGGCGTGGCCAGACCGGGCGACGTCAACCCCATGCTCGTCCATCCGGCGAACCGGTCGGTCGCCTACGGCGCCCGCAGGAATCTGGCCGCCGCGGGAGCGGGCGCGGTGCTGATCGCCGTGCTCGCGACGATCATCGGGCTCGGCCGGATGCCGGACGACGGCACCGGACCCCTGGACCGGGGCACGCCCGGAACGACCTCGCAGCGGGACGACCGCAACGAGCTGAACGCCGACGACCCGGACAGCCGCAGCCCGCGTACGGGCGAGAGCAGCAAGTCGGGCACGCCCAGCGAGTCCAGCAAGTCCCCCGACGCCTCCGACAGCGCGAGCGAGGACTCGCCCAGCGCGAGCAGCTCCGCGCCGGACGACGACCCCTCCAGCAGCGAACCCGGCGACGCGGGAGGCTCGGGCGGCGGTTCGCCGACGGGCAGCCCCGGCACCAACGGCGGTACGGACGGCGGGGGTTCGAACGACGGCGGTACCGATGACGGTGGCACCGACAACGGTGGTACGGACGACGGTGGTACGGACGACGGCGGTACCGATGACGGCGGTACGGACGACGGTGGCACCGACGACGGCGGGACCGACAACGGCGGCACCGACGACGGCGGCACCGACGACGGTGGTACGGACACGGGCGGCACCGGCACCGGCGGCACCACTGGCGGCACCACCGGGGGTACCAGCAGCACCGGAGGCACCACCGGCGGTACCAGCAGCACCGGTGGCAGCAGCACGGGCGGCGGCACCGACAGCACCGGCGGCGGCAGCACCAGCGGTGGCAGCAAGGGCGGAGCGACCAGCGGCACCGTCCTCGGCGCGGCGGGCCTCGACGCACCGTCGGGCTCCGCGGCGCCCTTCACCGCCTGACGGAGACGGGAACGCGGAGACGAGAACGCGGAAGCGGCCTCGGGGGGCGGCCTCCGTGCGCGTCCCCGTCCGGCCGTGTCGCTACGTCCGTACGAACGCCCGGCGCAACGCGTGGTACGGCTCGTCGGGGCCGGTGAACTGGCGGCGCATCACGGCCAGTTCGGCCGCGCGGTACTCCGCGAGCGGCTTGGCCGCCTCGTCACGGGCGCGCGCCGCGGCCTTGGCGGCGACCCGCGCGTCCAGCTCCGGGGTGCGCGCCAGCCGGGCCGCCGTCCGTACCGCCTCGGCCGCGAACTCCGCGGCCGGTACGGGCAGCAGACGGTCCACCAGCCCGGCGCGGGCCGCCGCCGGTGAACTCAGCGGCAGCGCCTCGCACATCATGCGCTCCGCCGCCTCGCGGCCCACCCGGCGGGGGAGTGTGTACGTCCAGAACTCCGAGCCGTACAGACCCATCAGCCGGTAGTGCGGGTTGAGGACGGCGCCGTCCCGGCACCACACCTCGTCCGCCGCGAGGGCGAGCATGACGCCGCCGGCCGCCGCGTTGCCGCCGAGGGCGGAGACCACCAGCCGGTCCGTGGTGCGCAGCACGGCCTCGACCAGGTCGTCCATGGCGACGATGTTGGCCCAGGACTCCGCGCCGGGGTCGTCGGCGGCCTCGATCACCGCGAGGTGGATCCCGTTGGAGAAGAAGTCGCGCCGGCTGCCGAAGACCAGCACCCGGGTGGGACGCGAGAGCGCGTGCCGGTACGCGGACAGCAGCCGGCGGCAGTGGTCCGTGCTCATCGCGCCGCCGGGGAAGGAGAACCAGAGGAAGCCCGCGTCCCCCTGCTCCTCGTAACGGATGTCGCTCCAGCCCGCGATGCCCTCGGCCGGCTGCTCCAGCGGTGCGGGCACCTCCGGCACCGACGCGGGCAGGCGCGCACCCAGGGCGTACACCGCGGGCAGCTTGAACGTGGCGGGGCCGCCCGGTACGCGCCGCGGCCGCAGCCGCGGGATCCACACGGCGCCGTCGCGTGTGACACGGCAGACGGCGCCCGCGCGCTGGGCCACGATGTCGCCCGGCGCACCGGGCGTGCCGGGCGGCCGCGGCGCGTCCTCCCGTTCGCCGCCGTGCAAGTACCACTGTGCGCCGAGGAGTTCGTCGAGTACGCCCGGCCGTGAGTCCGCCGCCCGCAGCTTGCGCAGCACCGTGTCGGTGGAGTCGGCCGCCCAGTCGATGCGGCGCCGCTCCTGGCGCAGATACGGACGCCACACCGGCCGCGCCCCGCAGTCCTCCGGACGCGAGGGCTTGTGGCTGCCCGAGGCGAAGCGGTGCACGGCGAGCCCGACGGCGGCGACGGCGGCGTCGGCCGCCTCGTTGCGGTACACGTCGCTCTTGCCGGCCTCCGGCACCGTGAAGGGGACGGTGGCCCAGATGTCGCCGGCGTCCATCTCGGCGTCCGCCTGAAGCACCGTCACGCCCCAGCGGCGGGCGCCGCCGTCGATCGCCCAGTCCAGGGCGGAGGGGCCGCGGTCGCCGGGCGGTCCCGGGTGGACGACGAGGCACACGTGCCGCGACCAGACGTCCTCGGGGATCGCCGTGGTGAGCATCGGCGCGACGACCAGCTCGGGGCGGTGCCGGCGTACCGCCTCCCGTACCGCGTCGTCGCCGCCCCCGCAGACCGTGTCCAACTCATGGCCCGCGTCGGTCAGTTCGGCGTACACACGCTGGGTGAGACTGTTGAAGGCGCTGGCCACGAGCAGGATTCGCACCGCATGACTCCCGGGTCCGAGGGGCCGGGAGCCTCCCCCCGGCGCAGGCAGCCGGGACGCTAGCCGGGGGTGCGGCGCCGGGGCCCGTGGCGGGAGGCGTGTGACAGGGACAAGACCCGTACGGACGTGTGCTTTTCAGAGGAACGGCCCAACAGGGGCGGCCGGTCTCCGGCAGCGTCCGCGGTGCCTTCGGCGGTCGCTGTGCCTTCGGCGTCCGTCCCCGCGCCGGGTCCGCTCAGAACAGCCGGAGCTTGTCGTCCTCGATGCCGCGCAGCGCGTCGTAGTCGAGGGTGACGCAGCCGATCCCGCGGTCGGAGGCGAGCACACGGGCCTGCGGCTTGATCTCCTGCGCGGCGAACACACCCTTGACCGGGGCGAGATGGGGATCGCGGTTGAGCAGGTCGAGATAGCGGGTGAGCTGCTCGACGCCGTCGATCTCACCGCGCCGCTTGATCTCGATGGCCACCGTGGTGCCCGCCTCGTCGCGGCCGAGGATGTCGACCGGGCCGATGGCCGTCGGGTACTCGCGGCGGATCAGCGACCAGCCCTCGCCGAGGGTCTCCATGCGGTCCGCCAGCAGCTCCTGGAGATGCGCCTCGACACCGTCCTTGATGAGGCCGGGGTCCGTGCCGAGTTCGTGGGAGGAGTCGTGCAAGACCTCTTCCATGGTGATGATCAATTTCTCGCCCGCCTTGTTCTGCACCGTCCACAGCGAGCGTGTGCCGTCCTCCGCCTCCTTCACGGTGCAGGGCGGCGACATCCAGTTGAGGGGCTTGTAGGCGCGGTCGTCCGCGTGGACGGAGACCGAGCCGTCGGCCTTGACCAGGATCAGCCGTGGAGCCAGGGGGAGATGGGCGGTGAGCCTGCCGGCGTAGTCGACGGAGCACCGGGCGATGACGAGACGCATGAGCGGTCACGCTACTGGACACGTTCGCGCGATGCGATTCGCCCCTGGATGGCCCTCTTCAACTGTGGCCGGATGTATGCCCATTCGCATGGTGCGGTAACTGTCCGCCCCTTACCGTTAACGATGGGGGGTGTCGCCGTGCGGAGTCGTGTGATCACCCGGCGCCGATCGGGTCCCTTCCAATCCATCCGGAAGACCCCTGAATCCCCATGGGGTCGCGAGAGGAGAACCCATGTCGCTCGACGTCTCACCGGCCCTGCTGGCACAGGCAGAACGGGGCGAAGTCGACGAGCGTGACTTCGTCGACTGTGTACGTACGTCTCTCCCGTACGCCTGGGAGATGGTCAGCACCCTGGTGGCCCGGCTCAAGGTGGACGGCGGCGAGTTCGCCGACAACCAGACGCCGCCGCCCGACGAGAAGGCCCGCGGTCAGCTACTGCGCGCACTCGCCAGCGATGCGATACGCGGTGCGCTGGAACGTCACTTCGGAGTCCGGCTCGCCTTCCAGAACTGCCACCGTGTCGCGGTCTTCCCGCTGGACACAGCAGTGGACGAGAGGCTGGCCCGCTTCACGTCCGTGCGGGGCCAGTTGCTCAACCAGTCGCCGGCTCTGCGCGACTGCTGACAGCCGGCGGCCGGCCTCCGGGGTCACGTTGCCGCTGCTCCCGTGAGCGGCGGCGGCGTGTCGCCGGCGACCGGACCGCCGGTGCCGGAACGGCGTGCGGCGGGGAGGTTCCGGGGGCTTACCGC
Source organism: Streptomyces nanshensis (assembly GCF_001751255.1). Taxonomy (GTDB): domain Bacteria; phylum Actinomycetota; class Actinomycetes; order Streptomycetales; family Streptomycetaceae; genus Streptomyces; species Streptomyces nanshensis_A. Next base: position 3,922 of record NZ_LJGW01000699.1, on the reverse strand, counting down.
GCCCGGGGGAGAAGGGCCAGAACCTCCTCGCCCAGCCGCTGCACGTTGCGTTCCGTCGCGGCGAGATCGCCGGTCCCCTCGACGAGGAGCGCGAAGCGGCCGATGCCGGTGCGCTCGTGCGTCGCGGCGAGCCGGTCGGCGCACAGCCGCGGCGTCCCCACGGGGTGCAGCTTGCAGAGCAGTTCGGTGTAGGCGAGGGGGTCGCGCATCCTGCGCTCGCGGTCGTCGACCGTGCGGTGTGCGCCGAGCCCCTGCCGGAACCACTCGGGCATCGTCTTCGTCAGCGACTCCACCGCCTCCGCGGTGGAGTCGCCGACCTGGGCGACGCCCGCCGAGACATGCAGCGCCGCGGCCTGCTCGATCCGGAGCGGATCGTGTCCGGCCTCGTGCGCCTCGCGCCGCCACAGCGCGACGACTTCGGCCTTCTCCTCGTCGTCGCAGTGCATCCCGAGCAGCATCGGCAGACAGCGCCGCGCCGCGAGCCGGACGCTGCCGGGCGAGGTGCAGGCGACGACCACGCCGGGGCCCTCCGGGGAGTCCGGCGGCTCGTCGCAGCGCGGCACCACGTCGACCTCGCGGAAGCGGTGCCGCTCGCCGTCCGCGCCGACGCGGGGCTCGCGCAGCCAGCGCAGCAGCAGGTCCAGCGACTCCGGGAAGCCGTTCTCGTACGCGTCGAGACCGCCGCCCAGCACCTCCAGATCGATCCACGGGCCGCCGCGTCCGACGCCGAGCGTGAACCGTCCCCCGCTGGTGAGATGCAGCAGCGCGGTCTGCTCGCCGAGGGCGACCGGATGCGCGTTGGGGAGCACGGAGACGGCCGTGCCGACGCCGATGCGCCGGGTGCGCCCCAGCAGCATCGCGGCGAGCGTCACCGCGGACGGACAGACTCCGTACGGGACGAAGTGATGCTCCGCGAGCCAGACGGAGTCGAGCCCCGACTCCTCCGCCACCTCGGCCGTCCGTACAGTGCGGTGCAGCGGCTCGCCATGGCCCTGCCCGGGGAACTGCGCGGCCAGCACGAACGCTCCAACTCGCATGCTGCTCCGTCCTCTTGAGCTGTGCGGCTCCTTCAGGCAATAACGCCTGACACGTGCCATGGGCACGGGGTTGAGCCGGTGATTCTTCCGATGAACGGCAGGACGCGTCATCCCGTCCGGCCGGTTCGGACCGTCCTCACACCGGGACTGCGGGTATGCGGGGAATCTGTGGCTACTGTGGAGGCACTCCGCCCGTCCGCCGTACCGAAGTTCCGAGGTGCTTCCGTTGTCGCCGCGTCGTAACCGCCCCCGCGGCGGTGCAGCCAAGCCGTCGTCCACAACCGGTGGCGGCGCGGACGAACCCGTGCTGCGGTACGGGCTGGAGCGCACCGAGGAGTGGCGCGGCGAGGAGTGGGCCGTACGGCAGGTCGGCGGCGCGACGGGCAAGCGCTACCGCTGCCCCGGCTGCGACCAGGAGATCCCGCCCGGCGTACCGCACGTGGTGGCGTGGCCGCGGCTGGGCGACGTCGACGACCGGCGGCACTGGCACAAGTCCTGCTGGGGCGCGCGGGATCGGCGCGGGGCGCGGGTGCAGCGCTCGCGCAACGCACCGCGCTACTGACGTCCGCAGCGCGGTCGCTCCGTCTCCTCGCGTCCCGGAGGCGACCGTCCCCGGCGCTCCGCACCGGCCCCCGGCGACGCGGTAAGGTTCACGGGTCCTGTCGTCTCCGATTGAGGTGGACGTTGCGCATCTGAGGTCCGCGATCACCACGCGTACGGCACCGTCCGTACGGGAGTCACGCCGAGCCGGCCATCCCGCCGCCCGTGACCGCGTGGACGCGACCTCGGTGCACGAGCCGTCCCCCCCCCGCCCCTCGCCGGGCCAGGACCCGCACCCTCCGCCGGACTCCCCGGGATCTCCGGGATCTCCGCGGATCCGGACCCTCGCGGTTCTCCTGATCTCCACGGCTCCGCCGCCGCGTGGTGCTCGCACACGTAGCCCCGACCGCCACGCAGCGATTGCGAGATCACCATGGCCCACGCCCGCGACACCACCGTGTCCCACCACACCGGACCGTCCCTGACCTGTTCCGGACTGACCTTCCGGTGGCCCGACGGCGACACCGTCTTCGACGGGCTCTCCCTCACCGTCGGCCGGGGCCGCACCGGCCTCGTCGGCGCCAACGGCTCCGGCAAGTCGACCCTGCTCGGGCTGTTCGCCGGACGGCTCACGCCCGCGCGGGGGTCGGTCACCGCCGGCGGCAGGGTCGCCTGCCTTCCGCAGAACCTCACCCTCGACACCGCGCTCCGCGTCGACGAAGCCCTGGGCATCGCCGAGCGCCGCCGCGCCCTGCGCGCCATCGAGGCGGGCGACGTGGACGAGCGGCACTTCGAGACGGTCGGCGACGACTGGGACGTCGAGGAACGCGCCCTGGTGACGCTGGGCTCCCTCGGCCTCGACGGCGTCGAACTCGACCGCACCGTAGGGGAGTTGTCCGGCGGCGAGACCGTGCTGCTGCGTCTGGCGGCGCTGCTGCTGGAGCGGCCCGACGTGCTGCTGCTGGACGAACCGACCAACAACCTCGACCTGTTCGCGCGCCGCCGCCTCTACGAGGCCGTGGACTCCTGGCGTTCCGGCGTGCTCCTCGTCGTCAGCCACGACCGCGAGCTGCTGGAGCGCGTGGACCGCATCGCGGAGCTGCGCGCGGGCGCGGTGAACTGGTACGGCGGCGGCTGGTCCGCGTACGAGGAGGCCGTCGCCGTCCAGCAGGAGGCGGCGGGGCGGATGCTGCGCGCCGCCGAGGCCGACGTACGCCGCCAGCGGCGCGAACTGGAGGAGACCCAGGTCAAGTTGGCCCGCCGCAGGCGCGAGAGCCGGAAGGCGGACGCCCAGCGGCGCGCACCGCGGATCGTCGCCGGTGAACGCAAGCGTTCGGCGCAGGAGTCCGCGGGCAGGCTGCGCGGCCTGCACGAGGAGCGGCTCGACGAGGCGCGCGAGCGGCGCGAGGAGGCGGCGGACGCGGTGCGCGCCGACGCCGAGATCCGCGTCGAACTGCCGTACACGGCCGTGCCGTCGGGCCGGACGGTGCTGCGGACGCACGGACTGCGCACCCGCTACGGAAGCCTCGGCGAGACCGACCTCCAGCTCACCGGACCCGAACGTGTCGCCCTCGTCGGACGCAACGGCGCGGGCAAGACGACGCTGCTGCGCACCCTGGCCGGGCAGCTCGAACCGCTCGCGGGCGAGGCGGAGGTGCCGGTGCCGCTGCGCTTCCTGCCGCAGCGCCTGGACGTACTGGACGACGAGTTGAGCGTCGCCGGGAACGTCGCCCGGGCGGCGCCCGGCGTCACCGAGAACCACATCCGCGCCCAGCTCGCCCGGTTCCTGTTCAAGGGCGCGCGGGCGGAGCAGCTCGCGGGCACGCTCTCCGGCGGCGAGCGCTTCCGCGCCGCGCTCGCCGCGATGCTGCTGGCCGCGCCCGCACCGCAGTTGCTGATGCTGGACGAGCCCACGAACAACCTCGACGTCTCCGGCGTACGGCAGTTGACGGGCGCGCTCGGCTCGTACCAGGGGGCGCTGCTGATCGCCGCGCACGATCTGCGCTTCCTGGAGGCGGTGGGCGTCGAGCGCTGGCTGTTCGCCGGGGAGGGCGGGCTGCGGGAGACGGACGCCGACGAGGTACGCGAACTGCTCGCGGGGGAGGGCGAGTTCACGGACTGAGGCGGTGGCGGGAGGGGCCGGCCGGGCGGGCGGACTCTCGCCCGGCCGCCCCCCCCGGTCCGGTCCGGCCTCCTGCTACGTCCGCTCCTCGCGCTGGTCCTTCTGGTCCCGCTCGTCCCGTGCACGCCGCCGCAGCCGTTCCCGCTGCGGTACGACCGTGTACTTCGGGTCCTCCGCGGACGCCATCCCCGCGTGGAAGATCCCCAGCCGAGTGCACGCCGAG
>NZ_LJGW01000708.1 GCF_001751255.1 Streptomyces nanshensis | reverse complement strand
CGCCCGCGGCGCCGGGCGGCGTGAGGGCGTCCGCGCGCAGTTCGGTGACGCCGCCGGAGGCGTCGGCCGAGTGCAGCCGCAGCACGCCGTCCTCGCGGCGCGCCGCCTCGACGCGGCAGGTGTGCGGGAGCGCGAGCGGCATCACCAGGCCGTCGTTGTAGTCGGTGTGCTCGCCGATCAGATTGACCCGGCCCGGGGCCTCCCACACGCCCTCGGGCGCCGCCCCGTACACCGCACGGAAGCCCTCCGTCATACGGCGCCGGCCCCGGACCCCGGCGCGCTGCGCCCCGAGGGCCGCTGCGCGAAGTCCCAGGCGTCCTGGACGATTTCGGCCAGATCCGTACGGGAGGGGCGCCAGCCCAGCTCGCGTACGGCACGCTGCGCGGAGGCCACGAGCTGCGCCGGGTCGCCCTCGCGGCGGGGGGCGGCCGTCTCGGGCACGGGGTGCCCGGTGACCTTGCGCACGGTCTCGACGACCTCCCGTACGGAGAAGCCGTTGCCGTTGCCGAGGTTGCAGACGAGGTGGGTGCCGGACGGCACCCGGCCGCCGTCCTCGCTCATCGCGGCCATGGCCAGCAGATGGGCGTCAGCGAGGTCGGCGACGTGGATGTAGTCGCGTACGCAGGTGCCGTCGGGCGTCGGATAGTCCTCGCCGTAGACGGAGATCGCCTCGCGGCGGCCCTGGGCGACCTGGAGCACGAGCGGGATCAGATGCGACTCGGGGTCGTGCCGCTCGCCGTGACTCCCGTACGCGCCCGCGACGTTGAAGTAGCGCAGCGAGACGGCGGCGAGGCCGTGGGCGCGGCACTCGGCGCCGATCATGTGGTCGACGGCGAGCTTGGAGGCGCCGTAGGGGTTCGTCGGGGCCTCGGGGGCGTCCTCGCGGATGGGCACCACGGGCGGTTCGCCGTAGGTGGCGGCCGTGGAGGAGAAGACGAGGCGGCGTACGCCCGACTCCCGCATGGCGTCGAGCAGTTCCATGCTGCCGCCGACGTTGTTGCGCCAGTACTTGCCGGGGTCCTGCACGGACTCGCCGACCTGGGAGTACGCCGCGAAGTGCAGTACGCCGTCGTAGGCGGGGTCCAGTACGCGGGCGGCGTCCTGCACCCGGCCCTCGACGAACGCGGCGCCCTCGGGGACGGCCGCGCGGAAGCCCGTGGAGAGGTCGTCGAGCACGGTGACGGTGTGCCCGGCCTCCAGCAGATGCGCGGCGACGACGCTGCCGACGTATCCCGCACCGCCTGTGACCAGGTACTTACCGCTCTGTCGTGCCGGGGAGGTCCCCTGTGTGCTGCCGTTCACTCGCTACCTCTCGCAGTCGCTCGGCCGCGCGCTCCGGCGGCACATCGTTGATGAACACGTTCATCCCGGATTCGGAACCCGCGAGGAACTTCAGTTTGCCGGAAGTCCGTCGGATGGTGAAAAGCTCAAGGTGGAGGGCGAAGTCCTCGCGGGCCGTCGACTCCGCGGCACCGGGTTCCGCGCCGTACGGCCGCCGTCCGCGGGCGGGCAGCGTGAAGGGCGCCTGGTGCCAGGCGGCTATGTACGGGGTGGGCGGCTCGTCGGGGCCGAAGACGCGGTCGAAGCGGCGCAGCACCTCCAGATAGAGCGCCGGGAAGTCGGCGCGGGCCTCCTCGCTCAGCGCGGGCAGGTCCGGCACCCGCTGCCGGGGGTAGAGGTGCACCTCGTACGGCCAGTGCGCGGCGTGCGGGACGAAGGCGACCCAGTGGCGGCTCTCGCCCACGATGCGGCGGCCGTCGGCCAGTTCGGCCGCGAGCACGTCGTCGAAGAGGTTGCGTCCGCCGGTACGGGAGGCGTGGCGGGCGAGGGAGTCGAGGACGCGCGCGGTGCGGGGCGTGGTGAAGGGATAGGCGTAGATCTGGCCGTGCGGGTGCTGGAGCGTGACGCCGATCTCCTCGCCGCGGTTCTCGAAGCAGAAGACCTGCTCGACGCCGGGGAACCGGGACAGCTCGGCGGTGCGGTCCGTCCATACGTCGAGGACCAGCCGGGCGTGCTCGGCGGTGAGGGACGCGAAGGACGCCTCGTGGTCGGAGGTGAAGCAGACGACCTCGCAGCGGCCGGCGCCGGGCTTGCGGGCCAGCAGACCGTACGGGCCGTCGGCGGCCTCGGGTCCGGGGCCGCCGGTGAAGGACGGGAAGCGGTTCTCGAACACGGCGACGTCGTAGTCGGGTTCGGGGATCTCGCTGAGGTACGTGCCGCGGGTCGGGCAGAGCGGGCAGGCGTCGGCGGGCGGATGGTAGGTGCGCTCCTGGCGGTGCGCGGTGACGGCCGTCCACTCCGCGAGCAGCGGGTCGTAGCGGATCTCGGAGGCGGTGGCGGTGGTGCCGAGGGGGCGCTTGTCGACGGCGTCGCGGACCGCGTCGTCGCGCAGGTCGTAGTAGACGATCTCGCGGCCGTCGGCCAGCCTGGCCGAGGTCTTCTTCAACGGTTCGCTCCTCGCCCGATCCGACCCGCGCCCATAGTCAACATAATCGCACACGAGAAATCAGAGCCCAACAGGCCCGCGCGGAGCGGGAGTCGGGGGAGTCGGGGCCTCGGAGAGGATTCCGGTCGACGGGTTCCGGTCGGTACCGGTGCATACCGTACATACGGGGTGTGCGGGTGTACGGGACGGTGGTGCGGGGCGCTGGTACGGAGCGTTGGCGGTGACGGTGACGGCGGCTCGGGCCCGGTCAGTCCTCGCGTACCGAGCCCGGCTCCGGCGCCCTCTCCAGCAGTCCCGTACGGGCCGCGAGCGCCGCCGCCTCCAGCCGGGACCCGACGCCGAGCTTCATCAGCACCCGCTGCACATGCGTACGGGCGGTGCTCGGCGCTATACGCATGCCCGTCGCGATCAGCCGGGTGTCCTCGCCCTCGGCGACCCGTACCAGCACCTCCACCTCGCGGGGCGTGAGGAGTTGGAGGAGGCGGGCGCCCTCGTCGTCGGGCTCGGGAGCCGGGTTGAGAAGTTCCGCGAAGGACTCCCGCAGCAGTTGCGGCGCCACCGCCGCGTCCCCCGCCCGCGCCTTCATCATGGCGCGCTCGACGCCCTCGATGCGCTCGTCGTGCCGTACGTAACCGGAGGCGCCCGCGGCGAACGCCGAGGCCACACCGCGCGGACTGGGCACCGGGCCCAGCACCACCACCGCTATCTGCGGCTTCTCCCGCTTGATCCGCACCACGGGGTCGAAGACGCCTGCCTCGGCGGGCATCGCCGTACCCAGCAGACACACTTCGGGCGCCCTGCTCAGCACCAGTTCCGCGGCGCCCGCGCTGGGGGCGGCGGCAGCCAGTACCCGGTGGCCGCGCAGTTTCAGCGCAGAGGCCAACGCTTCGGCGAGCAGTCTGTGTTCGTCCACCACCATGAGCCGGACGCTCATCCGCAACAACCCCTGCCGCCGCTCCCTGCGGGCGCCCCGGCAGGGCCCCTGGGTCCGGCGCCCCGGGGGCGCACGGGAGCAGCCCCTGTGCCCCCGGAAGCTACACGTTCGCCCGCCGTTCCGGGCCACTTCGGGGGGAGAAGTGGGGTGAACGGCGGACGAACGGTGATCAGCCTCCCTCTGGGCCTCCGGCCCCGACGAGGGGCACGGCTGCGGCGTGGGGAGAAGGGGTCGGGCCCCTACGCTCGGGTCATTGCGCTCCGGTCACTGCGAACCGAATCCGATGGCGAGGTACTTGCCGTAACTGCCGCTGCTGCGCTTGGAGATCAGCGTCTGGTGGATGAAGAACCGGCCGTTCTGGTAGATCGGCGGCTCGCGCAGCGTGATGCCGCCGAGGTTGTTCTCCACCTCCGCGGTGTCGTCGGGGTGGCGCATGTACAGCTCCTGCTTGCCCTGCGCGGCCGGGTCGACGGCGACGATCTGGCCGCCCGAGTCGTACGTCGGCTTCTTGTACGCGATGAGCTTGTCGCCCTGCATGCGCACCGGGACGATGGTGCGCCGCTCGCCCGCGTCCGACTTCCACTTGGGGCTGCCGGTGTTGACGTCGAAGGCGATGATCTCGTTCGTGGACGAGGAGTCGCCCTGGTGCCGCTGGGAGGGCATATAGATGTAGTTCTTGTCGACGACCACGGACGTGCAGGACTCGACGCCCGTGCTGCATCCCGGGTCGTACTTGCGGTCGCCCAGGGAGATCTTCGTCTTCAGCTTCTCGTCGTCGCCGACGATCATGAGGTCGGTCGTGGTGCTCGTCCCCGCGCTGACGGCCAGCACCATGGGATCGCTGTGGACGACGCGGGCGCTCTGCACGCCCTTGGGCACGTCGAACTCCCAAGTGGGCTTGCCCGTCTTGGTGTCGAGCTTCTGCACCTTGAGCTTCGGCTCGCTGTAGCTGCCGCACTGCACGACCGCCACCAGGTCCTTGCCGCCCGCGAAGCCCTCGTCCTCGCAGTCGGTGCCGCCCTCGGTCTTCCACAGCGGGGAGCCGCCGGACATCTTGTACGCGACGGAGCCGCCGATCCACTTGGCCGCGACGACGTTCTGGCTGACGGTCATCTCCATGCCCAGCGTGGTGGCGCGGTCGCTGTTGGGCATCTTCTCCTGCCAGACCTTCTCGCCCTTGTTCAGGTCGATGACGGCCATCTGATTGCACTGCGCACGCGAGGACTTGGTCTCGGAGGTGACCACCGCCGTCCTGCCGTCGGACGTGGCGTGCCGCGAGGCGGCGCACACCTGGCCGTCGAGCTTGACCTCCCAGGCCTTCTTCCCGCTGGCGGCGTCCATGCCGATGATGCCGTTGAGGGTGCTCTTGGCGAATATCCGGTCCGTGGCCCAGGCGCCGGAGACGCTCGCGGTCTCCTCGTCCGTGAGCTTCGGCGAGCGGATCTTGAACAGTTCCTTGCCCTCGGTGCTCGCCGGCTTGCCGCCGACCTCCTTCGTACCGGTGTTGCCGCCGTCGCCGCCGGCCTCGTCGCCCTTGTCCTTCTGGTTCGTCACCAGGAAGAAGCCGACGGTGACCACGGCCAGGACGACGACGACCGCCGCCGCGACGATGGCGATCACCTTGCCGTTGCCGCCGCCCGAGCCGGGGGTGCCCGGACCGCCGGGTCCGTAGGGGCCGCCGCCCGGTGCCGTCGGATACATCGCCGGGTTCTGACCGTAGGGCTGGCCGGGCTGCTGGGCGTTGCCGTAGCCGTACGGGCCGCCCTGCGGGGGCTGTTGGGGGAATCCGTAGCCACCGCCGCCGGCGGGGGGCTGCTGCGGGTAGCCGTAGCCGCCACCGGCGGCCGGGGGCTGCGGCGGTGCGCCGAACCCTCCCGGCGGGGGCTGCTGGGGATAGCCGTACCCGCCGCCCGGAGGCGGACCGGGAGGCGGCGGCGGAGCGCCGAAGCCGCCCGACGGGGGCTGCTGCGAAGGCGGTTGGGGCGGCTGCGCGGGAGGCTGCGGCGTCCCGTCCTGCGGCGAGGACGCCCCGGCGGCCTGCGACGTGTCCTCGGGCTGATCCTTCTGGAGCCCGGGGCCCTGCGGCGACTCGGGCTTGTCCGGACCGGGCGAATCCCCTCTCGGGGGCTGGCCGGGCGGCGGAGGCGACTGCGACATGAGCGGTTCCCTCGTTGACGATCAGACCGGACGCCCGCCCTCAAACCCCCGAAGGGCGGAGCGAATCGGACATCTGGCCCACCTTCGGCTGGCTTGTACGTGGATGTCTTTCTATCACCGGACACCGCGAACCGGCGGTCCGGTTCCAGGCGGGAGATGACGGAAGAGACTCGGTCGGGACCGAGCCGTTGCGGGGCCGTTAGCGACCCCCGGGTAACGCCCGCCGGGACGGCCTCCCGGCGTCACCCCGGCCGCCGCACCGCTCCGCAGGGATCCCGTACGGCTTCCCCGGCGCCTCCGTGAGGTGTCCCCGTACGCGGTCGTACGCGGTGAAGACGCGGCCCGGCGGCGGCCGTTGCCCGCCCTGCGGTCACTCCCCCTCGGCCAGCTCCAGCCAGCGCGACTCCAACTCCTCGCGCTCCGCGTCCAGTTCGCGCAGCTCGGTGTCGAGGCCCGCGACGCGCTCGAAGTCCGTCGCATGCTCGGCGAGGGCCTCGTGCAGCTCCGACTGCTTCTCCGCGATGCGGTCCAGACGGCGCTCGATGCGCTGCATCTCCTTCTGCCCGGCCCGTGCGACGGCCGCCGGCTTCCGCGCGGGTTGTGTACCCGGCGTACCCGACGTCCCCGGCGTACCCGACGTACCGGCGGACCCGGACGGCTTGGCCGACTTGGCCGCCGCGGCCCCCGAAGTGCGCTGCGCCGCAGGCGAGTTCGCGCCGCCCTGCGCCGACTCCCGCTGCCGCGCCCGCCGTTCGAGGTACTCGTCGATGCCGCGCGGCAGCATCCGCAGCGTGGCGTCGCCCAGCAGCGCGTACACCTGGTCCGTCGTGCGCTCGACGAAGAACCGGTCGTGGGAGATGACGACGAGCGAGCCGGGCCAGCCGTCGAGCAGGTCCTCAAGCTGGGTCAGGGTCTCGATGTCCAGGTCGTTGGTCGGCTCGTCCAGGAAGAGGACGTTGGGCTCGTCCATCAGCAGCCGCAGGATTTGCAGCCTGCGGCGCTCGCCGCCGGAGAGGTCGCCGACGGGCGTCCACTGCTTCTCCTTCACGAAGCCGAAGCGCTCGCAGAGCTGCGAGGCGGTCATCTCCCGCCCCTTGCCGAGGTCGACGCGTGAGCGCACCGCCTCCACGGCCTCCAACACCCGTGTCGCCGGGTCGAGTTCGGCGACCTCCTGGGAGAGATACGCCAGCTTCACCGTGCGGCCGACCTTCACCCGGCCGCCCGTGACCAGCTCCGACTGCTCCTCGCCGCCGCTGCGCGCGGCCGTGGCGAGGGCCTTCAGCAGCGACGTCTTGCCGGAGCCGTTGACGCCGACGAGGCCGACGCGGTCGCCGGGTCCGAGCTGCCATGTCTGGTGCTTCAGCAGCACCTTGGGCCCGGCCTGTACGGAGACGTCCTCCAGGTCGAACACCGTCTTTCCCAGGCGGGAGTTGGCGAACCGCATCAGCTCCGCGTCGTCGCGCGGCGGCGGCTCGTCCGCGATGAGCGCGTTGGCGGCCTCGACGCGGAAGCGGGGCTTACTGGTACGGGCCGGGGCGCCGCGGCGCAGCCACGCCAGCTCCTTGCGCATCAGGTTCTTCCGCTTGGCCTCCTCCTGCGCGGCGATGCGCTCGCGCTCGGCACGGGCGAAGACGTAGTCCGAGTAGCCGCCCTCGTACTCGTGCACCGATCCGCGCTGCACGTCCCACATCCGCGTGCACACCTGGTCGAGGAACCAGCGGTCGTGGGTCACGCAGACGAGCGCGGAGCGGCGGGCGCGCAGATGCTGTGCCAGCCAGGCGATGCCCTCGACGTCCAGATGGTTGGTCGGCTCGTCGAGGACGATCAAGTCCTGCTCGGAGATGAGGAGTTGCGCGAGGGCGATGCGGCGCCGCTCGCCGCCGGAGAGCGGACCGATCACGGTGTCCAGGCCCTGCGGGAAGCCGGGCAGGTCCAGCCCGCCGAACAGCCCGGTCAGCACGTCGCGGATGCGGGCGACGCCCGCCCACTCGTGGTCGGCCATGTCGCCGACGACCTCGTGCCGTACGGTCGCGGCCGGGTCGAGCGAGTCGTGCTGGGTGAGCACGCCCAGGCGCAGTCCGCCGGAGTGTGTGACGCGTCCGTCGTCGGCGGGCTCCAGCTTGGACAGCAGCCGGATGAGGGTGGTCTTGCCGTCCCCGTTCCGCCCGACGACGCCGACGCGGTCGCCCTCGCTCACACCGAGCGAGACGCCGTCGAGCAGCGCCCGGGTGCCGTAGACCTTGCCCACGGCTTCCAGATTGACGAGGTTGACGGCCATCTCACTCCTGTCGGCACTGTCCTGGAGGTTCTTCAAGCGTCCCCGGCGCGGGCCGGGGGAGGATCAGCCCTCCAGGGTACGCAGGTGCCGGCGGGGCTCATGACGCCGCTGGGCGGAGTCCGCCGCGGGGGATCCGGCGGCTGGTACGGCGGGTACGGGACGTACGTCGGATACGGCGCGTACGGGACGGAGCGCGGGGGCACCTGGACGGGCGCCGGTGCTCAACCCCCGTGCAGCATCAGGGCGATGCCCCCGACCATCAGGGCCGAGGCGGCCACGCGCGGGGTGCCGAAGCGTTCCTTGAAGAACAGCGCGCCGATGGCCGCGCCCGCGATGATCGACGACTCCCGCAGGGCGGCGACGGGCGCGAGGGGCGCACGGGTCTGCGCCCACAGCACGAGTCCGTAGGCCGCGAGGGAGAGCGCGCCGGCCGTCAGGCCGCGTATCCACAGCGGACGGAGCTGGGCCAGCAGCGCACCCCGCCGGGTCGCGACGGCGTACGCGGGGATGACGAAGCTCTGCAGCAGCATCAGCCAGGCCACATAGCCGAGCGCGGAGCCCGCGGCGCGCACGCCGGCACCGTCGACGACGGTGTACGAGGCGATGGCCAGGCCGGTGGCGACGGCGGCGACGAGGGCGGGACGCCGCGAGGCGGCGGCCGACCGCCCGACGGGGGACGCGGA
>NZ_LJGW01000698.1 GCF_001751255.1 Streptomyces nanshensis | reverse complement strand
CGCCCGTGCCGGTGGTCCCGGGGGCGCCGGCGGCGGACGGCGGACCGGACGGACGCCCTCCGTCCAGCTTCGCAGCGCTCGGCCGCTCCCGCGCGCCGGGCGGCCGGGATCCGGGGACGGTACCGGGACCTGCGCTCGGTGCTCAGGGGCTCGCGATCAGCGCTCACGCGCCCGCCCGGAGCCCCCGCTCCCCCACAGCCCCGAACACAGTCCAGAACTCAGCCCCGAACTCAGCGCACCCGTCGCAGCTTTCGGAGCTGTGCGTCCAGGCCCCGGCCGCGGTTGCGGACGATCGCCTCGGCGAGGTCGGAGAGTTTGCGGTTGGTGCGCTGCGAGAGTTCGCGCAGCAGGTCGAAGGCCTCCTGCGCGGAGCAGCCCTCGCGGCCCACCACGATCCCGCAGGCCTGGTCGACCACGGGCCGCGAGCGCAGCGCCGAGTTGAGCTGCTCGACCTCGGCGAGCGCTTCGCGGTAGCGGCGGTCCCGGCCGAGGACGCCCGCGACCAGCCCGGCCAGTTCGGCGCCCCGCTCCTCGACGACGGCACCGAGCGCGCCGGGTCGGAAGGCGTACAGGGAGAGGGTCAGCACGGCGCCGTCGTGGCGGTAGGGCAGGGTCACGCTCGCGCGGAGTCCCCGCTGAAGCGCCAGGGCGCGGTAGCGCGGCCACCGTGTCTCCCGCAGGACCTCGCCGACGGACACGGCCTCGCCGCCGCGCAGTGCCTCCGGCACCGGTCCCTCCCCCGACTCCCACTGCACGGCGACGAGTTCGGAGAGGTCGGGGTGGGTGACGGCGGCGGCGGAACCCTCCGGGCAGTCGCCGAGCGTGCCGCCCGCGGCGTCGGTCAGCGTGACCGCGGCGGCGCAGCTTCCGGGCGTACGGACGACGGCGCGTTCGGCGAGGTCGGTGAAGCCACGCGAGAGGGAGATCTCCCCGCCGCGCTCGTCGGCCTCCGCCGACGGCATCGGCGTGGGGAGGGCCACGGGGCGGGGCCCCACGGTGCGGGGCCGGTCCAGGGCGGCGGGCTGGTGCGGTTCGTCCACAGGCGTTCGGCTTCCCGGGAAGCGGGCCGGAAAACTGGGCGCCGCGTGCATGTTCGGGAGGGTTCGTGAACATGGCGCAGGCCCGCACCGCCACCGCTGCTCCGCCGGAGCCCCCGCTAAGTTGACTGCCATGACCGGTGTTGAGGACTTCGGTTCGGAACTCTCCGATTTCCGCAGGCGTGTCGACGAACTGCACGCGGCACGTTCTCTTCCCCAGGCCGAGCGGCTGCTCTCCCTGGACGCCGCGCTCTTCGAACTGCGGCATGTCGCCCAGGTGTTGTGGCCGCGCCTGGAGGAACTGGCCGCCGCCGGGCGGCGCTTCGGCCACGACGACGGCCACGAGCAGCGGCTGCTGCGCACCCTCGTCCACCAACTCCCCGTCGCCGTCGTACTGCTGGACAAGGACGCGGTCGTACGGCGGATGAACGCCGCGGCGACGCGGCTGTTCGGGCTGCGCGCGGGCTATGCGTCGGGGCGTTCCCTCACCGGGTCGCTCACGCACGAGAGCCGGCCCCTGCTGCGGACGCAGGTCGCGGCGGTCGCCCGCGACGAGGGCGCGCGCAGTCTGCGCGTGCGTCTGCTGCACCCGGGCGAGACGGACGACTCCGCCTTGGACGTCCACGGCGGTGCGGGCGGCGTGCCCTCCGGCACCACGCTGCGGGTGACGCTCACCCCGCTCCGCACGCCGCAGGACGCCCGCAGCGTCGTGCTCTGCGTCTTCCAGCCCGTCCTGGACGGCCCGTCCGGTCCCGCTGCCGCCGATGTGGCCGCCGTGGAACCGCGGCCGTCGGCGGGGCCGCCCGCGCTGGAGGAGATCTCCCGCCACGCCCAACTGCTCGATCTCGTCGACGACATGGCCGCCGCGCTGCTGTCCGCGGAGGGCCCACGGCGGGCCGTCGCGGAGCGCGCCGCCTCGGTGCTGTACGAGCGCTTCGCGGACTGGGTGATCGTCGACCTCGCGGGTGAGGACGCGCTGCACCGGGAGGTGGTGCTCGGCCCGGACGAGGAGATCCGCGAGGCGCTGCTGCGGCAGGACCCCTCCTCCGTACCGCTGGTGCGGGAGGCGGCCGGTAAGGGCACGCGGACGCTCCAGGCGCGCGCGGAGGACGCGGGCGCCTTCGGCTGGGACGCCTCCGGTTCGGCCGTCCTCGTACGCGCGGGCGTGGGCTCCCTGGTCTGTCTGCCGCTCAGCCGCGAGCGGCACCCCGGTACGCCCGGCGGTCCCGGACCGGCGCTGGGCGCGCTGACCTGTCTCCGTACGGACCGGGGACGCGTCTTCGAACTCGCCGAGGCCGGGGCGGCCGAGCGCATGGCCCGCCACATCGCGCTCGCGCTGTACGCGTCCGTCGACGATGTGACGGGCCATGGCGGACCCTGACGGGCGACCGCCCTCCCGGGTCAGGCCGGGGTCAACTGCCGTTCCTCGTGCTCCTGTTCGCGCTCCCGCTGCAAGTCGCCGTCGACCTCCTGCTGGAGCCGCTCGCAGGTACGGCTGATGAGCCGGGAGACGTGCATCTGCGAGATGCCCATCCGCTCGGCGATCTTCGTCTGCGTCATGTCGCAGAAGAACCGCAGGAAGAGGATGCGCTGCTCGCGCTCCGGCAGCCGCTCCAGCCGGGGCTTGACCGCTTCCCGGTAGACGACGTGGTCGAAGCCCGGCTCGCTGTGGCCGAGGGTGTCGGCGAGGGAGTATCCGTCGTCGGCGCCCGGGAGTTCGGCGTCGAGGGAGAGCGTGCTGTAGCTCTCCAGCGCCTCCATGCCCACCAGGACGTCCTCCTCGGACATCCGGGCGTGCTCGGCTATCTCCGCCACCGACGGACCGCGCCCGCCGGAGGACAGGCTCAGCTCGCGGCGGCTGATGCGTACGCGGTTGCGCAGTTCCTGCACACGCCGGGGCACGTGCAGGCCCCACATGTGGTCGCGGAAGTGGCGCTTGATCTCACCCACGATCGTGGGCACCGCGAAGCTCTCGAACGCGCTGCCGCGGTCGGGATCGTAACGGGTGACGGCCTTGACCAGGCCCAGCGAGGCGACCTGCTGGAGGTCCTCCAGCGCCTCGCCGCGGTTGCGGAACCTCTGGGCCAGGCGCTCCGCCATCGGCATCCACGCCCGCACGACCTCCTGCCGCAGCTCTTCCTTCTCCGCCCCCTCGGGGAGGGAGGCGATGCGTCGGAAGTCGGCAGCGGTGTCGGGGGCGTCATCGTGGGGGTGACGTGCACGCTTCGTACGAGTCTCTACGGGTGTCACGGTGTCGTTCGACTCCTCTTCCCATTCGGTGCGCTGCATCCGAGCAATCACCGCGGGAGAGGGCACACATATGCGGTCGGACCTTGACGGTCCCGAGCGGACACACAGGTCCCGCTCCCGCGGATGTGCCTTCTTGCCGAAGCACTGGTCTTCCGCTTGCCCCTGCCTCGGGGCGGCAAACGTCCATCCCCGCCGCCGAGTTGTGACTCGGCGCACCGCCGGGTTTCCCGCCGGGGCCGTCCGGTAACCCGTCACGGACCGTGAGCACGGAGCCCGCGTCCGTCCGTTCCCGCGTACGCCGCGGGCCGGAGACGTACACGACGTACACGACGTGCCGGAGGCGTCCGTGCGCGGTACGGCTACGGGACGAGAGGAGCGCACCTTCATGTCCGAGTCCGAGAAGGTTTCCGACTACATCCTGCGCAGGCTGCGCGAGTGGCAGGTCGAGCACGTCTTCGGCTACCCCGGTGACGGCATCAACGGACTGCTCGCCGCGTGGGAACGGGCCGGGAACGAGCCGCGGTTCGTGCAGGCGCGGCACGAGGAGATGGCCGCGTTCGAGGCCGTCGGCTACGCCAAGTTCCGCGGCACGCTGGGCGTGTGCACCGCGACGTCCGGTCCGGGCGCCGTCCATCTGCTCAACGGGCTCTACGACGCGAAGCTCGACCATGTGCCGGTCGTCGCGATCGTCGGCCAGACGGCGCGCTCGGCGATGGGCGGCTCGTACCAGCAGGAGATCGACCTGCACTCCCTCTTCAAGGACGTCGCCTCGGAGTTCCTGGAGACGGTGACCGTCCCCGAGCAGCTTCCCAACGTGCTGGACCGCGCGATCCGTACGGCCTACGCGCGCCGCGCCCCCACGGCGGTCATCGTCCACTCCGACGTGCAGGACCTCGAATACCGGCCGCCCGGCCACGAGTTCAAGATGGTGCCCTCCAGCCTCGGCAGCAGCGGCTGGCACACCGAGCCCTCCGAGGGCGCCCTCGACCACGCGGCCGAGGTGCTCAACTCCGGCAGCAAGGTGGCGATCCTGGCCGGGCAGGGCGCGCGCGGCGCGCAGGCCGAGGTGCGGCAGACCGCCGAGGTGCTGCAGGCCGGCGTGGCGAAGGCGCTGCTGGGCATGGACGTCCTGCCGGACACGCTCCCGTATGTCACGGGCCCCATCGGGCTGTTGGGCAGCCGCCCCAGCTACGAGATGATGCGGGACTGCGACACGTTCCTGACCATCGGATCGAGCCTGCCCTACAGCCAGTTCCTGCCGCCGTACGGCAAGGCGCGCGCCGTCCAGATCGACCTGGACCCGCACATGGCGGGGATGCGCTACCCGTACGAGGTGAACCTCATCGGGGACGCGGCGACCACGCTGCGGCGGCTGCTGCCCAAGCTCCGGCAGAAGGACGAAGGCACGGAGTGGCAGGAGGAGTTGACGGCCTCCGTCGACCGCTGGAAGGAGATCATGCGGCGGCGGGCGCGGGTGAGCGCCGACCCGGTCAACCCCGAGTACGTCGCGCACTGCCTGGACTCCCTGCTGCCCGACGACGCCGTCGTCACCGCCGACTCGGGCTCCTCGACCAACTGGTACGCCCGGCATCTGACGATGCGCGGCACCATGCGCGGATCGCTGTCGGGGACGCTGGCGACGATGGGCTGCGCCGTCCCGTACGCGATCGGCGCGAAGTTCGCGTATCCGAACCGGCCGGTGATCGCGCTCGTGGGCGACGGCGCGATGCAGATGAACGGGCTCGCGGAGCTGATCACACTCGCCAAGTACCGCATGTCCTGGGGCGATCCGCGCTTCGTCGTCGGCGTGTGGAACAACCGCGACCTCAACCAGGTCACGTGGGAGATGCGCGCCATGGGCGGCTCGCCGCAGTTCGTGCCGTCGCAGTCGCTGCCGGACGTCTCCTACGCGGCGTTCGCCCGCAGCCTCGGCATGACGGGCCTGCGCGTGGAGGAGCCGGGCGGCGTCGAAGACGCGTGGCGGCAGGCCCTGGAGGCGGACGGCCCGGCCGTGGTCGAGTTCCTCACCGACCCCTCCGTACCGCCGATCCCGCCGCACGCCGACTGGGACCAGATCGAGGCCACGGCCGCCGCCATCGTCAAGGGCGACGCCGACCGCAGGTCCGTCGTCAAGCAGGGCTTCAAGGCGAAGCTCCAGGACTTCCTGCCGGGCGGCAAACCGCACCCCTCGGAGCGCACCGAGGAGCAGGAGGCGGCGGAGGAGTCGGCCGCGGCGGGCCGCGGTGCCGTCGGCGACGGTCACGAGGGCGGCCGCAAGGAGGGCCGCGGGGACGGGAAGAAGGCCGCGCGGAAGGCCGCGAAGCGGGGGAGGGAGAGGGAGAAGGGCGAGGAGAAGGCGCAGAAGCAGGAGGCGAAGTCGCAGGGGAAGGGTGCGGAGCGCTGAGGTGCCGCGGCGCCGGGCGGCGCGACGGTCGCGGGAGTCGGCCCGGCTGCTGAGAGCGGTGCAGAGCGACGGGACGGCGCCCGGGGCGCCGTCCCGTACTCGTTGCCAAACTCGTTTCCGTGCCGGCCGGTATCAGGTCTCGCGGGCGCGGGCGCCCTCCCGTGTGCGGCCCGGGGTGACGGGCCGGTCGGGGTGGCGGCGCAGATACTCCGCCTCCAGTTCCGTCATCCGCACGCTGTGCGCGGCCAGCGCGTCCTCGGGTGCGTGGAGGAGCGTGTCGTGCCGGGTGCGGTGGATGGTCTCCAGCTCCTTGATGAGGTCCGCGTCGGACAACTCGCGGGGGTCGATTCCCATGGGGCTCCCTCTCGGTTCGCCTCGTCGCCGTCTCCGTGCCGGTGTCTCCGAGTCCTGTCCTGTCCCGGTGCCTGTCCCGGTGTCCCAGTCCCCCAGTGCCCGGCTCCCACTCCCCGTACCGCCCGGGTCGTCGCCTTGTCGCCTTGTCCCGTTGTCTCGTCGTCGCGGTCTCCCGCCGTCACGTTCCGCTGCGCTCGGTCGCCGGCCGGTCCGGGCTCCCGTACGGGCCGGGGTTCCCCGTGTGGTGGGCGGCCGTACGGGTACCCGGCCCCGGCGATTCAAGGAGGGAATCAATGGATCTCGGATTCCTCGGGCCGCTCCTGGAGCGCCAAGGCCCGTGGGCGTCGGTCTACTTCGACACCACGACGGCCTCCGAGGACGCGGCCGCGCGCCAGCGGCTGGGCGCCAAGTCGGCCCGCGAGCAGCTCAAGGACGAGGGTGCCGACGAGGCCACGTGCGACGCCGTACGCCAACGGCTCGTCTCGCTGCCCCGCGGCTCCGAACACCCCGGCCGTGCCGTGTTCGCCACGGACGGCGAGGTCGTCCTCGACGTGGAGCTGACGCAGCCGCCGCCCGGCGGCGGTCCCCTCGTCGCCTGGCAGGCGCTGCCTCGTACGGGCCCGCTGCTCGAACTGGCCGAGAGCGATCCGCCCTGCCTCGTCGCCTACATCGACCGCCAGGGCGCCGACTTCGAGCTGACGGGTGCGCTTCGCTCGACGTCCGCGGGCGGTGTCGAGGGCGCCGACTGGCCCCTGCACCGCACCCCGACGGGCGACTGGTCGGAGCGGCACTTCCAGACGGCGGTCGAGAACACCTGGGAGCAGAACGCGGCGGAGATCGCGGAGGAGTTGCGGGAGCGCTGGGAGAAGTACGGCGCTGAGGTCGTCGTCCTGGCCGGGGACGCGCGGGAGCGCAACTCCGTGTACGGCAGGCTGCCGTCCGATCTGCGCGAACGCACCGTACAGGCCGAGCACGGCGTACGGGCCGACAGCGACGCCGAGGGACCGGCCGCGAACACCTCGCGCGGCAGGCGGCTCCTCGCGGAGGAGGTCGCCGAGGCGCGGGCGGAGTACGCGCGGCAGCGGGTCGCCGAGGCGCTGGAGCGCTTCCAGGCGGGCCGGGCGCCGCACGAGGACGGCCGCGTCGACGCGGCCGAGGGCGTACCGGCGCTGGTCGAGGCGGCGCGTGAGCACCGCATCGGCGTGCTGCTCGCCCGTCCCGAGGGCTCCGATCTGCGTCAGGAGGTCTGGGTCGGCGACGAGCCCGGCCAGGTGGCCGCGCGCCGCACCGAGTCCCAGTATCTGGGCGAGACGGAGCCGTCCTCGGCCCGTGCCGACGACGCGCTGCTGCGCTCGGCGGCGGCCACCGGCGCCGAAGTGCTGTGCGTACACGGCTCGGACGTGCCCGAGGGCGTACCGCCCGAACTGCCCGACGGCGGCCTCGGAGCGCTGCTGCGCTGGCCGTACGAGGGCGCTCCGGAAGGAGGTGGAGCCGGTGGCGGACAGCATGCAACGCGGCAGTGACCGCTTGAACGTCCACCGGGACGACGAGGCCAAGCGGGAGATGCAGGGCCTTATCCGGTCCGGTCACCCCACGCGCGCCGAGGAGTGGGACGACCCGGAGCCCGGCGCCGACGACGATCCGGAGGTCACCGAACGTCCCGTGCCGGTGGGCGGCGCGGCGAGCCGCGAGGAGGCCGAGGACGAGGCGCTGCGCTCCGACCTCGCGCGCCATCTGGGCCGTGGCGCCTTCCCGGCGGACCGGGAAGCACTCAAGCGGACGCTGATGGACCAGTACGCGCCGGACTTCCTCGTCGAGACCGTACGGGAGCTGCCCAAGGACGGCGACGCGTACGGGAACGTGCAGGAGGTGATGGCCGCGCTGGGGCGCAGGCCCCAGGCGTGAGGCCGCGTGTGAGATCAGATGCGCCGGGCGGCGGACCGGCCGCCGGCGCACGGCTCCCGTACCCCGTGGCGGGGTGCGGGAGCCGCCGTGTGCACGGGAGTTGACGGGTTGCGAGGAGTTGGGCGGGGCTCCGCCGTGGTGGCTGTGAGGTCCCCGCGGGGTGCCGCGCAGGACGGGCGTCACAGTGCGGCGAAGGTTTACCGGGATCAGGTCGGAGAAAGCGAGCTCCATGGCTACGTTGGCTACGTTCACCCAGCGCATGGAGCAGCGGCTCCGCGGCGTGCGCCGTCCGCACCTCGGGGGCCTGAGCGCCCTCTCGGCACGGGCCGCGGTCCCGAGGGCGCTGAGGCGTCCGGGCTCCGCCGCGGGGGGTGACGGGCCGGAGCGCACCGCGCTCGGACGCTCCGGGCGGCAGAGCTGGAGGGACTGGCCCGCCTCGCGTGCCTGGTCCGCCGCCGACCGCCGCGTCTTCGAACTCGTCGCCCGCCGCGACTGGCCCGGCCAGGAGCGGCT
>NZ_LJGW01000697.1 GCF_001751255.1 Streptomyces nanshensis | reverse complement strand
CGAGCGCCAGCGCCGGACCGAGCAGCCGCGCCCCGCGCCCCGCGCACCAGCCGCCCGCGGCGACGCCCGCCGTGACGAGCAGCATCAGCAGCGGCACGGTCGACTCGGCCACGTCCATCGAGCCGATCAGCAGCGGTACGTACTCGTCGATCATCAGGGCGCCGGTCACCGCCGAGGTCAGCAGGACGGCGTCACGGGCGGAGGGCGAGCCGCGCAGCTCACCGAGACCGGTGCGGAGCGTCGCGACGAAGCCGCCGGCACCGGGCTCGTCGGCCGCTTCGGGCCCCTCGGCCCCCTCGGGCTCGTCGCTCGCTTCGGGCTCGTCGCTCGTACCGGCGGGAGCACCGGCGGGGTGCGAAGTGCCGCGCGGCGCACGGGAGTCGGGGAACGTACGGGCGACGAGGGCGCCCAGTACGCAGACCGCGACGCTCGCCGCGCCCACCGCCCCGTAGCCGCCCAGGTGCAGCACGGGTCCGGCGGCGGCGGTGGCGGCCATCATGGCCGTCGTGCCCATCGCCTGGGACCGTCCCATGAGACGCGCGTAGGTGTCCGTCGCCTCCCGGCGCCCCAACTCCTCGTACACCAGCGCCTGCAGCGTCCCCGAGCGCAGCGAACTGCCCACGCCCCACAGCACGAACCCCGCCGCGAACGCCGGGTACGAGGGCAGCCACGTCCACAGCCCGTAGCCCGTCCCCGTCACGAGCGGGGCGAGGATCAGCAGCCGCCGGCGCGAGAAGAGGTCCGCCCAGAGCCCGGAGGGGATCTCCACGACGAACGTGACGCTCGACCAGATGATGAAGAGCGACGAGATCTCGGCGGCGGACAGCCCGTGCTCGCTGAAGAGCAGGGCGTACACGGGGTAGAGCAGGATCAGGTCTTCGAGGAACGCGTAGGCGTAGAGCCGCCGGGCCAGCCGGGAGACGGCGGCGGGCGCGGTCGCGGAAGGTTCGGACGAGAGTCCGGATGAAACTCAATGTCGCCACGTCATGCGCGCAGCGTACGACGGCGGCCGCGGACGCCGCACGGCCTTTTCCGTACGGCGTCCGGTCCCGTGCGGAGAGGGCGAGAGGGGGCGGTCCGCGCCCGGTTCAGCGGTCCCCGACCGGCTCCACGTGCGGCAGCCGCTGCAACAGCCCCCAGGTGAACTCCGCGATCACCTCGTGCCGTTCGCCGTTCGCGTCCGCCGCGACGAAGCCCAGCCGCCACCGTGTCGGCGCCGACCCCTCCAGCGGCCGGGCGGGCGCGTACGCGCGGGCCACCTCGTCGATCGTGCACGACCACGGCCGCAGATCCTCGACCGTACGCAGATCGGGCCCCGGCTCCCCGGGCGCGCGCACCAGCCACTCCGTGACGGCGCCGCCGCCCGGCAGGCTCACCACCTCGAAGCGGAGCGAGGGCCACAGCGGCACCGGCCACGACAGCACCTCGGTGTCCAGATCGCCGAGCGCGCGCCGCCCTGAGCGCTCGGGCGGCCCCAGCACCGACCGGTACCGGCCGACCGCGCTGCGCCGGTCGCGCCGCGAGTGCAGCATGGCCTGCCAGCGCCGGTTGGCCTCCCTCATCTCCGCACGCCCGGAGCCCAGTTCGGCCAGCGCGTCCAGCACGAGGTCCTGCTGGAAGTCGGCCATCCGTCGCAGCAGGACGAGTTGGAACTCACGGGGTCCGAACGTGCTCACCTGGCGGGGCCCTTCGTCGGCGTACGGGTGCAGGGGTGCGGGGCGGACGGGATGGACGTACTGGAGGGACGGACGGGCGGGGTGGACGGGTGCACGGTACGCACAGGGCGCGCCCGCCCCGCACGCGCCCCGCCCACACCCCGCCGCGGCGGCTCACCGGCCCCTCGGTCACCGGTCCCGGCGCGGCCCCCGCTTCCGTTCCGCGTTGTACCGCCCGACGGCCGACATCTCCTTGAACCGCCGCTTCTGCTCGGCCCGCAGCCTCGCGTCCGTACGGGCCGCGATGCGCTCGTTCTCGCGCAGCAGCTTGCGGTAGCTCTCCAGCCGGCGCTGCGGCAGCGTGCCGTCCTCGACGGCGGCGAGGACCGCGCAGCCCGGTTCCGCGGAGTGCCGGCAGTCGTGGAAGCGGCACTCGCCGGCGAGCGCCTCGATCTCCGCGAACGTACTGCTCACGCCGTCCTCCGCGCCCCACAGCCCGACGCCGCGCAGCCCCGGGGTGTCGATGAGGACGCCGCCGCCCGCCTCGGCGGGCAGCGGCAGCAGATCGCGGGTGGTCGTGGTGTGGCGCCCCTTGCCGTCGCTGTCGCGTACGGCATGTACGTCCTGGGCGTCCTCCCCCAGCAGCGCGTTGGCCAGCGTCGACTTGCCCGCACCGGACGGGCCCAGCAGTACGCAGGTGCCGCCCGCGATCACGGCGGACAGCACGTCGAGCCCGTCCCCGTCGGCGGCGCTGACGCTGAGCACCTCCACCCCGGGCGCCGACTCCTCGACGTCCGCGGCGAGTTGGGCGAGCGTGGCCGGGTCCGGGACGAGGTCGGCCTTGGTGAGGACGACCAGCGGCCGGGCGCCGCTCGACCACGCGAGGGCCACGAAGCGCTCCACGCGCGGCAGTTCGAGCTCCGCGGCGAGCGGCACGGCGATCAGCGCGACGTCGACGTTGGCGGCGAGCACCTGCCCCTCGGAGCGGTTGCCGGCGGTGGAGCGTACGAAGGCCGTACGGCGCGGCAGCAGCGCCCGCACCTCCGGCGAGCCGTCCGCGGTCTCCCCGGTGCCGCCGGGGTGCAGCGCGGCCCAGTCGCCGGTGCACACGGCGCGGGTGGGGTCGTCGGTGGCGACGGGTGCGGTGCGGGCGCGCACGGTGCCCTCGGCGGTGACGGCATCGCACCGGCCGCGGTCGACGCGTACGACCCGTGCCGGGATCAGGCCCTCGTCCTCGTACGGCGCGAAGGCGTCGGCGACGCAGGTGTCCCATCCGTAGCGCCGCAGGGGGTGCGCGACCGCGGAGGCGGCGGCGGATTCGGCAGCGGAAGCGGAACGGGGCCCGTACGTACGGGAGTCCGGGACGTCGCCCGGAGTCATGGACGGGTCGCCGGGCGGTACGGGTGGCACCGAAGGCGCGGACGGTTCGGAGGGAACGGACGGTCCAGATTCGGAAGGAACGGAAGATCCGGAGGGACATGACGGTACGGAACGCTGGGGAGACACGGGAGGACCCTTCGCCGGCGCGGTCCGGCCGCCCGTGCGCGGAGCGCGCACACCCGCGCCGCTGCGGGGCGGGTGGTGTCAGCCGGGGACCACGGAGGTGGAATCAACGGACTTCTGGATGCGGGCAGCGCCCGGCACGACGACGGCCATCGGTCCTCACCTCCCGCACGCCTCGGTCCTCCGGGCGGTCCGCGTCACGCGGCCCGCTCCCGTTCGCGTCGGACCCTAGCCCGCCCGCACGCACCCCCGCGAACCCTTTTTCCGTCCGCGGGACGGGGCGGGCGAGGCCCGGCACAGAAGCGAGCGGCGCTCAGCGGCTGCGCCGCGACCGCAGCCGCGCCCGTACGTCGGCGTGCGGCAGGAACTTCGTCCAGCGTTCGGGGAATTCGGCCGGCGGGTCCTCCTCGTCGCCGCCCGTGCTCTCCGCCTCGCGCATCGCACGGCGCGCGGCCACCGCCGCGACGACCTCCGCGGCGGCCTCCTCCCGCGCCCGTTCGTTCATGCGCCGTGCCGTGGCCGTCGCGACGGACGGCCACACATGGTCGATGGCGGCGTTCACGGCGGCCCCGACGAGCACCGCGAAGGCGGAGACGCCGATCCACAGCAGTACGGCGACGGGCGCGGCCAGCGACCCGTAAATCGTGGGCCCCTCCACGGTGTTGGTGATGTACAGCCGCAGCAGCGCGCTGCCGAGCACCCACATCACCAGCGCCACGAGCGCGCCCGGGATGTCCTCGCGCCACGGCGAACGCACCGGCACCGAGACGTGGTAGAGCGTGGTGAGGAACGCCACGGACAGCAGCAGCACCACGGGCCAGTAGAAGACGGTGACCAGCCACTGCGCCTGCGGCACCAGCCGCAGCACCGCGTCCGGCCCGGCGACCATCAGCGGCAGCGCGACCGCGCCGACGACCAGGGCCACGAGGTACAGCAGGAAGGCCAGCAGCCGCGTCTTGACGATGCCGCGCTGCCCGTCCAGCCCGTACATCACGGTGATGGTGTCGATGAACACGTTCACCGCGCGCGACCCCGACCACAGCGCCAGCGCGAACCCGAGGGAGATCACATCGGGCCGCCCGCCGCGGATGACGTCGTCGATGAGCGGACGGGCGAGCTGCCGTACGCCGCGGTCGGAGAGCACGGTGGCCGAGGCGTCCAGGAAGTTGTGCCGGATGGAGGCGATGGTGTCCGTGCCGATCCAGGCGTCGAGATACCCCAGCAGTCCGATGAGTCCTAGCAGCAGCGGCGGGATCGAGATCAGGGTGAAGAACGCCGCCTCGGCCGCGAGCCCCAGCACGCGGTACTCCATGCAGGAGTTGACGGTGTCCTTCAGCAGCAGCCACGCCATCTTGCGTTTGGGGACGTTCCGGTAGACGACTCGCGCCCTGCGGAAGCGACCGCCCTGGCGCGGTGGGGTTTCGTCGGCTGGTTGCACCTCCTTAACGTATCTGCCATGCCAGCCTCCACTCACACCGTGACCAATCAGCCGCCACCCCTTGTCGACTACGACATCTTCGCGGCAGACCCCGCCCTCACCGAGGCGGTCGCCCGCCACGCCTCCCCCGAGCACGCCGAGGCCGTACGGGCCGAACTGAGCGAACTGGGCCTCGGCGCCGGTTCCGCCGAAGCCCAGGAGTGGGGGCGCCAGGCCAACGAGGTGCCGCCGGTGCTGCGTACGCACGACCGGTACGGCAACCGCATCGACGAGGTGGAGTTCCACCCCGCGTGGCACCGGCTGATGGACCGCGCCGTCAGCGCCGGCCTGACCGACGCCTGGTCCCGTCCGGACGGCCAACTGCGCCGCACCGCGGGCTTCTACGTCTGGAGCCAGGTCGAGGCGGGCCACGGCTGCCCCGTCTCGATGACGCACGCCGCGGTGCCCGCGCTGCGCCGGGAGCCGGCGGTCGCCGCCGAGTGGGAGCCGCTGCTCTCCTCGCACACGTACCAGCCGGGACTGGACCGTCCGGCCTCCGCGAAGGCCGGTGCCATCGCCGGTATGGGCATGACGGAGAAGCAGGGCGGCAGCGACGTACGGGCCAACACGACGGTGGCCGTGCCGCTCACGGGCGGCGGCGCGGGCGACGGCGAGTACGTGCTGACCGGGCACAAGTGGTTCTGCTCGGCGCCCATGTCGGACGTCTTCCTGGTGCTCGCACAGGTCGCGGGCGACGGCGGAGACGGGGGCGCCGCCGGGGACGGCGGCGCCGGTGCGGACGGGGGCGGGCTCACCTGCTTCCTCGTGCCGCGCGTCCTGCCGGACGGCACCCGCAACACCTTCCGCATCCAGCGCCTGAAGGACAAGCTCGGCAACCGCTCGAACGCCTCCAGCGAGGTCGAGTTCGACGGTACGACGTGGGCGCGCCGCGTGGGCGAGGTCGGCCGCGGAGTGGCCACGATCATCGAGATGGTCGCCGCGACGCGGCTCGACTGTGTGACGGGCTCGTCGGCGCTGATGCGCAACGCGGTCGCCCAGGCCGCCCACCATGCCGCGCACCGCAGCGCGTTCGGCGGCATCCTCGCGGACAAGCCGCTGATGCAGAACGTCCTGGCGGACCTGGCACTGGAGTCGGAGGCGGCGACGGCCCTCACGATGCGGCTCGCCACGGCCTTCGACGCCTCGCAGGGGGACGGCGAACTCGCGGCGCAGGAGCGGGCGTTGCTGCGGCTGGCGGTGCCGGCGGCGAAGTACTGGGTGACCAAGCGCGCCACCCCCGTGGTCGTCGAGGCGCTGGAGTGCCTGGGCGGCAACGGGTACGTCGAGGAGTCCGGCATGCC
The DNA here is from genome assembly GCF_001751255.1 of Streptomyces nanshensis. GTDB lineage: Bacteria > Actinomycetota > Actinomycetes > Streptomycetales > Streptomycetaceae > Streptomyces > Streptomyces nanshensis_A. The sequence continues at coordinate 2,445 of NZ_LJGW01000697.1, read as the reverse complement.
GCGGATGCTCCGCGAGTCCCCGCTCAACGCGATCTGGGAGGGCTCGGGCAACGTCCAGGCGCTGGATCTGCTGCGCGCCCTCCAGCGCTCCCCCGAGGCGCTCGACGCGTTCCTGGCCGAGATCGGCAAGGCCCGCGGCGCGGACCACCGTCTGGACGCCGCGACGAAGGACCTGCTGGCCGAACTCTCCGACCTGGACGGCATCGAGGCCCGCGCCCGCCGCCTGGTGGAACGCATGGCCCAGGTCCTCCAGGGCTCGCTGCTGGTCCGCTACGCGCCGGCGCCGGTGACCGACGCGTTCTGCGCCTCCCGGCTGGGCACCGACTGGGGCACCAACTTCGGCACCCTGCCCCACACCCTCGACCTCCGCGCGATCATGGACAGGGCCCGCCCGGAGGTGCCGTAACGCGGCGCGGACGGGGCGGGACCTTCTCCTGGCGCGTCTCGTCACGGCGGCCCTGACCGGCGACCTTCGCCGTCGGTGCGGGGCCGCCGCGCCCGCCCGGCGGGCGTCCCCCCGTACGGAGTCTTCGATCCGCGTACGGGCCGGAGCAGCGCCTGCGCGGCGACTGCGGAGTCGTCCCCTCATTTGAGGATGTACCTTTACGTGCCCTCATCACGCCGGGCGACGACCGAATCCGCATGCCATAACAGGGGAAATCATGACCAAGCCGAAGCTGTTCGTACTCGCCGCCGTGCTGATCGTGCTGGGAATCGGGCTGTTCGTCTGGGAGCCCGCGGGCCCCGAGGCGGAGTGCGCGAAGGACACCTCCCGTACGTCGGGCTTCGTCGACGAGGAGAAGAACTGCCCCATATCGATCGAGAGTTACGAGAGAATCCGCGAGGCCAAGAGCGGCCCGCAGTGGGACAACATAGGCGGCCTGGTCCTGGTGGTCGGGGGCATCGGCGTCGCGATCACCGCCGCCGTACGCAAGTCCCGTACGACGGCCTGAGTTTCGCCGGGACCGGCCCGCCCCCGGTCACAACTCCCCCGCCCACGGCGGGTTCGCGCCGCGGACCGCGCAGACCGCCGCCGCCACGCGGACGCCGAAGTGCAGGGCCGCGGCGAGGTGTTCGGGGCCCAGGGCGTCGAGACGGCCGCCCAGGGCGCCGGCCTCGTGGAGGGAGTGCAGAAAGCCCGCCATGAACGAGTCGCCCGCGCCGACGGAGTCGACGACCGTCACCGGCGGCGCGGGGACGCGGAGGTGTTCGCCGTCGAGGGAGGCGAAGACGCCGTCGGCGCCGAGGGTGACCACGACGAGGCGGGCGCCGTACTCGTGGAAGGTGCCGGCGGCCTCTTCGAGGGAGGTGCCCTCGGGCACGAGGTGGGCGAGGTCGTCGTCGGACAGGCGCAGGATGTCGGCGGCGGCGCACCAGCGCGGGAGGGCGCTGCGGTAGGCGGCCGGTTCGACCAGCAGGGGGCGGACGTTGGGGTCGACGGAGACGGTGGCGCGCTGCCGTACGCCGGCGAGCAGCTCCTCGATGGCCGCGCCGCCCGGCGGCCGTACGAGCGCCAGCGAGCCGGTGTGCAGACAGGAGAGCGGGCCGTCCGCGGCGGCGGCGAGTTCCTGCGGCGTCCACTGGAAGTCGGCGGTGTTCTCGGCGTGGAAGGAGTAGTCGGCGCGGCCCTCGTCGTCGAGGTCGGCCACCGCGAGGGTGCTGGGTTCGTGTGCGCCGACCGTACGGCTCAAGTCGACGCCGGACTCGGCGAGATGGTCGCGGAAGAGCCGTCCGAAGACGTCGCCCGAGATGCGGCCGAGGAAGCGGGTCGGGGTGGCGAGACGGGCCAGCGCGACGGCGGTGTTGGCGGGGCCGCCGCCGGGGAGCACGTCCAGTCCGATGGCCGGGGTGCCCGCGTCCGTGGCCGGTGGCCGTACGAACGCGTCGGCGACGCACTCGCCGAGCACCGCCACCGGAGCGGAGGCCGATGCGGAAGCGGAGGCGGCGCCGCCGGGGTCGGCGGACGGTGCGGGCGCGGGCATACGGACCTCTCCGGTTCGGGCTCGGGTACGCGTGCGGCTCTCGGGTACGGCTGCGGGCTGCGTCGGACTACGTCTGCGGCTCCGGCGCGCGTGCGGCGGCGCGCGGACCGCGCTGGAGTCCAGCAGGCACCCGCGGCCCTGTCAACGAGCCCCCTCCGCAGACGGGCGGGAAGCGGGCACGGCACGGCGCGAGCCGGACATCTCCCGGTCACGGGACGCCTCCACGCCTCTCTCCCGCGGACGGTTTCGGCGCCGTCCCCACCGTCGCGGCCGGCCGTGTGATCTCCCCCGCCGCCCCCGCGCGAAGCGTCCGGTATGTATCGTCCGGTCGCGTAAGGACCCGCCGTCGGAAGGGACATCGCAGTGCCACGTGACCAGGGCCGCGACCCCGGAGGGCACCGGGCGCACCGCGGACCGCGCGGCAGCCGGGGCGGACCGCCCTCGCGGCGCGACCACGGAGGCG
>NZ_LJGW01000702.1 GCF_001751255.1 Streptomyces nanshensis | reverse complement strand
GCCCGCCCGGGTCCGCCCCGGGCGGGCCGGGTGGGCCGGGGCCGTCCGTTCCCGTTCCCCGTTCGTGCTGTCCCGTTCCGCTACTGCCGCCGCAGCGTCGGACGCAGCGCTTCCAGTACCGCCGGGTCGTCGATCGTGCTGGGTACGGGCTCGTCCGTCCCGTCGGCGATGCTCCGCATGGACTTGCGCAGGATCTTCCCGGACCGCGTCTTCGGCAGCGCGGCCACGACCGCGACGTCCTTGAGGGAGGCCACCGCGCCGACCTGGTCCCGTACCAGCGTCACCAGCTCCGCGCGCAGCCGCTCCGCATAGCCCTCGGCGTCCGCGTCCACACCGGACTTCAGCACCACGAAGCCGCGCGGCACCTGGCCCTTGAGCTGGTCGGAGACCCCGATCACGGCGCACTCCGCGACGTCCGGATGCCCGGCGAGCACCTCCTCCATCCCGCCCGTGGAGAGGCGGTGCCCGGCGACGTTGATGACGTCGTCCGTGCGTCCCATGACGAACAGATAGCCGTCCTCGTCGAGATGGCCGCCGTCGCCCGTGAGGTAGTAGCCGTCGAAGGCCGACATGTACGACTGCACGAACCGCTCGTCGTCGTTCCACAGCGTCGGCAGCGCGCCGGGCGGCATCGGCAGCCGCGCCACGATGGCGCCGTCGGTGCCCGGCGGCACCTGCCGGCCGTCGCCGTCGAGGACCTGGATGTCCCAGCCGGGCAGCGGCTTCGTCGGCGACCCGGGCTTGACGGGCAGCAGCTCGATCCCGGCGGGGTTGGCGACGATGGGCCAGCCGGTCTCCGTCTGCCACCAGTGGTCGATGACGGGGATACCGAGCAACTCCGAGGCCCAGCGGTAGGTTTCGGGGTCGAGCCGCTCCCCGGCGAGGAAGAGGTACTTCAGCGCCGACAGGTCGTAGGCGCGGGCGAACTCGCCGTCCGGGTCCTCCTTCTTCAGCGCGCGGAAGGCCGTGGGGGCGGTGAACATCGCGCGCACGCCGTACTCGGCGGCCACGCGCCAGAACTGCCCCGCGTCCGGGGTGCCGACGGGCTTGCCCTCGTACAGGACCGTCGTCGCGCCCGCGAGCAGCGGCGCGTAGACGATGTAGGAGTGCCCGACGACCCAGCCGACGTCGGAGGCGGTGAAGAGCGTCTGCCCCGGGCCGACGTCGTAGACGTTGGTCATGCTCCAGGCCAGGGCGGTGGCGTAGCCGCCGCTGTCGCGTACGACGCCCTTGGGCTTCCCGGTCGTCCCGGAGGTGTAGAGGACGTACAGCGGGTCCGTGGAGGCGACCGGCACCGGGTCCGCGGGGGAGGCCGCGGCGCAGGCCGCCGCCCAGTCCACGTCGTCGGCGCCCAACTCGGCCTCGGCCTGCGGACGTTGGAGGACGATCCGGCGGGCGGGCTTGTGCGCTGCCAGCTCGATCGCCTTGTCCAGCAGCGGCTTGTACTCGATGACGCGCGTGCCCTCGATGCCGCAGGACGCCGAGACGACGACCGTGGGCCGTGCGTCGTCGATCCGTACCGCCAGCTCGCGCGCGGCGAAGCCGCCGAAGACCACCGAGTGCACCGCGCCCAGCCGTGCGCAGGCCAGCATCGCGACGGCCGCCTCCGGCACCATCGGCATGTAGATCACGACGCGGTCGCCCGCCGAGACGCCCGCGTCCCGCAGCGCGCCCGCGAAGACGGCGACCTCGTCGCGCAGCCGCTCGTAGGTGTAGACGTCCTTCACACCGGTGACGGGGGAGTCGTACACCAGGGCGGGACGCTGCCCGTGGCCCGCCTCGACATGGCGGTCGAGCGCGTTGCGGCAGACGTTCAACTCCCCGTCGGGGAACCAGCGGTAGAACGGCGGCCGTGCGTCGTCCAGCGCCTTCGTGGGTGTCCGCTCCCACTCCAGAGCGCTGGCCGCCTCCAGCCAGAACCGCTCCGGGTCCGCGACGCTCGCACGGAAGATCTCGTCGTACTCGCCCACCGTCGCCTCCTTCCGGGCGGTCCTGCCCGGCCGCCCGCTCGTGCGTACTTCCCCGGCGGGGCCCGAGCCGCCGCTCGACCGCTCGACCGCCCGGCGGGTACGGCGACGATACGGCGCGCAGCGCGCGAGGTCAGCCTCGCGGACGCTCAGTCGTCGCGGGAGCCGGAGGTCCCGGACGTGCCGGACGTCCGAGAGCCGCCGGGCTCGCCGGTGCCGCCGGACTCCCCGGCGGGGGCGCCGTGTTCGAGGAGGACGGCCACCGCGTCCCGCGCCTGGAGCGCCGCGTCGGGCGACCCCGTGACGGTGGCCACCGTGATCGCCCCGTCGAAGAGCACGACGATCTGCGCCGCGAGCCGCTCGGGATCCGCGACGCCCGTGCCCTCCACCAGGCTCAGGATGCGCGCCCGCAGCGCCGCCTTGTGCCCCCGGACGACCTCGGTCACCGCCTCGGATCCTGCGCCGAGTTCACCGAAGGCGTTGTTGAACGCACAGCCGCGGAAGCCGGGTTGGAGGAACCAGGCGCGCAACCACTCGAACATGCCGAGAAGTTGCTCGCGCGGGGTGGCGTATCCCGCGATGTGCTCCTCCAGGGCGGCGCGGGAGATCTCGTCCCGGCGGCGCAGATACGCCTCCACGATGTCGCCCTTGGACGGGAAGCACCGGTAGAGGCGCTTGAGGGAGACACCGGCGGCGTCCCGTATCCGGTCGATGCCGACGGCCTGCACGCCGTGTGCGTAGAAGAGCGCGTCCGCCGCGTCCAACACCCGCGTGTCCGGCTCGACTTCGGAATCCATTCGCGCCTCTTCAGCCCTTGAGAACCATCGTTCTCCACTGTACGCTCCTTCGTGAGAACGGTCGTTCTCGCGCTGTCCCGCCCAGGCGGGCCGCATTCGGGGCGAGGGCCCCGGGTGCGGCTTTCAAGGGGGGCCGTCTGGGCGGAACAGCTCACTTGACGCTCGTATCCGTGCACCTCCTCCCCGCGGTCCGGCGCCGGGGCCGGGTGAACCGCCGCGCCGCCTGCCGCGTCGTCTACGGACATGAGGAAGATCCCGCGCGCGGCGCACCGGCTGCTGGTCTTCGGGTGGCTCCAGGCGCGCTGCTGTGCGTTCGCCGTGGCGCTGCTCGGCGGCATCGCCGCCTCCCGGCTGCTGCCCGAACTCCCCGTCGCCCGCTACGACATCGTGCTCGTCTACGGTCTCGCCCTGGCGGTGCTGGCCCGGCGGCTGGGCTGGGACAGCGCGCGGGACACGGCGGTCATCGCCGCCTGCCACGTCATCGGGCTCCTCTTCGAGCTGGTGAAGGTCCGCCTGGGGTCCTGGAGTTATCCGGAGCCGGCCGTCACGAAGATCGCCGGCGTTCCGCTGTACGGAGGGTTCCTCTACTCCGCCGTCGGCAGCTACGTCTGCCGCGCCTGGAGCCTGCTCGGCCTCCGGCTCACGGGCTACCGTCCGCGCGCCATGGCCGCCCTCTCGTGTGCCGTGTACGTCAACTTCTTCACCCACCACTGGCTGCCCGACGCCCGCTGGCTGCTCGCCGCGCTGCTGCTGTGCGCGACCGCCGGCACCTGGGTGCACTACACCGTGGGCGACGGGCGCTACCGCATGCCGCTGGCCCTGACGTTCTCGCTCATCGGCTTCTTCCTGTGGGTCGCGGAGAACGCCGCGACGTACGCGGGCGCCTGGAGCTACCCCGACCAGCTCGACGGCTGGCAGCCCGTCTCCCCGGCGAAGGCCGGCGCATGGGCGCTGCTGATCAGCGTCACGTTCGTGCTGGCCGCGTGGTCGCGGAAGGGCACCGATCAGGACGCGTACGAACCCCCGGAAACGGGGAATCGGAAGAGGCGGTTCCCTGGAGCGGCGGCCGTACGGCTCCCCGGAGCGGTGGCCGCACGGCCCCTGCCGCCGTCCGGCGGGCACCCGCCGCCGCGCGAGGCGGCCGGGGCGCTCCCGGGGGCCGAGACCGAGGACGTACGAGACCGAGGAACCGAGGACGCCGCGTGAGCACAATCCCGGAAGTCACCCTCAACAACGGAATCCGCATGCCGCAACTGGGCTTCGGCGTCTACAAGGTGCCGGAGGAGGAGACCCAGGAGGTCGTCACCGCCGCGCTGGAGGCCGGCTACCGCAGCATCGACACCGCCGCCCTCTACCGCAACGAGGAGGGCACCGGACGTGCCGTCGCCGCCTCCGGCATCCCGCGCGACGAGCTGTTCGTGACCACGAAGCTCTGGAACACCGACCACGGGTACGACACCGCGCTGCGCGCCTTCGACACCTCACTGGCGAAGCTGGGCCTGGAGTACGTCGACCTCTACCTCATCCACTGGCCGCTGCCCGCGCGCGATCTGTACGTCGAGACCTGGCGGGCGCTGGAGCGGATCCTCTCCGAGGGGCGGGCGCGGGCCGTCGGCGTCTCCAACTTCCAGCCGGAGCATCTGCGGCGGCTGACCGAGGAGACCGGCACCGTCCCCGCCGTCAATCAGATCGAGCTCCATCCGCGGCTTCCGCAGCGGGAGTTGCGCGAGACGGACGCGGAGCTGGGGATCGTCACCGAGGCGTGGTCGCCGCTGGGCCGCGGCAACGGCGTTCTGGAGGAGGCGTCCGTGACGTCGATCGCGCAGAAGCACGGCAGGACCCCGGCGCAGGTCGTGCTGCGCTGGCACCTCCAGCTCGGGAACGTCGTCATCCCCAAGTCGGTGACGCCGTCCCGCATCCGGGAGAACCTCGGCGTCACCGGGTTCGAACTGGACGACGGCGACATGGCCGCCCTGGCGGAGCTGGAGACGGGCACCCGCGTCGGTCCGCACCCCGACACCCTCAACTGAGCCCGGACGTACGGCGGTTGGGCGTACGGGCGTATCGGGCGTATGGGGCGGGTGGCGCGGCGGGTTTCCCTCTGCCGCGCCGCCCGCCCCGCAGCCGTACGGTCCGGGTGGGCCGTCGGCCGCGCTCTCCGCTCAGAGCGAGGGATGCTGCGCCAACAGCTCCTCGATGCGCGTCAGTTCGGCCTCGTCGAAGCCCAGGCGCCCGCTCGCGGCGACGCTGTCGGCGAGCTGTTCGGGGCTGCTGGCCCCGACGAGCGCCGAGGTGACGCTGTCGCGCAGCACCCACGCCAGCGCCATCTGCGCCAGCGACTGCCCGCGCTCCCGCGCTACGTCGTTCAGACCGCGCAGCATGGCCACCGTCTGCCCCGTGATCTGCTCGCTGCTGAGGAACGGACTCGCACTCGCGGCCCGCGACCCCTCGGGCACGCCGTCCAGATAGCGGCTGGAGAGCATGCCCTGCGCGAGCGGCGAGTACACGATCGAGCCCGCGCCGATCTCCGACAGCGTCTCCAGCAGGCCCCCTTCGGGCTGCCGGTCGAGCATGGAGTAGCGGGGCTGGTGGATGAGCAGCGGCGTGCCCAGCTCCCGCAGGATCGCGGCGGCCCGGCGGGTCTGCTCCGGCGAGTAGTTGGAGATCCCGGCGTAGAGCGCCTTGCCCTGCTGCACGGCGGTGTGCAGCGCCCCCATCGTCTCTTCCAGCGGTGTGTCCGGGTCGGGCCGGTGGGAGTAGAAGATGTCGACGTGGTCGAGGCCCAGGCGGGTCAGGCTCTGGTCGAGGGAGGCGAGCAGGCTCTTGCGGGAGCCCCATTCCCCGTACGGGCCGGGCCACATGAGGTGCCCCGCCTTGGTGGAGACGAGGAACTCGTCGCGGTAGGGCCGCAGATCCTGACGGACGATGCGGCCGAAGGCGGTCTCGGCGGCGCCGGGCGGCGGACCGTAGTTGTTCGCCAGGTCGAAGTGGGTGACGCCCAGGTCGAACGCCCGGCGGACGATGGCCTGTTGGGTCTCCAGCGCCCGGTCGGTGCCGAAGTTGTGCCACAGCCCCAGCGATATCGCGGGCAGGCGGAGACCGCTGCGGCCCGTACGGCGGTAGGGCATCGTCTCGTAGCGGCCGGCGTCGGCTTGGTACACGGGGGTCTCTCCTCGGATGTCGCGGTCCTGCGGGGCCGCGGGTCTACGGACTGACGGGACGTACGGACGGGACGGACCGGTGGGACGTACGGACGGAACCGCGGAGACGGCACCGCCGATCGGAGCCGGCGGTCCTCAACTGCCGCGGTACGGAAGGGAGATGGGACGGGAGGGGGACGGGAAAGGAAGGGGGCGGGAGGGGGCCGTCAGGCGACACCCTCCGGGCTCGCGCCCTCGATCGGGACGCCGTCGGAGGCGATCTCCTCGATCTCGGCGAGGTCGGCCTCGCTCAGATCGACGTCCGCGGCGGCGGCGCTCGCCTCGATGTTGCCGCTGCTGCGCGCCCCCACCAGCGCCACGTCCGCGCGCGCGAGGACCCAGGCGATGGCGAGCTGGCTCACACCGATACCGCGCGCCCGCGCGAGGTCCGAGAGCCTGCGGACGACGGCGAGATTGCGGCGCAGCGCCTCACCGGTGAAGGCGGTGGCCCTGCTGCGCCAGTCGTCCGCCGCGAAGCGGGTGTTCTCGTCGAAGCGCCCGGTGAGCAGTCCGCTGGCGAGCGGGCTGTAGGCGAGGACGCCGATGCAGTGCGCACGGGCGTAGGGCAGGACCGACTCCTCGATGCCGCGCCGGAAGAGGTGGTAGGGCGGCTGGAGCGTCTCCACCGGGCGTACGGCGGCGAACTCCGCCATCTGCTCCGCGTCGTAGTTCGAGACGCCGACGTGCCGCACCTTGCCCTCGTCGACCATCTCCTGGAGCGCACCGGCCGTCTCCGCGGCCGGTGTCCGCGGGTCGGGCCAGTGCACCTGGTAGAGGTCGATGTGCTCCACGTCCAGCGCCCGCAGGCTCTGCTCGACGCCCTCGCGCAGGAATGCCGCCGAGGCGTCCCGTCCGCCGCCGCGCTCCGCGGGACGCACCCCGCCCTTCGTGGCGATCACCACGCTGTCGCGGTCGCGGACGAGGTCCTGGCGCAGCGCCTTGCCCAGCAGCCGTTCCGAGGCGCCGAAGCCGTACGCCTGTGCGGTGTCGAAGAAATTGACGCCCAGCTCACGGGCCCGGCGGACGGCGGCCGTCGCCGCCTCCTCGTCGAACGCGCCCCAGTCGCCGCCCAGTTGCCAGGTGCCGTAGGCGACACGGGAGACCTGGAGGCCGGTGGCTCCGAGTGTGGTGGTCCGCATGGTTCCCTCCTCCTCGCGGGCGGTGGACCACTCCACCCTCACCCGCCCCGAGCCAGGCGTCCAATAGAAGAAAGCGAACGGATCCAGCAGCTAGCCTTCTCAATCGTGGAACTACGGCACCTCGAATACTTCGTCGCCGTCGCCGAGGAGCGGCACTTCACCCGCGCCGCCGAGCGGCTGCTCGTCTCGCAGTCGGGGCTCTCGGCCTCGGTGCGCGCCCTGGAACGTGAACTGGGCGCCCGGCTCTTCGTCCGCACCACCCGCAGCGTCGAGTTGACCGGCCCCGGCAGGGCGCTGCTCGCCGAGGCGACGCGGACGCTGGCGAGCGTGCGCGCCGCCAAGGAGGCGGTCGCCGCCGCGCAGGGACTGCTGCGCGGCACCCTGTCCGTGGGTACCGAGCAGTGCATCGCCGGGGTGCACGTGCCCGAGCTGCTGGCCGGATTCCGTGCCGAGCACCCGCAGGTGGAGATCCGGCTGCGGCAGGCCGGTTCGCGGCTGCTGGCCGAGGACGTCGGCGCGGGCAGGCTCGACCTGGCCTTCGTCGCCCTGTGCGGGCCGCCGCCGCAGGGCGTACGTCTCACCCGGCTCACCGGGGAGCCGCTCGTCCTGCTCTGCCATCCCGGGCACGCGCTCGCCGCCGGCGAGCGGACGCGGTGGTCGGAGCTGAAGGGCGAGCCGCTGGTGGGCTTCCAGCCCGACTGGGGCGTACGGGAGCTCACGGACCGGGCGTTCGCCGCCGCCGGTGTCGAACGGCAGGTCGCGCTGGAGGTCAACGACGTGCACAGCCTCCTCGAACTCGTCGAGCAGGGCCTCGGAGTGGCCGTCGTCCCACGGCACTTCGCCCGCAAGCCGGAGGCGGCCGGACTCGCCGCCGTGACCCTGACGCACGGGCCGCGTCCGGTGTGGGAGGTCTCCGTCGCCCGCCCGTCCGGGGACGCCGCGAGCCCCGCCGCGCGGAAGCTCTGCTCGCTGCTGGAGCTGCCGCGCGACGGGGACGAGGCGACTGAGGCGGTTGAGGCGGACGGGGCGGGCACCGCCACGGGCCGTCGGGCCCGGTGACGGCACACCGCGGCGCCG
>NZ_LJGW01000700.1 GCF_001751255.1 Streptomyces nanshensis | reverse complement strand
AGAGCGCGCCGGGCGCCCGCGCCGTTCACGCGGTGACGAGGGCGCCCATTGGCGGCAGGCGGTGAACGTCCCGGCCCGAGCAGCCGTCAGAATGGGGCCATGACCGAATCCCTCGCTGATCCGCACCTGCGCCCGGCCGGCTCGCCGAGCGTGCCGGAAGGGCCCCGCGACATCGTCATCCTCGGATCGACCGGCTCCATCGGCACCCAGGCGGTCGACGTCGTCCTGAGCAATCCCGGCCGGTTCAGAGTCACCGGGCTTTCCGCCGCGGGCGGACGGCTCGAACTGCTCGCCGGCCAGGCCCACCGGCTCCAGGTGCGTACGGTCGCCGTCGCGCGCGAGGACACGGTCGGGCTGCTGCGGCAGGCGCTGCGCGCGGAGTACGGACCGGGGGAGCCGATCCCCGAGGTGCTCGCAGGCCCCGACGCGGCGAGCGAACTCGCGGCCGGCGAGTGCCACACGGTCCTCAACGGCATCACCGGTTCCATCGGGCTGGCCCCCACCCTGGCCGCGCTCCGTGCGGGCCGGATGCTCGCGCTGGCCAACAAGGAGTCGCTGATCGTGGGCGGCCCGCTGGTGCGCGAACTGGCGGCACCGGGCCAGATCGTCCCCGTCGACTCCGAGCACTCCGCGCTCTTCCAGGCCCTGATGAGCGGCAGGCGCGCGGAGGTGCGCAAGCTGCTGATCACCGCCTCCGGCGGCCCGTTCCGCGGCCGCGGCAAGGACGCGCTGGCCGACGTCACACCGAAGGAGGCGCTGGCCCACCCGACCTGGGACATGGGCCCGGTCATCACCGTCAACTCCGCGACCCTCGTCAACAAGGGCCTGGAGGTCATCGAGGCCCATCTGCTCTACGGCGTCTCCTTCGACCGCGTCGAGGTCGTCGTACACCCGCAGTCGGCCGTGCACTCGATGGTGGAGTTCACCGACGGCTCGACGCTCGCCCAGTGCGGCCCCCCGGACATGCGGCTGCCCATCGCGCTCGGCATCGGATGGCCGGAGCGGGTCCCGGACGCCGGTCCGGTCTTCGACTGGTCGCGCGCGATGTCGTGGGACTTCTTCCCGCTGGACGCCGAGGCGTTCCCGGCCGTGCCGCTCGCCTTCCAGGTGGGCCGTACGGGAGGCACCGCGCCCGCGGTCTACAACGCCGCCAACGAGGAGTGCGTGGAGGCGTTCTTGAACGGAAGGCTGCCGTTCCCGGGCATCGTGGATACGGTTGCCGCTGTGGTCGAGGAGCACGGAACGCCCCCCGACGCCGCGCTGACGCTCGGCGACGTCCTCGACGCGGAGACCTGGGCGCGCGAGCGCGCCCGCGAACTGGCGACGGCAGCAGCGGAGGCCCGCGCATGACGACCCTCATGACCATCCTCGGCATAGTCGTCTTCGTGGTCGGTCTGCTCTTCTCCATCGCCTGGCACGAGTTGGGCCATCTCTCGACGGCGAAGATGTTCGGCATCCGTGTGCCGCAGTACATGGTGGGCTTCGGGCCGACGATCTTCTCCCGCCGCAGGGGCGACACCGAGTACGGCGTCAAGGCGGTGCCGCTGGGCGGCTACATCCGCATGATCGGCATGTTCCCGCCGGGCGAGGACGGTGCGCTGCGCCAGCGCTCGACCTCTCCCTTCCGGGGCATGATCGAGGACGCGCGGGCCGCGGCCTTCGAGGAGCTCCAGCCCGGCGACGAGAAGCGGCTCTTCTACACCAGGTCGCCCTGGAAGCGCGTCATCGTGATGTTCGCCGGCCCGTTCATGAACCTGATCCTGGCCGTCGTGATCTTCCTCGTCGTGCTGATGTCCTTCGGCATCAACACCCAGACCACCACGGTCTCCTCGGTCTCCAAGTGCGTCATCCCGGCCTCGTCGAAGTCCGACAAGTGCCCGTCCGGGGCGAAGGACTCACCGGCCAAGGCGGCGGGCATGCTGCCGGGCGACAAGATCGTCGCCTTCGACGGCAGGCGCGTCGCCGAGTGGGGCACCCTCCAGCAGAAGATCCGCGACACCACGGGCCCGGCCACCATCACCGTCGAGCGGGACGGCGCCCGCAAGACGCTCCAGGCCGATCTGATCCCGAACAAGGTCGCCAAGTCCGACGGCCGCGGCGGCTATGTCGAGGGCGAGTACATCACGGCCGGCTTCCTCGGCTTCACCCCGGCCAGCGGCGTCGTCCAGCAGAGCTTCCCGCAGTCCGTGGACCGGATGAGCGACATGATGGCCTCCGGTGTGGAGGCGCTGATCGCCCTGCCGTCCAAGGTGCCCGACCTGTGGAACGCCGCGTTCGACGGCGGCGAGCGCAAGCAGGACTCCCCGATGGGCGTCGTCGGCGCGGCCCGGGTCGGCGGCGAGGTCTTCTCCCTCGACATCCCGCCGACGCAGCGCGTGGCGACGATGCTCTTCCTGGTGGCCGGCTTCAACCTCTCGCTCTTCCTCTTCAACATGCTGCCGCTGCTGCCCCTGGACGGCGGCCACATCGCCGGAGCCCTGTGGGAGTCGGTACGGCGGGCCGTCGCGAAGGTCTTCCGCAGGCCCGACCCCGGCCCCTTCGACGTGGCGAAGCTGATGCCGGTCGCCTATGTGGTCGCCGGGATATTCATCTGCTTCACGCTGCTGGTGCTGGTGGCGGACGTGGTCAATCCGGTCAGACTCGCGGGTTAGCGCGGGGGCCGCGGGGCCCCTGGCCGCCGGGCGCTCCGGTCCACCGCCGGGGCGCCCGTTTCCGTTCCGTACGCAGCATCTCGTCCGTACTGATCCGCCTTCGGGGGCTGTGCGTGCGTACGGGGGTTATCGGGAGCGGGATGTGCTCGTACTGGTGGCCGTGCCGTAATCTCAGGGGCTGGAGCCCGTCGATCTCCCGGGACTTCCCGATCCAGACCTTGGGGTTGCACGCCTGATGACAGCGACAGCGATTTCGCTCGGAATGCCGGACGTACCGACCAAGCTCACCGACCGGCGCAAGAGCCGGCAGATCCACGTGGGTCCGGTGGCCGTCGGCGGTGACGCACCGGTCTCGGTGCAGTCGATGACCACGACGCGGACGGCCGACATCGGCTCGACCCTCCAGCAGATCGCCGAACTGACCGCGTCCGGCTGCCAGATCGTACGAGTCGCCTGCCCCACGCAGGAGGACGCCGACGCGCTGCCCACCATCGCGAGCAAGTCGCAGATCCCCGTGATCGCCGACATCCACTTCCAGCCGAAGTACGTCTTCGCCGCGATCGACGCGGGCTGTGCCGCGGTCCGCGTCAACCCGGGCAACATCAAGCAGTTCGACGACAAGGTCAGGGAGATCGCGCAGGCCGCCTCGGCCGCGGGCACCCCGATCCGGATCGGCGTCAACGCCGGCTCGCTCGACAAGCGGCTGCTGAAGAAGTACGGGAAGGCCACGCCGGAGGCGCTCGTCGAGTCCGCGCTGTGGGAGTGCTCCCTCTTCGAGGAGCACGGCTTCCGCGACATCAAGATCTCGGTCAAGCACAACGACCCCGTTGTCATGATCAACGCCTACCGGCAGCTCGCCGCCCAGTGCGAATACCCGCTGCACCTCGGCGTGACCGAGGCGGGCCCCGCCTTCCAGGGCACCATCAAGTCCTCCGTCGCCTTCGGCGCCCTGCTCGCGGAGGGCATCGGCGACACGATCCGGGTCTCGCTCTCCGCGCCGCCGGCCGAGGAGTGCAAGGTCGGCATCTCGATCCTGGAGTCCCTGGGCCTGCGGCAGCGCCGGCTGGAGATCGTCTCGTGCCCGTCCTGCGGACGTGCGCAGGTGGACGTCTACAAGCTGGCCGACGAGGTCACCGCCGGGCTCGAAGGCATGGAGGTCCCGCTGCGCGTCGCCGTCATGGGCTGCGTCGTCAACGGGCCGGGGGAGGCCCGCGAGGCGGACCTCGGGGTGGCCTCCGGCAACGGCAAGGGGCAGATCTTCGTCAAGGGCGAGGTCATCAAGACCGTCCCCGAGTCCAAGATCGTCGAGACGCTCATCGACGAGGCCATGAAGATCGCGGAGCAGATGGAGGCGGACGGCGTCGCCTCGGGCGAGCCGGAGGTCGCCGTCGGCGGCTGAGCGGCCGGGCAGTCGAGCGCCCTGGCAGCCCGGGCCGGAAGCCGGCGGACCGCGACCGTCCGGTCCCGGCCGTCCGCGCCTCGGCCCCGCAGGACGCCGACGGTAGGCCCGTGCCGTGCGGGGTACAGTCGACAGGAGCGCTCACTCCCATCTCCTCCGTCCCCTGGGGCACGACACGGTGAGGCAGCCGACACCTTGTTGACCACCACCTCCACCAGGGTTGTCGAGCCGGCAGAACTCGACGACGTCCTCGCGGTGCTGCACCGCGAGCCCGTGAACAACGCCTTCATCGCCTCCCGCGTCCACTCCGCGGGCCTCGACCCGCTGCGCCTCGGCGGGGAGATGTGGGGCTGGTACGAGCGCGGCCGGCTGACGTCCCTCTGCTACGCGGGCGCCAATCTCGTCCCGCTGTGCGCCGGCCCCGAGGCCGTCCGCGCCTTCGCCGAACGGGCCCGCCGCCAGGGACGCCGCTGCTCCTCCATCGTCGGCCCGGCCGGGCCGACGGCCGCCCTGTGGTCCTCTCTCGAACCGCACTGGGGCCCCGCGCGCGACGTACGGCGCCACCAGCCGCTGATGACCGCCGACGCGGTCCCCCGTACGGTCAAGCCGGACCCGCTGGTGCGCCGCATCCGCAAGGACGAGATGGAACTGGTGCTGCCCGCCTGCGTGGAGATGTTCACCGAGGAGGTCGGCGTCTCGCCGCTCGCGGGCGACGGCGGCCTCGTCTACCAGTCGCGGGTGGCCGAACTCGTGGGCTCGGGCCGCTCGTTCGCCCGCGTCGAGGACGGCCGGGTCGTCTTCAAGGCCGAGATCGGCGCGGCCACGCCCCAGGCCTGCCAGATCCAGGGCGTATGGGTCACGCCTGACCGCCGCGGCGAGGGGCTGTCGGTGACCGGCATGGCGGCGGTGCTGCGCTACGCGCTGAACGAGGTCGCACCGCTGGTCAGTCTGTACGTCAACGACTTCAACGAGGCCGCGCGCGCCGCCTACCGGCATGTGGGCTTCCGCGAGATCGGCGCGTTCATGAGCGTGCTGTTCTGAGTCCCGTACCGGCCGCGGACCATACGGCGGGAGCCCGGAGGCGTCACTCCTAGTAGCCTCCCGGGCATGCTGCCTTCTGCCGGGGGACCGCCGCCCCAGGACCCCCGCGAGCCCGTCGAGATCGCGCCGCTCGACCTCGAAGCCCACGTGGACGACGCCCTCGCCGTCCAGGCCGTCGCCTTCGGGCTCGGCGACGACGAGATCGGAGTGCGGCGCCACATCGTGCTGCGTCATCTGACGACACCGGGGGCGCGGGCGCTGGGGGCGCGTACGCCGGAGGGGCGCCTGGTCGGGTTCGTCTACGGGATGCCCAACGACCGTACGCAGTGGTGGTCCACCGTCGTCGCGGGCCCGCTGCGCGCGGCCGGCTTCGAGGACTGGCTCGACGACTCCTTCGTCATCACCGAGCTCCACGTGCTCCCGCTCCACCAAGGGCGGGGCGTGGGGCGGCGGTTGATCACGATGCTCACCGACGGCGCGGGCGAGCGGCGTTCGCTGCTGTCCGCCATCGACACCGACAGCCCCGCCCGCTCGCTCTACCACCGCCTCGGATACCGGGACCTGGCCCGTTACGTGCACTTCCCGAGCGCGCCGAGCCCGTACGCCGTGATGGGGGCCTGGCTGCCGCTGCCACGGCCCTGAGCGGCGACGGGGAGCACCCTGGAGCAGGGGTGGATTGCATTTCCGTGCCGTGCGCGCGGCCGGATAGTCTCCTCCCCAGTTGTTCCGGCTTCTTTCCACCACCGCACGGAGAATTCCATGGCAGCCCGAGTCCAGCGTCTGTCCCGGTCGATGCTGAAGACCCTGCGCGACGACCCGGCCGACGCCGAGACCGTCAGCCACAAGCTTCTGGTGCGCGCCGGATACGTCCGCCGCACCGCTGCCGGCATCTGGACGTGGCTGCCGCTGGGCCTGACGGTCCTGGAGAACGTCACCCGCGTCGTACGCGAGGAGATGGACGCCATCGGCGCCCAGGAGGTGCTGCTCCCGGCGCTGCTGCCCAAGGAGCCGTACGAGATCTCCGGACGCTACGAGGAGTACGGCGATCTGCTCTTCCGCCTGGAGGACCGCAAGGGCGCCGCCTATCTGCTCGGGCCCACGCACGAGGAGATCTTCACGCAGGTCGTCAAGGACCAGTGCACGTCCTACAAGGACCTGCCGGTGACGCTCTACCAGATCCAGACGAAGTACCGGGACGAGGCGCGTCCCCGGTCCGGGATCCTGCGCGGCCGTGAGTTCACGATGAAGGACGCCTACTCCTTCGACGTCAGCGACGAGGGGCTGGCCGAGTCCTACGCGCGCGAACGCGTCGCGTACCAGCGGATCTTCGAGCGCCTCGGCCTCGACTACCGCATCGTCTCCGCCATGTCGGGCGCCATGGGCGGCTCGGCCTCCGAGGAGTTCCTCGCCCCCGCGCCCGCCGGCGAGGACACCTACGCGCAGTGCCCCTCATGCGGCTTCGCGGCGAACACCGAGGCGCTCTCGGTGCCGGTCGTGCCCGCCGAGACCTCCGGGCACCCCCCGGTCGAGGAGCTGGACACCCCGGACACCCCGACGATCGAGACGCTCGCCGAGCACCTGGGCGTCCCCGCGTCGGCCACGCTCAAGAACCTGCTGGTGAAGATCGACGGCGAGATCGCGGCCGTCGGCGTCCCCGGGCACCGCGAGGTGGACCTCGGCAAGCTCGCCGAGCATCTGGCGCCCGCCGAGGTCGAGTTGGTCACCGCCGAGGACTTCACCGACCGGCCCAACCTCGTACGCGGCTACGTCGGCCCGCAGAACGGCATGGCCGGCAAGGCCTTCCGCTACATCGCCGACCCGCGTGTGGCGCCGGGCACCGAGTGGGTCACCGGCGCCAACAAGCCGGACAAGCACGCGCGTCACGTGGTGTGCGGCCGCGACTTCGAGGTGGACGACTACCTCGACGTGGTCGTCGTCGAGGCCGGCGACCCCTGTCCGCGCTGCGGAGCGGGCGTCGTGCTGGACCGGGCGATCGAAATCGGCCACATTTTCCAGCTCGGCCGCAAGTACGCCGACGCCTTCGAGCTGGACGTGCTCGGGCAGGACGGCAAGCCCGTGCGCGTGACGATGGGCTCGTACGGCATCGGCGTCACGCGCGCCGTGGCGGCGCTGGCCGAGCAGACCGCGGACGAGCAGGGGCTGTGCTGGCCCCGGGAGATCGCACCGGCCGACGTCCATGTGGTCGCCGCGGGCAAGGCGCTCCAGACGGAACTGGCCGTGGACGTCGGCGAGAAGCTCGGTGCGGCCGGTGTGCGCGTGATCGTGGACGACCGCGCGGGCGTCTCGCCGGGCGTGAAGTTCACCGACGCGGAGCTGATCGGCGTCCCCTCGATCCTGATCGTGGGACGCGGTGCCAAGGACGGGCTCGTCGAGCTGAAGGACCGCCGCAGCGGCGAGCGGGAGGAGCTGACGGTGGCGGACGCCGTCGCCCGGCTCTCCGCCGCGGGCTGACGGACGGCCGACGGACCCGGGGCACCGCCCCGTTCCCGGTGTGAAGTGCCCCTGCTACGGGGGCACTTCAGCCGTGGCGGCGGTCGTGGCCGCCGCGGTTCACAGCCAGCCGGCGAACTCCAGCAGCAGTTCCCCGTCCTCACGGCTGCCGCCGCTCAGGTGCCGTACGCCGGACTCCACGGCCCGGTAGAGCGTCCAGCCCCGCAGCCGCTCGCGGTCCACCTCCAGGGAGTCGGCCAGCTTGTGCATCCGGCGCCGCGTCGCCGAGGCGGCACCGGCGGAGGCCAGCAGATCGTGCAGCCGGTCGCGCACCAGCCGTGCCAGGTCGTACGTACGCTCGCCCAGCAGCGGATCGGGGCCCGCCGCGAGCCAGGGCGCGCGCTCCGCGTCCGCCGCGAGGACGGCGCCCTGTCTGAAGTCGCCGTGCAGCAGGACCTGTTCGGGCGGATCGGCGAGCAGCGCCTCGCGCAGCTCCAGCGCCTCGTCCCGCAGGGGGCGCGCCTCGGCGGGCGTCGCCGAGGACTTCAGGAAGGCGCTGCTCGCGGCGGTGTGCGCGGCGAGCGTGGGCAGCACCGCCCCTGCCTCGGCCGCGTCCGC
>NZ_LJGW01000703.1 GCF_001751255.1 Streptomyces nanshensis | reverse complement strand
CGGTCCATGCGGCGGCGAGCGGGGTGCCGCTGCCGCGCTGCGCGAGCAGGCCGGCGCGGAACGGATCGAGCGCGTCGAGCAGCGTCTTCTCGCCGACCTCCGCGCCGCCGAGTTCGCGTACGGCCTCGAAGGCGGAGTCGACCGAGGCGGCGACGGCGTCCAGGGTGACCGGTCCCTCGGCGGACCGGCCGAGTCCGGCGCCGATCTCGGTCAGCAGCAGTCCGTACAGCGCGCCGGAGGCGCCTCCGGCGGCGTCGGACAGCGCGGTACCGGCGCGCAGCAGTCGGCGGCCGACGCGCTGGGCGTCCTCGCCGTCCTCCCCGGTACCGACGCTGTCCGCGTCCCCGTCTCCGTCCTCGTCCTCGTCCGCCGGCCCGGCCTGAGCCGCGGCGAGCGCGGCGCGCAGCCCCCGTACCATTCCCTGGCCGTGGTCGCCGTCCCCGCACACCGCGTCGAGCCGCCCGAGCTCCTCCTCGTGTTCCCGTACGACGTCCAGAGCGGCGGCGAGCAGTTCGGCGGCGACTCCGCGCGGAGGCTCGTCCGATCCCTCGGGCAGCACCGCGGGTACGTCCGCCGCGGCGGACCCGTCCGCTGCGTCTTCCGCCTCGCCCTCGGCGCCCGACGTACCGGACGGGCCGGACGCACCGGCGATCCGCGTGAAGCCCGGCGTCTCGCACGGGGCGTCGTAGAGCGCCGTGAGTTCGTCGTCGAGGACGGTCACCGACAGCGAGATGCCCGCCATGCCGAGCGAGGTGACGAAGTCGCCGACCTCGGGCCGGTACGGGATCCGTCCCGCGGCGACGAGCCGGTCGTGGACGTGGCCGTAGCAGATCAGCAGATCCTCCGGGGTGGTGCGGCCCAGCCCGTTGAGGAGCACGGCGACCCGGCGTCCCGGCGGCAGTTCGTCGAGGACACGGTCGACGAGCACGTCGGCGAGGTCGCTCGGCGCCAGCGCCGGCACCGTCTCGGCGCCCGCCTCGCCGTGGATGCCCAACCCCAGTTCCATGGCGCCGGGTTCGACGGTGAACAGCGGTTCGTCGTGGCCCGGCAGCGTGCAGCCGGCGAAGGCGGCGCCGTAGGTGCGGGTACGGGCGTTGGCGTGCCGGGCGAGGGCCTCGACCTGCTCCAGGGAGTCCCCGCGGTGCGCCGCCGCCGCGGCGGTCTTGAACACGAAGAACCCGCCGGCCACACCGCGCCGCTCCTCGGTCCGCTCGGGCGGGCCGCTGGCCACGTCGTCGGTCACGAGCACGGTGCGCGAGTCGATGCCCTCGGCGGCCAGCCGGCTCGCCGCCAGCCCGAAGTGCATGACGTCGCCCGCGTAGTTGCCGAAGGAGAAGAGCACGCCCGCGCCGCCGTCCACGGCGCGCGCCGTCCGGTAGACCTGCTCCGCGCTGGGGCTGGTGAAGACGTCGCCGATGGCGGCGGCGTCGGCGAGCCCGGGTCCCACCAGCCCGGCGAAGGCCGGGTAGTGGCCGCAGCCGCCGCCGATGACGACGGCGACCCGTCCGTACGCGGGCGCGCCGCGGCTCATCACGCCGTACGCGCCGGGCACCGCGCGGACCGTACGGCTGCGGGCGGTGACCAGCCCGCGTATCCAGTCGGACTTGAAGGTCGAGGCGTCTCCGAGGGGCCGCATCACACCGTCCTCTCCGTGGCGCGGTCGGCGATCAGCCGGTCCAGTCGCCGGCCGACGTCGTCCAGGTCGGCGGCGCGGCCCGCCGCGAGGGCGAGCGCGTCGGACGGCGGCGGATAGGTGGGGTTGGGCAGGGCGATCACGGTCATCCCGGCGGCGTGGGCCGCGCGTATGCCGTTGCCGGAGTCCTCCACGGCTGCGCAGTCCGCGCCGTCGAATCCGAGGCGGCCCGCGGCTTCGGCGTAGACGTCCGGGTGCGGCTTGCCGCGTTCGACCTCCGCGCTGGAGACGGTGGCGGAGAAGCTCGCGGCGAGCCCGTGTCCGTGCAGGACCGCGTCGATCAGCCGCCGGGGAGCGGAGGAGGCGAGCGCGACGGGGACCCGTGCGGCGACGCCGGCGACGAGCCGTCCGGCGCCGGGCAGCAGATCCACGCGTCCGCTCTCGAAGTCCGCCACCATCCCGTCCACGACGCTCCGTTCGGTGCCCTCCGGACCGCCTTCCGGTTCGCCGGTCAGCCGCCACAGGTAGGCGGCCCACTCGGGGGCGCTCATGCCCTGTACGGAGCGGGTGTCCTCGGGTGTCCAGGGCGTGTGGTGGGCCTCCGCGTAGCGGGTCCAGTTCTCCTCCCACAGGTGTTCGCTCTCGACGAGGACACCGTCCATGTCGAACACCACCGCCTGCAGCCGACCGTCCTGCATGGGGCACCTCTCCGCTGATGTGGGCTGGCACGGGACGAGTACTCGCGTCCCGAACGTGAAATTAACACTCAGGATGTTATTTGACGAGCCCGCAGTGTCCCTGTTTCCGGCGGTCCGGTCCCTTGCGGCTCCGCACCGGGCTGCCCCAGGGGCCCCGCCGGGAGTCATCGGTCGGCACACTGTGCGCATGACTTCCCGACGCGGTACGGCACGGCCACAGGAGACCCGCCAGCAGACGATCGTCGAGTACGTGGTGGAGCGCGGCTCGGCGACGGCGAACGAACTGGCGGAACTGGCCGGCGTCAGCGTGATGACCGTGCACCGGGATGTGGACGACCTGGCCAGGCGCGGCCTGCTGCGGAAGTTCCGCGGCGGCGTCTCGGCCCAGCCCTCCTCCGTCTTCGAGAGCGACGTGGAGTACCGGCTCGGCGCCAGGCTGGCGCAGAAGCAGGCCATCGCACAGTGCGCGACCGCGCTCGTGGAGCCCGGCACGTCCCTGCTGCTGGACGACTCCACCACCGCGCTCCAACTCGCCCGGCGCCTGGAACAGTTCACGCCGCTGACCGTGGTGACCAACTACCGGCGGGCCATGGACGAGCTGTGCGGCGTCACGGATCTGCGGCTGATCGGGCTCGGCGGCGAGTACTCCCGTACGCACGACTCCTTCAACGGGCTCTCCTGCACCGAGGCGATCGCCAGGGTCCACGTCGACGTCGCCTTCGTGAGCACCTCGGCGATGACCACGGATATGACCTTCCACCAGGAGCAGGAGATCGTCCAGGTCAAGCGGGCGATGCTGGCCTCGGCCTCGAAGCGGGTGCTGCTGATGGACTCGGGGAAGCTCACGCGTACCGCGCTGCACCGACTGGCGCCGCTCGCCGAGTACGACGATCTCGTGGTCGACGACGGCGCGGACCCGGAGCTGCTGACCGAACTCCGGGAGGCGGTACGGGTGCACGTCGCGGAGACCGATCCTTCTTAACGTATTGCGTGTGAAAAAAACACGCTCTACGGTGCGTCCGGTGGCAACGGGCCGCGACGTTCGCGGTGCCGTGCAGCGAACTGCGCCAGGGCGCCCGGGCTCCCCGGCCAGCGGGTCCGCTCAGGACCACATCCGCGACAGGGACGACACCCGCACAGGGGAGACCCATGAACCAGCCGGAGACACCACGGGCCGCACTCGGCACAGCAGGCGGCGGCGACGGCGCACATCCGCCCCACAGCGCGGACGGGCCGCCGTCCGCATCCGCGGCAGATTCGTCGGCCGCATCCGCGGCAAAGCCCTCAGCCGCATCCGCAGCAGACGCCCCCGACCAGAAGCCCCGCGGGATCGAACGCCTCGGCATTCCCCGGCCGCTCGTCTGGGGATTCGTCGGCGTCCTCATCTACATGATCGGTGACGGCGTCGAGATCAGTTACCTCACCGACTACCTCCAGCAGCCCGACGGCGGCGGCCTCGCCGGCGGCCAGGCGTCCTTCGCCACGGTGACCGCCTACGGCATCGCCGTCATGGTCGCCTCCTGGTTCTCCGGAACGCTGTCCGCGATCTGGGGCCCGCGGCGGGTGATGTGGCTCGGCGCGGCATGGTGGGTCGGATTCGAGATCGTCTTCCTCTTCTTCGCCGTACCGAGCCAGAGCCTGGGGTTCATCGCCCTGATCTACGGGATACGCGGCTTCGCCTACCCGCTCTTCGCGTTCGCCTTCCTGGTCTGGGCGCAGACGACCAGCCCGGAGCGCATGCGCGGCTCGGTCGCCGGCTGGTTCTGGTTCGCCTTCACCGGCGGCCTTCCCACCCTCGGCGCGGGCGTCGCGGCGCTGGCCATCGGGCCCCTGGGGATGAGCCTGCGGGACACCCTGGTGCTCTCCCTCGTCCTGGTCGCGATCGGCGGCGCCATCGGCTCCTTCGCCGTACGCGAGCCCCAGGGTCTGCAGCCGATCGCCGACGCCTCGGTGACCGAACCCCGCAGCTACCGCAGGCTGTTGGAGGGCGTGGACATCCTGTGGCGCGACAAGCGCACCCTCGCCGGCGGGCTGGTGCGCATCGTCAACACCGCGCCGCAGTACGGGTTCTTCGCGATGTTCCCGTTCACCTTCGGCACGGCCGGCGACAACGACGGCTTCCTCAGCCTCGCGCAGATCTCCACCCTCACCGCGATCACCTACGGTGCGAACATCGCGGCCAACCTCTTCTTCGGCGTCTTCGGCGACTACTTCGGCTGGCGCCGCACGGTCACCGTGTTCGGCTGTCTCGGCTGCGCCGTCGCCACTCCGCTGTGGTATTTCGTCTCGCTCGCCAGTGAGAGCTTCACCGTCACCGTCGTGCTCGGCTGCCTCTACGGCGTGCTACTCGCGGGCTTCGTACCGCTGTCGGCCCTGATGCCGTCGATGGTGCGGCACAAGGACAAGGGAGCGTCGCTGGCCGTGCTCAACTTCGGTGCGGGCGGCGCCGCGTTCGTCGGGCCGTTCCTGGTCACGGTCTGCTACCCGTTCATCGGCGGGGGCGGCGTCGCGATCGTCTTCGGCGCGCTCTACCTCGCGGTCGCCCTGCTCTCGACGCGGCTGAAGGACCCCAGCGACCCGGGCGAGCGCCGCCGTGCGGCGGACAACTCCGGGGCAGCCGTGGGCAGTACGGCGTGACGGTGAGACTCGGCGGAGTCCGTACGGGACGGGCGCGCGCCGCCTCCGGTGGCGGACCGTGACCTCCCCGGACGTCTGGGTCGGCATCGACCTCGGTACGACGGGCGCCCGCGCCCTCGCGGCGGACCGCGAGGGCCGGGTGCTCGGCCGTGGCGCGGCGCCGCTCACCAGCCACCGGGACGGCGTGCGCCACACCCAGTCGCCCGGGGAGTGGTGGACCGCCGCGGCGACCGCCTGCCGGGAGGCGCTGCGGACCGTACGGCCCGCCCGTATCGGCGGTGTGGCGGTCGACGCCACCTCCGGGACGGTCCTGCTCACTGGCGCCGACGGCCAGGCGTTGACCCCGGCCCTGATGTACGACGACGGGCGCGCCGAAGCGGAGGCGGCCGAGGTCAACTCCCGCGGCGGCGAGGTCTGGCGGCGCCTGGGCTACGGACGCATGCAGCGCTCCTGGGGCCTGCCGAAGCTGTGCCGGCTGCTGCGCGACCGCGACGCGGCCCGTGCTACGGGCGCACGCCTCACCCACCAGAACGACTACGTGAACCGGCGGCTGACCGGTCACCCCACGCCCGCCGACAGCAGCCACGCGCTCAAGTCCGGCTTCGACCCGGCCGAGGGCGACTGGCCCTGGCAGGTGCTGGACGCCCTCGGCGTACCGCCCGGGGTGCTGCCGCCCGTGGTGGCCCCCGGCACCGCCCTCGGCCGGGTCTGCGACGCGGCGGCGGAGCAGACCGGACTGCCGCCGGGCACGAGGGTCACGGCGGGCATGACCGACGGCTGCGCCGCCCAACTGGCCGTCGGCGCCAGCGAGATCGGGGACGTCAACTCGGTGCTCGGCACCACCCTCGTGGTCAAGGGCGTCAGCGCCCGCCTCCCCGAGGACCCCACCGGGGCCGTGTACGCACACCGTTCGCCCACCGGGCTCTGGCTGCCGGGCGGTGCGTCCAGCGCCGGCGGACGGGCCCTGGAGGCGGCCTTCCCCGCGCTCTCCTCCGGCGGTCACGCGGACTTCGACGCGGCGGCACAGCGGCACGGGCCCGCCGGTGCCGTGGCCTACCCGCTGCCCGGCACGGGGGAGCGCTTCCCCTTCGCCGCCCCCGCGGCGCACGGATTCCTGCTGGCGCAGCCCGGCTCCCGTACGGACGAGACCGCCCCCGCCGACGAGACGGAGCACTACCGCGCCCTGCTCGAAGGCGTGGCTTTCGTGGAACGGCTGGCGCTGGACCGGCTGGACCTGCTGGGGGTGCCCATCGACGGACGTCTCACCTTCAGCGGCGGCGGCAGCGGCAGCCGGGTCTGGAACGCCCTGCGCGCGGACGTCCTCGGGCGGCCCGCGTACGTCAGGGAGCAGCACGGCTCGGCGTTCGGCATGGCGCTGCTCGCCGCGTCCGCCGGCTTCGGCGGGAGCACCGGGGGCGCGGACGGCGGCGCGGACAGCGGGGACACGGGTGCGGTGGACGTCGCCGGCGCGAGCCGTGCGATGGTGCGGACACGGGAGGTCTTCACGCCCCGGGACCGGCACCGGGAGGCGATGCTGGCCTCCTACCGGCGGCTCGTACGGGAGTTGGCAGGGCGCGGCTGGCTCCCGTCCGAACTCGCCGAGCACGCCCTGCGGAGGAGCCTGACGTGACCGAACTGGTGCTGGTACGCCACGGCGAGACCGTGTGGCACGCGGAGAACCGCTACGCGGGCAGCAGCGACGTACACCTCACGGAGAAGGGCGCCGAACAGGGCCGTGAACTCGCCCGATGGGCCGCCAAGAACGGCGAGTTCGCGGCGGTGTTCTGCTCACCGCTGAGCCGGTGCCGGCGGACGGCGGAACCGGCGGCGGAGGCGACCGGACTGCCGCTGCGCCGCGAACCGCGCCTGCGGGAAGTGCACTTCGGGGACGGCGAGGGCATGACCGCGGAGGAGATGCGGCGGTCCTTCGGCGACCGGCTCGCCGCGTTCCACCGTGACCCCGCCGGGTCGCCCCTGCCCGGCGGCGAGAACCCGGCCGCGGCAGCCGAGCGGGGCGTGGCCGCCCTGCGCGACATCGCCGCCGCCCACCCCGACGGCCGGGTGCTGGCGGTGTCGCACAACACCCTGATCCGGCTGGTGCTGTGCAGCGTCCTCGGTCTGCCGCTGTCGGAGTACCGGCGTACGTTCCCCGAACTCGGCAACACCGCGCCGACGATCCTGCGGCTGCGCGAGGGCCGGTGGTCCCTGATCCGCTTCAACGCCCCGCTGTGCTGACGGACTTCCGAGCGCGGACCGGGGGGCACCCGTCCCCGGTGGCCGTCCGCGGCCGTGCGGGATACTGAGGCCCATGAGTCTGTTCCGCGACGACGGCATCGTGCTGCGCACCCAGAAGCTGGGTGAGGCGGACCGGATCATCACTCTGCTCACCCGCGGGCACGGACGGGTGCGGGCGGTCGCGCGCGGAGTCCGGCGTACGAAGTCCAAGTTCGGCGCGCGGCTGGAGCCGTTCAGCCATGTCGACGTGCAGTTCTTCGCGCGCGGCAGCGAACTCATCGGCCGCGGGCTGCCGTTGTGCACCCAGACCGAGACCATCGCCCCGTACGGGCAGGGCATCGTCGCCGACTACGCCCGCTACACCGCCGGTACGGCGATGCTGGAGACCGCGGAGCGCTTCACCGACCACGAGGGCGAGCCCAACGTGCAGCAGTATCTGCTGCTGGTCGGCGGGCTGCGGACGCTCGCCGCGGGCGCGCACGCGCCCGGCCTGGTGCTGGACGCCTTCCTGCTGCGCTCGCTGGCCATGGGCGGCTACGCGCCCAGCTTCGACGACTGCGCCAAGTGCGGCCTGCACGGCCCCAATCGGTTCTTCTCCGTCGCCTCCGGAGGTGTGGTGTGCGGGGACTGCCGGGTGCCCGGCAGCGTCGTACCGTCGCCCGAGGCGCTGCGCCTGCTCGGCGCGCTGCTCACGGGGGACTGGGAGACGGCCGACGCCAGCGAGGCGCGGCACGCGCGCGAGGGCACGGGGCTCGTCTCGGCGTATCTGCACTGGCACATGGAGCGCGGGCTGCGCTCGCTGCGCTACGTCGACCGCTCGCCGGCCTCCTCGGGCGCACCGGCCGCCCCCGCCGGGCAGGCCG
>NZ_LJGW01000706.1 GCF_001751255.1 Streptomyces nanshensis | reverse complement strand
CAAAGAACGGACGCTTCCATCACAACCCAACCGGTTGCTCCGGGCGCTTCCCTCTCGGTGATCCAACTCTATCAGGAGCACTTTCTGAATCCCTTTGCGGGGTCGGTCAGTTGACTCTGACGGTGTGGGTCTCCCGGCGAAGCTCACCCGGTACCCGTCGAGTTGGAGCTGTAAACGTACTGGAGCGGAGCGCCCGGACGCAAATCGAGGCGCTCCGCTCGTCGTTGGGGGCCTGGCGGCCTCAGACCTCGACGACCACGGGGAGGATCATCGGGCGGCGGCGGTAGGTGTCCGAGACCCACTTGCCCACCGTGCGCCGTACGAGCTGCTGGAGTTGATGCATCTCGGCGATGCCGTTCTCGGCCGACTTGGCCAGGGCCTCGTCGATCTTCGGTACGACCTGTTCGAAGTCGGCGTCGTCGATGCCGGAGCCACGCGACTGGATGTGCGGGCCGCCGACGATCTTCCCGGTGCTGCTATCCACAACGACGAAGACGGAGATGATGCCCTCGTCGCCGAGGATGCGGCGGTCCTTGAGGGAGGACTCGGTGACGTCTCCCACCGAGAGGCCGTCCACGTACACGTACCCCGCGTGCACCTTGCCCGCGATGGTGGCCTTGCCGTCGATCAGGTCGACGACGACGCCGTCCTCGGCGATGACGACGCGGTCGCGCGGTACGCCGGTCTGGGCGCCCAGTTCGGCGTTGGCGCGCAGGTGGCGCCATTCGCCGTGGACTGGCATCAGGTTCTTGGGCTGGCAGATGTTGTAGAAGTACAGCAGTTCGCCGGCGGAGGCGTGGCCCGAGACGTGGACCCGGGCGTTGCCCTTGTGGACCACGTTGGCGCCCCAGCGCGTCAGGCCGTTGATGACGCGGTAGACCGCGTTCTCGTTGCCCGGGATGAGCGACGAGGCCAGGATCACCGTGTCGCCCTCGACGATGCGGATCTGGTGGTCCCGGTTGGCCATGCGGGAGAGCGCGGCCATCGGTTCGCCCTGCGAGCCGGTGCACACCAGCACCACTTCGTCGTCCGAGAGGTCGTCGAGCGTCTTGACGTCGACGACGAGGCCGGACGGTACGTTCAGGTACCCCAGCTCCCGCGCGATGCCCATGTTGCGGACCATCGAGCGGCCCACGAAGGCCACGCGCCGTCCGAACTCGTGCGCCGCGTCCAGGATTTGCTGGATCCGGTGCACGTGGCTGGCGAAGCTCGCCACGATGATGCGTTTCTGCGCTCCGGCGAAGACCTGCCGCAGCACTCCGGAGATGTCACGCTCCGGCGGTACGAAGCCCGGCACCTCGGCGTTCGTCGAGTCGGACAGCAGCAGATCGATGCCCTCCTCGCCGAGGCGTGCGAAGGCGCGCAGGTCGGTGAGGCGGCCGTCCAGCGGGAGCTGGTCCATCTTGAAGTCGCCGGTGTGGACGACCATGCCCGCGGGCGTGCGGATCGCGACCGCGAGCGCGTCCGGGATGGAGTGGTTGACCGAGACGAACTCGCAGTCGAACGGGCCGATGCGCTCGCGGCGGCCCTCCTCGACCTCCAGCGTGTACGGCCGGATGCGGTGCTCCTGGAGCTTCGCCTCGATCAGGGCGAGGGTCAGCTTGGAGCCGATGAGCGGGATGTCGTTCTTCTCGCGGAGCAGGAACGGCACGCCGCCGATGTGGTCCTCGTGTCCGTGTGTGAGCACGATGCCGTCGATGTCGTCGAGGCGGTCCCTCAACGACGTGAAGTCCGGGAGGATCAGGTCCACTCCGGGCTGTTCCTCCTCGGGGAACAGGACGCCGCAGTCGACGATCAGCAACCGGCCGCCGTACTCGATGACGGTCATGTTGCGGCCGATCTCGCCCAGGCCGCCGAGCGGTGTGACTCTCAGACCGCCCTCGGCCAGCTTCGGCGGCGAGCCGAGCTCGGGATGCGGATGACTCAAAAGACTCTCCTCACCAAACGCGCGCCACGCTCCCCCTGCCCGGTGCATCCGGCATGGGGACCCCACTGGCCTCCGGCTCGGGGACCCCGTGGGACACGTGGCGCGCGTCGATATTCGTGAATGGGTTCTTACGCTTCTTCGTTCGTACTGATCATGTCTGGTGTTTCGGTTCGTGCCCGGTATGGAGTTATGACGTCGGTTCTCAGATCTCTACGCCGCCATGGGCCAGGTCATGCCGCAACTGCTGGGTCTCCTCCGGGGAGAGCTCCACGAGCGGCATCCGCAGGGGCCCGCCGGGCAGGCCGCGCAACGTCAGGGCGGCCTTCGTCGTGATGACGCCCTGCGTACGGAACATGCCCGTGAAGACCGGCAGCAGCTTCTGATGGATCTCCGTGGCCTTGGTCACATCGCCGCTGAGGTGCGCTTCGAGCATCGCGCGCAGCTCCGGGGTGACCAGGTGGCCGACGACCGAGACGTAGCCGACCGCGCCGACGGACAGCAGGGGCAGGTTGAGCATGTCGTCGCCGCTGTACCAGGCGAGTCCGCTGGTCGCGATGGCCCAGCTCGCACGGCCGAGGTCGCCCTTGGCGTCCTTGTTGGCGACGATGCGCGGATGTTCGGCGAGGCGGACGATCGTCTCGGTGTTGATCGGGACGCCGGACCGGCCGGGGATGTCGTAGAGCATCACGGGCAGTTCGGTGGCGTCCGCGATCGCGGTGAAGTGCCGGAAGAGGCCCTCCTGCGGGGGCTTGCTGTAGTACGGCGTCACCGCGAGGAGTCCGTGTGCGCCCGCCTTTGCGGCGTCGCGGGCGAGTTCGAGGCTGTGCGCGGTGTCGTTCGTGCCGGCTCCGGCGACGACGTGGGCGCGGTCTCCGACCGCTTCGACCACGGCCCGCACGAGCTGGGATTTCTCGACATCGCTGGTCGTCGGGGACTCGCCAGTGGTGCCGTTGACGATCAGGCCGTCATTGCCGGCGTCCACCAGGTGAACGGCGAGCCGCTGCGCGCCGTCGAGGTCGAGGGAGCCGTCCGCGGTGAACGGCGAGACCATCGCTGTCAGAACCCGCCCGAAGGGCGTGTGCGGTGTGGAGGTCGGAGCCATGGGGTCCACGCTACTCGCAGCCCGGGCGGTGGTGCTCCCTCGGGGCCTTGGTCATGGTCGTTCCGCGGCCGGTGCGGGCCTGCGGACGACGTCCGGTGTGTGCCCTGCGGGCGCCTCGTGCAAGGGAGGCCCGGCACTGCCTGCTCGGGGGTTCAAGCAGTGCCGGACCGTGATTTCAGCGTAGACGTACTACGCGAAAGCCCGCAATCGGGACATCGGCGGGGCGGTCACGGCGCAACGCGGCCATTGGCGTTGAAGGCCTCGTGGGTCAGCGGCATGAGCTTCGCCCACTGTTCCTCCATCAGCTCGCCCACCATCTCGATCTCCCGCTGCGGGAAGGACGGCACCTTGGCCTGCTCGTGCTGGGTGCGCAGCCCCAGGAAGTGCATGAGGGAACGGGCGTTGCACGTCGCGTACATCGAGGAGTAGAGGCCGACGGGAAGCACCGCGCGGGCGACCTCGCGGGCCACTCCCGCGGCCAGCAGCCGCTGGTACGTCTCGTAGGACTGCCGGTAGGACTCCGTCATGGCCGAGACCGTCAGCTCGTGCTGCTCGGGGGTGCCCGCCACGAACTCGTACTTGCCGGGGCGGCCCTGCTGGACGAGCTTGCGGTCGGCGCCGGGGGTGTAGAAGACAGGCTGGAGCTGCCGGTAGCGCCCGGACTCCTCGTTGTAGGACCAGCCGACGCGGTGGCGGTGGAACTCCCGGAAGACGAAGAGCGGGGCGCTGATGAAGAAGGTCATCGAGTTGTGCTCGAAGGGGCTGCCGTGGCGGTCCCGCATCAGGTAGTTGATCAGGCCCCGCGAGCGCGCCGGGTCCTTGTGCAGCTCCTCCAGGGACTTCTCGCCTCCCGTCGAGACCCGGGCCGCCCACAGCACGTCGGTGTCGGCGGCGCTGTGCTTGACCAGTTCGACGGTCATCTCCCCTCGGAAGCTGGGAGCGGCGTCCTGGTCGGAGGTGTCGGTCACGTGCGGTCCTTCCGGGTCGTGCGGCTTCCGGGCGCGCCCAGCCTACGGCGGACCGCCGACACCGCCCGCGGCGTACCCGTGAGCCCCCGGCGAGGGCGTTTCGCGGCTTTCGTCCGGACAAAGCGGACTGTCTGACGTGATAGAGGGGGGTCGGTGCATGAGGGCGGGCCGGTGCCTGATATTTTTTGATCCACGTCCCCTCTTACCCGGCACTTCTCAGCCGTCGTGGACGTTCTACCTACGAAACCATCCAGAACGATCTCGACAGGAGTCCCCTGCCCATGTTCCGCCGCGGAGAGTCAGTACCGTTCGCGTTCCTCGCAGACGCCGACCGGTTCCGCAGCAATGTCACGCCGCCGCCCCGCGCCCAGCGCACCAACGCCGAGAAGGCAGGGAGCGCGCTGTTCGGCCTGACGGTCGTGGCGGGTCTGGTCGGCTCCCTCGTCCTCGGCGTTCCCGCGCTCGATCCCGAACGTCAAGCGCAGCGGCACGGTCCGGCCGCCGCCGAGAGCCGCTGAGCACCGGCTGACGCCGTTCTGCGAGCAGTTCACGAAGCTGCTCGCAGGGGCCGGCCGGTCCCGCTCGCCGTGGTCCGTCGCCTGCCGCGTCGACCAGCCGGGCTGGCCGGGTCTCGTACACCTCGCTAGTGTCCTCGCGCATCACCCGATCCATCCGGTCGGGACCGTACCGAGCGAGGACGACGAGGACCAGCAGTGCCCCTGCCCTTCATGACGGCCGCAGGACAGTCCGGCGCGGCCGAGCACACAGACCGAGATCTGCAGAGCCCCCTCCCCCACGACGTCCGTGAGCACTGGCGCCGTCCGTACCGTCCCGGCCCCTGGCGGGTCGGCGGCGCGGCGGTTCTGCTGCTGCTCGCCTCGTACATGCTCTTCTCCGCGCTCATCATCGCCCTCGCCGGGTCGGTGACGGGCGCGCTCGTGTGTCTGGTGGCCGCGCTCGCGGTCATCGCGCTCGCGCTGCGGCTGCTGCGGGTGGGCGTGTGGGTCTCGGCGTACGGGCTGCGGCGCGTGGGGCTGCTGACCACCGTGACGCTGGGCTGGCACGAGGTCGCCGCCGTACGGACCGTGCAGCAGCCGGTGCGGTGGCTCGGGCTGCCGCGCACGGTGCAGGGGCAGGCGCTCGACGTCGTACGGGCCGGTGACGGCGAGGCGTTGCGCACGCTGCTGACGGATCACAACGCCGACTTCCTCGCACGGCCGGAAGCCTTCGACCGGGCCGCCGACGTCATAGAGACATGGGCGGCCGAGTCGCGGGCCGGGGCGTAGCGGACGCGCCGGGCGCTCCCCGGGTACGGGCTGGCGCCCGTCAGGGTTTCCCGCCGTGGCCGTCCGTACCGTCG
This sequence comes from Streptomyces nanshensis, assembly GCF_001751255.1. Lineage (GTDB taxonomy): Bacteria > Actinomycetota > Actinomycetes > Streptomycetales > Streptomycetaceae > Streptomyces > Streptomyces nanshensis_A. The sequence goes on along the minus strand of NZ_LJGW01000706.1, from coordinate 2,619 downwards.
TGCAGGGAGATCGCCCGCTGCATCGCCTTGCGGGCGCGGGCGGTGTCGCGGGCGTCGCGGTAGGCGACGGCCAGCCGGAACCAGCACCTCCAGTCGTCGGGGGCGCGCTCGGTTTCGGCCTTTCTGCGGGCGAACACCTCGTCCGCGGAGTCGCGGTCGATGCGGCCCGAGGGCGTACGGCGCAACTCGTCGACGGGCAGGCCGCCTTCGGCCTCCAGTTCGCGTGCCAGCCGCTCGGCCGCGCGCGCGAAGCGGGTCGTCTGCCACAGGAACCAGACGCCGATGAGCGGAAGGACGAAGACAGCGACGCCGAAGGGGACGGTGACCGGAGTGCCCTGTTCGATCAGCAGCACTCCCCGGCTGCCGGCCAGCACGAAGTAGGCGACCAGCACGGCGGCCAGGACGAAGTACGTGATCTTGTCCCGCACGCGCTCACGCGTCCAGGTCGAGGAAGTGCTCCAGACCGTAGGTGAGTCCGGGCGCGGAGCCGACGCGGCGCACCCCAAGCAGCACGCCCGGCATGAAGGAGCTGCGGTGCAGCGAGTCGTGCCGGATCGTGAGGGTCTCCCCCTCGCCGCCGAACAGCACCTCCTGGTGGGCGACGAGTCCGCGCAGCCGTACGGAGTGCACGGGGACGCCGTCGACGTCCGCGCCGCGGGCGCCGTCCAGGGCGGTGGAGGTGGCGTCCGGCTGGTCCGGAAGCCCGGCCTCCGCGCGGGCGGAGGAGATGAGCTGTGCGGTGCGCGCGGCCGTACCGCTCGGGGCGTCCGCCTTGTTGGGGTGGTGCAGTTCGACGACCTCGGCGGATTCGAAGAAGCGGGCGGCCTGCCGGGCGAAGCGCATCGTGAGGACGGCGCCGATGCCGAAGTTGGGGGCGATGAGGACGCCGGTGCGCGGGGACGCCTCCAGCCAGCCGCGTACGGTCGCGAGGCGCTCGTCCGTCCAGCCGGTGGTGCCGACGACGGCGTGGACGCCGTTGCTGACGCAGTGCTCAAGGTTGCCCATGACGGCGTCGGGGTGCGTCAGATCGACGGCGACCTCGGCACCGGAAGCGGTGAGGGCGCTCAGGGAGTCGTCGCGGTCGAGGGCGGCGGCCAGCTCCATGTCGTCCGCGGCCTCGACGGCCCGTACGGCCTCGGAGCCCATGCGGCCTTCGGAGCCGAGGACGGCCACGCGCAGCTTGCTCATTGTTCTCGTTCCTTCGGGGCTGGCCGGTGTCGCTGCTGTGAACCGGCGGGTGCGGAGGGCGTGTTCAGGAGACGGCCTCGTGCAACTGGGACGTCTGGCGGTCGGTGAGCGGGCCGATGACGGCGAGGGAGGGGCGCCGGCTGAGCACGTCGCGGGCCACCGCGCGTACGTCGTCGGGGGTGACGGCGGCGATCCTGGCCAGCATGTCGTCGACCGAGAGCTGTTCGCCCCAGCACAGTTCGCTCTTGCCGAGCCGGTGCATGAGCGCGCCGGTGTCCTCCAGGCCGAGGACCGTGGCGCCGGACAACTGGCCGACGGCGCGGCGCAGTTCGTCGTCCGGGAGGCCGTGGCGCGCGGCGTGGTCCAGCTCGTCGCGGCAGATCTTCAGCACGTCGGAGAGCTGGCCGGGGCGGCAGCCCGCGTACACGCCGAAGAAGCCGCAGTCGGCGAAGCCGGAGGTGTAGGAGTACGTGCTGTAGGCGAGGCCGCGTTTCTCGCGGATCTCCTGGAAGAGGCGGGAGCTCATGCCGCCGCCGAGGGCCGCGCTGAGCACGCCGAGCGCCCATCTGCGGTCGTCGTTGCGGGAGTAGCCCGGCATTCCGAGGACGAGGTGGGCCTGTTCGGTGCTGCGGTCGGCGATCTCCACACGGCCGTGTGCACGGAGCGGGCGGTTGCCGGTGCGCGGGCCGACGGGTTCGCGCCCCTCCGTACGTTCCAGTGCGCCCGCGCGCTCGAAGGCCGCGCGTACCTGCTCGACGACGGTGTCGTGGTCGAGGTTGCCCGCCGCGGCGACGACGAGGTGCGGCGGGGCGTAGTGCTTGCGGTAGAAGCGCGCGAGGCGGTCCCGCGTGAAGCCGTTCACGGTCTCGACGGTGCCCAGCACGGGACGGCCCAGCGGGGAGTCGCCCAGCAGGGCGCGGGCGAAGAGATCGTGCACGCAGTCGCCGGGGTCGTCCTCGGTCATCGCGATCTCTTCGAGGATGACGCCCCGTTCGGCCTCGACCTCGGCGGCGTCGAGGACGGACCCGGTGAGCATGTCGCCCAGGACGTCGATCGCCAGCGGCAGGTCGGAGTCGAGGACGCGTGCGTAGTAGCAGGTGAACTCCTTCGCGGTGAAGGCGTTCATCTCCCCGCCGACGGCGTCGAGTTCGGCCGAGATGTCGAGCGCGCTGCGCCGCCGTGTGCCCTTGAAGAGCAGATGCTCCAGATAGTGCGTGGCGCCGCCGAGCGCCGGTGTCTCGTCGCGGGAGCCGACGTGGGCCCAGATGCCGAGGGTCGCCGACCGTACGGTGGGCACCGTCTCGGTGACGACCCGCAGCCCGCCCGGCAGGACCGTCTTGCGGACCTCGCCCCCGCCGCCCGGGACCGCGCCCGACATCGCGTTCACTCCCGATCGTGTACGGGCGACGGCCCGCCCCTCCGCGGAGGTGG
>NZ_LJGW01000690.1 GCF_001751255.1 Streptomyces nanshensis | reverse complement strand
GATCCGGCGCAGGGCCTGGGCGGCGACGGCGTCGGCGGAGCGGAAGAGCACCGGTTCGGGGCCGCCGCTCTCGGTGACGGCGGCGCGGATGCGGGCGCCGACGAGTTCGTAGTGGGTGCAGCCGAGGACGACGGCGCGCACTCCGCGGGGCGTCAGGGCCGCGGCGGCGCCCACCGCCACGTCGACGGCGTGCTCGCGCGCGGTCTCCACGGCGTCGGCGAGACCGTGGCAGGGCACCTCCGTGAACTGGGCGCCGCGGCCGAAGTCCGCGATGAGCCGCTGCTGATAGGGGCTGCCGGTGGTCGCCGGGGTGGCCCACACGGCGACGGGTCCGCCGCTCTCCGCGGCGGGCTTGATCGCGGGCACCGTCCCGATCACCGGGAGTTCCGGCTCCAGTTCCGCGCGGAGCGCGGCCAGCGCGTGCACGGACGCGGTGTTGCAGGCGACGATCAGCGCGTCGGGCTCGTGTGCGCGGGCGGCCTTCGCACAGGCCAGGGCGTGTGCGGTGATGTCCTCGGTCTCGCGCGGTCCCCAGGGCATGCTGCCCGGGTCGCTGGAGAGGACGAGATCCGCGTCGGGACGTGCTCTGCGTACCGCCGCAGCGGCGGCGAGAAGGCCGATTCCGGAGTCCACGAGCGCGATCTTCACGGCAGGCAACTCTAGTCGATGGGCTCTGGCGGCCCCGCGGCCGCTGCCGGGCGTGCGGTCTCCTCCCGTACGACTCGTACGTCCCGGCCGCCGTACGGCATCGGTCTGTTCCCGGGCGGCCGTACGGGGCGGCCACCGGCGGCGGTCCCGTGTGCGCCGGGTGCCGTGCGGCAGACTGCGGCGGATGAGCGCGCTGACCTGGATCGCTTCGGTATCTCTTGCCGCGTGGGTGTGCCTGCTGCTGGGTCAGGCGCGCTTCTGGCGTACGGACATCCGGCTGCCGCCGGCCGGCGTGCCGGACGAGTGGCCGGCGGTGGCGGTCGTCGTACCGGCGCGGGACGAGGCCGACGTGCTGCCGCTGAGCCTGCCGGGGCTGCTGGCCCAGCGCTACCCGGGGCGTGCCGAGGTCTTCCTCGTCGACGACGGCTCCACGGACGGCACCGGCGAACTCGCGCGGCGCATCGCGTCTCAACGGCCGCCGCACGGGCTGCCGTTGACGGTCACCTCACCCGGCGAACCGGAACCGGGCTGGACGGGAAAGCTGTGGGCCCTGCGGCACGGCATGGCCCTCGCCCGTGAGCGCACCGGCGCCGCGTATCTGCTGCTGACCGACGCCGACATCGCACACGCCCCGGACTCCCTGCGCGACCTGGTGGGCGCGGCCTCCGGGGCCCGGCTGGATCTGCTCTCGCAGATGGCGCGGCTGCGGGCGGACAGCGCGTGGGAGCGGCTGATCGTCCCCGCGTTCGTCTACTTCTTCGCGCAGCTCTATCCCTTCGGGCGGGTCAACCGGCCCCGCTCCCGTACGGCCGCCGCGGCCGGGGGCTGTGTGCTGCTGCGCAGCGAGGCGGCCGAGCGTGCGGGCATCCCGGAGAGCATCCGGGGCGCGGTCATCGACGACGTGACGCTGGCCCGCGCGGTCAAGCGCGCCGGGGGCGGGCGGATCTGGCTGGGGCTCGCGGACGGGGTGGAGAGCGTGCGCCCGTACGACCGGCTGCCGCAGCTCTGGCGGATGGTGGCGCGCAGCGCGTACGCACAGCTCGGGAACAGTCCGCTGGTGCTGCTGGGCACGGTCGCGGGGCTGACGCTGGTGTATCTGGTGCCGCCCGTCACGGCGTTGGCGGGATCGCCGGTGGGGGCGGCGGCGTGGGCGGTGATGGCGCTGACGTACGTACCGATGCTGCGCTACTACCGGCAGCCGCCGTGGCATGCGCCGGCGCTGCCCGTCACGGCCGCCCTCTATCTGCTGATGACCCTCGACTCGGCGGTGCGGCACCACCGGGGGCAGGGCGCGGCGTGGAAGGGCCGTACATACGCATGAGCCGGAGGTGCGGAGGGACGCGGGACGCGGCGCCGAGGTGCGGGCGCCGCGTCCGACACCGCGTCCGCCGGGCTCACTTGCGTCCCGGAGTCCACTGCATGCCCCACCCGTAGGCCGCGTCCACGGTGCGCTGCGGGCTGCTGCCGGGCTGGGTGACGAGGTAGCGGGCCTCGCGGTGCACGACGAGGTCGCCGCCCTCGTTGGTGATCAGCGCGAGGGCGCACACGTCGGAGGCGACGGTGCACTCGTCGAGGGAGAACTCCACGGGAGCGCCGTGCTGCGGCTGGAGGGTGACGGTGCCGTTCACGCCCTCGAAGCTGCGGGCACCCTCGTAGATCGTCACGAAGACCAGGATGCGCCGCAGTGCGGCGGCGTGGTCGAGATTGACGGTGAGGTTCTCGCCGGAGGCGGCCGCTCCCGTACGGTCGTCGCCGTCGAGGTGGATGTACGGCGGCTGGTGCAGCGAGCCGAAGGCGTTGCCGAGTGCCTGGACGACTCCCCTGCGTCCGTCGGCGAGTTCGAAGAGGGCGCACAGATCGAGGTCGAGCGCGGAGGATCCGGCGCGCTGCCCGGAGAGACTCTTGCCGAGCTTCTTGCCCCAGCCCGAAGGCTCCTTCTTCGTCTGCCAGTTGAGGTTGACCCGCAGCTCGCCGCGGGTGCCGCCCTGCTTGGTGAGGGAGACGGAGGGGGTCTGCTTGGTGAGCGTGACCTTGGTCAGCCGTACGGGAGGGGCGGCGGGCGCCGGTGGCGACGCGGGGGCGGGGGCCTGAGCCGGAGCTGCCTGCGGTGTCGCGGCGGGCGTGGGAGCAGAGGTGGACGTGGACGCCCGGGCGCCGCCCGCCTGTTCGTCGACGCTGATGCCGAAGTCCGTTGCCAGACCGGCCAGTCCGCTCTCGTACCCCTGCCCGACGGCGCGGAACTTCCAGCCGCCCTGTCTGCGGTAGAGCTCCCCGAGGACGAAGGCCGTCTCGACCGTGGCGTCGCCGCTCTCGAAGCGTGCGAACTCCGCGCCACCCGGCGCCGCGTCGCCGACGCTCACGTACAACCCCTCGACCTGCCCGAACGTGCCGCCGTCGGCCGAGGCGGCGAGGACGATCCGCTCGACTTCCGGCTCGACGCGGTCGAGGTCGGCGCTCAACACCTCGCGCACGGCGGGCCCTTCGGCATGCTTGCCCTCGTGAGCGACGGCGCCCGAGGCGTGCCGGGGCTGGTTGTAGAAGACGAAATCACTGTCGGAGCGGACCTTTCCGCCGATGTCCAACAGCAGCGCGGAGGCATCCACGTCCACCCCGCCGCCCGTTCCGGATCGCCGTCCGACCTCGATCCGCACCGATGCCGCCGGCACCGGGACGTTGCTGCCCTTCTGCATCGCCATACCGTTCCACTCCCCCTCGTCGCCAGGTTCCGCATCCGTTGCCGCCGCGGGGCTTTCCCGGCGTGCGGCGCCCGCGTGTGACGCGTCTCGTCACAACATCTCGACACGTCCGCGTGACCGTTTTCCCCTGGTTCGCTCCCATTGGTGACGGGGCGTCACGGCAAGCGCGAGAAACCGCTCCTTGACCGGGGTCCCCAACGGCCACATTTTGGGCTTACCTTATGGGCATGACCTCCCCCCGCTACTCCCCTGGCGGCTACTACGCTGGCCCGTCGTATCCCGACACCCCGATCTACGACATGCTCGTGAACGAGCGTGGCACACCGCAGATCGCCCCGATCCGGGTTCCGTCGGCGTACGAGGCGCTGCCCTCGCTCGCCGCGCTTCCTCCCGCCCTTCCGGCGCTGCCCGCCGGGCCGAGCCAGCAGCAGGCGCCCCCGCAGGGGTACCCGGGAGGCATGGGTCAGCAGCCCCCGCCGCCCGGCATGGCGCAGCCCGCTCCGCTCCAGTCCGCGCCGCTCCAGCAGACGCCCGCGCCCTACATCCCGCAGCAGGCGCCGCCGCAGCGCGGATACCAGGACCCGCGGCAGCAGCAGCCCCAGCAGCCGCAGCCGCCGCAGCAGATGAGGCCGGTCGCACCGCCCCGTCCTGCCGCTCCGCGCCCCGCCGCACCGCGTCCGGCCGCGCCCCGGCAGATGCCCAACTCCTACGACGACCCCTACGGCGGTCACCAGTACCCGGGCCGCGGCTACTGAGCCCTCCGGCACCGCCGCGGGCAGCTCAACGGCCGCGCGGGGGTGGCAGGATGGCCGCATGACCACTGCGCGGCTGGCCTCGCTCCACGTCTATCCGGTGAAGGCACTCGCCGGCTGTACGCGCGAGGAGTTGACGGTCGAGCCGTGGGGTCCGGCCGCCGACCGGCGGTGGATGCTGACGGCGCCCGGCGGGGAGCAGCTCACACAGCGCGAACATCCTTCTCTCGCGCTGGCCAGGGCACTGCCGCTGTCCGACCGCGCCCACGGGGGGAGCCGGGGCGCGGAGGGCAGTGCGGAGGGGATCCGGGTGACGGCTCCGGGGAGGGAGCCGCTGGAGATCCCCGTACCGCCGAAGGACGAAGACCCGCTGGCGGTACGGCTGTTCGGGCAGCCCGTCGAGGCGGTGTCCGCGGGCGCCGCGGCCGACGAGTGGTTCTCCGCCTACCTCGGCACGTCCGTACGGCTGGTGCACATGGACGCGCCCGAGCACCGGCGTCCCCTGGACCCGGAGTTCGCACAGGGCCCGGAGACCGTCAGCTTCGCCGACGGCTTCCCCGTGCTGCTCACCTCGTCCTCCTCGCTGGACGCGCTCAACTCGCTGATCGCGCAAGGGGATCACGCCGACGAGGGTCCGCTGCCGATGGACCGCTTCCGGCCCAGCCTCGTCGTCACGGGCAGCGCCCCGTGGGCCGAGGAAGAGTGGCGGCGGCTGCGGGTCGGGGAGTGTGTCTTCCGCGTCGCCGACGGATGCGGCCGGTGCGTGGTGACCACCACCGACCAGACGACCGGCGAGCGCGGGAAGGAGCCGCTGCGCACCCTGGCCCGCCACCGTCGCTCCGGGAGCCGGCTCGTCTTCGGACTGAACCTGGTTCCCGAGCGCACGGGCAGGGTACGCAGCGGCGACTCGGTCGAGGTGCTCGCCTAGGGCGTGCAGGCACCCGGGAGGTGCCCGGGCGAGCGCCCCGTCGCGCACGGCGGTTCCGGCACCCGGCACCGGGGCGGCGGCCGTTCCGTGCGCCGCTCCGCCGACGGACCGGCGGATCCGGCCCGTTCAGCCTCCGTCGTCCATGAGCCGCGAACGGATCAGGAAGCGGACGCCTTCCGGTGCCTCCAGCGAGAAGCCGCTGCCGCGCCCCGGCACCACGTCCACCGTGAGATGGGTGTGGCTCCAGTACGCGAACTGGCTCGCGGACATCCAGAACGGCACCGGCTCCTCGACGCCGTCCACCTCCAGACGGCCGAGCAGCACGTCGGAGTCGCCCGTACGCAGCTCACCGAGCTGGTAGCACATCGGGGAACTCCCGTCGCAGCAGCCGCCGGACTGGTGGAACATCAACGGACCGTGCTGTCCCGTCAGTTGGCGGATCATCGCGGCGGCCTCGTCGGTGACGGCGACCCGCTCCGGATCCCCGGGCGCGGGTCCCCCGGCGGCGGCCGGGCCCTTCGCCCGGCCGTCCGCCAGACCCGCCGCGAAGCCGTCGGCTCCCTCGGCGGACGCCATCAGAAGAACCCGAGCTTCTTCGGCGAGTAGCTCACCAGCAGGTTCTTCGTCTGCTGGTAGTGGTCGAGCATCATCCGGTGGGTCTCCCGGCCGATGCCGGACTGCTTGTACCCGCCGAAGGCGGCGTGCGCCGGGTAGGCGTGGTAGCAGTTCGTCCACACGCGGCCGGCCTGGATGGTGCGGCCCGCGCGGTAGGCGGTGTTGCCGTCCCGCGTCCAGACGCCGGCGCCCAGACCGTAGAGGGTGTCGTTGGCCGTGGTCATGGCGTCGTCGAAGTCGGAGAAGCCGGTGACGGCGACGACCGGTCCGAAGATCTCCTCCTGGAAGACGCGCATGCTGTTGTTGCCTTCGAGGATGGTGGGCTTCACGTAGAAGCCGCCCTCCAATTCGCCGCCGAGTTCGGCGCGGGTGCCGCCGGTCAGCGCCTTGGCGCCTTCCTGCTTGCCGATGTCGAGGTACGAGAGGATCTTCTCGAACTGGTCGTTGGATGCCTGCGCCCCGACCATGGTCTCGGTGTCCAGCGGATGTCCCTGGACGATCTTCTCCGTACGGGCGATGCCCGCGTCGAGGAACTCCCGGTAGTGGCCCCGCTGGATGAGGGCACGGGACGGACAGGTGCACACCTCGCCCTGGTTGAGGGCGAACATCGTGAAGCCCTCCAGCGCCTTGTCGAAGAAGTCGTCGTCGGCGGTGGACACGTCGTCGAAGAAGATGTTCGGGCTCTTGCCGCCGAGTTCGAGCGTGACGGGCTTGAGGTTCTCCGAGGCGTACTGCATGATCAGCCGGCCCGTGGTCGTCTCGCCGGTGAAGGCCACCTTCGCCACACGGGGGCTGCTGGCGAGCGGCTTGCCCGCCTCCGCGCCGAAGCCGTTGACGATGTTGACGACGCCGGGCGGCAGCAGGTCGGCGATCAGGCTCATCCAGAAGTGGATGGAGGCCGGGGTCTGTTCGGCGGGCTTGAGGACGACGGCGTTGCCCGCGGCCAGGGCCGGCGCGAGCTTCCATGTGGCCATCAGGATCGGGAAGTTCCACGGGATGATCTGGGCGACGACGCCCAGCGGTTCGTGGAAGTGGTAGGCGACGGTGTCGTCGTCGATCTCCGAGAGGGAACCTTCCTGCGCCCTGATGGCGCCCGCGAAGTAGCGGAAGTGGTCGATGGCCAGGGGGATGTCGGCGGCCAGCGCCTCGCGCACCGGCTTGCCGTTCTCCCAGCTCTCGGCCACGGCCAGCTCTTCGAGGTGGTCCTCCATGCGCTGCGCGATGCGGTTCAGCACGGCGGCGCGCTCGGCCGCGGGCGTACGTCCCCACGCGGGGGCTGCCTCGTGCGCCGCGTCGAGTGCCCGTTCCACGTCGTCCGCGGTGCCGCGGGCGATCTCGGTGAACGGCGCTCCCGTGACCGGAGTGGGGTTCTCGAAGTAGCCGCCCTGTTTCGGGGCGACGTAGGCGCCACCGATCCAGTGGTCGTAGCGCGACTGGTAGTTCATGACGGCCCCGTCGGACCCGGGCGCGGCGTAGCGGCTCATCTTCTGCCTCCCCTTGGTACGGGCGGCCCGCCGCTTCGTCCCTCGGCGGGCTCGGTGTGCGGCAGAGACTAGGGACGGGAACGTTGCCGATACGTTGCGTGGCTCTCGCCCTGCGCTCCGTACGGACGGCGGCCGGCACGCGCGGACGCGGACGGCGGCCCGTACGACGTCCCGGAACGGGCCGCCGGGCCGGACCCCGACGCGGGCCCCGAGGCGGATCCGGAGCGCGGTCCGGAGTCGGGTGCGCCCGGTGCCGCCGCGCTCTCCAGCCCGTAGGCGCGCCGCAGTTCACGTACGCGCCCCGCGAGGGCGGCCGTACGCGCCTGACTCGCCGGTCCGCCCTGACGTCCCGACAGCAGGGCCTCCCAGATCTCCAGATCGTCCTCGCCCCAGGGGGTGCGCACCCACTCCTCCAGCAGCGCGGGATCGCGTGCGGCCAGCAGGGCGCGGCGCAGCCGGTCCTCCAGCAGCCTGCGCAGCCGTACGACGCCGGGCGCCTCGGACAGCGGCAGCAGCGGTCCCCGGTACGCGGCGAGCGCCGCGGGCAGATCGCCCTCGGCCAGCGCCTCGCCGACGGCGTCGTGGTCGGTGTGCGGAAGGGTGCGCAGCCGGTACGGGCGGGATTCCAGCAGCGGCCCCAACAGGCCGCGCAGCCGGGAGAGTTCGGCGCGCAGCGTGACGGGCGTGACGGCACGCTCGCCGTACAGCTCCAGCGCCAGCCGCTCGCCCGTCAGACCCTCGGGGTGCGCGGCGAGCAGTACGGCGATCTCGCTGTGCCGCCGGCCGAGGCGCAGCGGC
>NZ_LJGW01000695.1 GCF_001751255.1 Streptomyces nanshensis | reverse complement strand
GGCCCGGCCTCCGCGACGGCCGCCTCGCCCTCGGGCCAACTGCCCAGCAGCCAGGGGCGTCCGGAGGCGTGCGCCAGCCGCTCCGGCGCTTCGCGCGCCAGCCGCAGCGCCACCGGGGCCGCCGCGTCCGTGTCCGGCAGGGCAACCCACCATCGCTTCACCGAACCATCCCTCCACTCGGGCCGGTTGACAGCGGACGGCCCGCCGTCTCCGTGGTGACCGCGGCACACGCGGCACGGGCGTACGCCGCAACACGCCCCAGGGCGCGTTCGCCCTCGGCCGTCCGGTCGGAGATCTCCCCGCCGGATCGGCACACAATCGGCAGAAGGGGTTAAACCGCCCTTTGGAACGCACATGAAGCACACGAACCACAGGGCACACGGGGGCCGTTCGGGGCTCTGGTCACGGCGGCTGCGACGGCCGCGTCCGTCATCCGCCCGTCAGCGACGCCCGTATCTGCGAGATCATCGGCATCAGCACCCGCCGCGCCCCGATCTCCCGGAACTCCGGCTCGTGGTCGGCGACGGCCCGTTCGACCGAGCGCCGCCACAGCACCGTGTGGTCGATCTGGGCCACGAGTTCGTCCCGTATCCCGCCGGGGACATGCGCGCGTGCCGTGGTGTTGGCGATGACCGGGACGGCCGGAGGCGCCCAACTCCCCGTCAGCGCGGGGTCGTCGAGCATGTCGCCGAACTCCCGCGCCGCCGGCCGCATCAGACGGGAGTGGAACGGGCCGCTGACGTCCAGCCTGCGCACCGACCGGGCGCCGTGCGAGAGCAGTACCGGCGTGAGGGCGTCCAGATCCGCCTCCGGCCCGGCCAGGGTGTGGGCGCGGGGGGCGTTGGCGGCGGCGAGGTCCACCCACCCGGAGGCGCCGTCCGCCTCGGGGCCGCCCTCCGGCGGTACGTTCCGTGCGTCGAGGATCTCCCCGATCTCCTCCTCCGTGAGGCCGTTGACGGCGATCATCCCGCCCGCGATCCTCGCCATGGCCCGGGCCCGCCCGGCGACCAGCCGCAGTCCCTGGGCGAAGGTGAACACCCCTGCCGCCTCAAGGGCGTTGTACTCGCCGATGCTGTGGCCCAGCGTGACCGCCGGGTGCTCCCCGGTCTCCTCCACGTGGCCGCGCAGGGCGAGGGCGTTCACGACGTACACGGCCGGCTGCGTCCAGGTGGTGTCGGTGAGCGGACGGAGCGGATCGCCGGCGCAGACGTCCGCGACGGAGTAGCCGAGCACCTCGTCGGCCTCCGCAGTGAGTTCGGGGTGCCGGGCGAACAACTCCCGCCCCATGCCGGGGTACTGGGTGCCCTGGCCGGGGAAGACCAGCGCCACGGGCCGCGGTCGGGGCCCGCCCGCCGCCGCGGCCGGTACCGCCTCCGCCGTCGCGCGCGATCCCGCCCCGCCCGGTGCCGCCCGCGTCCCCGCACCCGATGTAGCGGTGTCCCCGGGCTTTCCGGCCAGCGCCTCGTCGTACGCCGCCGCCAGCCCGGGCAGCCGGGAGGAGTCGAACATGTCGAAGTGGTGCCCCGGCACCGGTGTGACGCGCAGCTCCCCGGTGAGCTGCCGCCGCCAGCGCTGCCGCAGCTCGTCGGGGGAGCGCGGCGCGTCCGCGTCCTCGACGCCCGCCAACGTGCCCGCCGGCAGGGGCTGTTCGGCGGAGAAGAGATGCACCGGACCGTCGTACGGGCGGGGCCGGTACGACGCGAGCGCACGGTCGCAGGTGCGCCAGACCGTGTACATCGTGGTCAGTTCGCGCACGGTGGCCTGGCTCCAGTCTGGGGCCCGTACGGACTCGACGGCCTCGTCCACGGTGCGGGGGCGCTGCTCGCCCTCGTCGGCGGCGGGGCCGGGCCCGGGGCCCGCGGCGCCCTCCGGTGCCGGAAGCGCGAAGGTCAGCCGCAGCAGCCCGGGGAAGAGGTCGAGGAACTCCTGCTCGCCGCGCTCCCTTCCGGGCTTCTCGTGCGGGGGCGGGGTGTCCCACAGCAGCACCTGCTCGACGCGCTCGCCCATGCCGGTCAGCAGCCGCGCGGCCTCCAGCGCGACCGTGCCGCCGAACGAATAGCCGCCCAGCCGGTACGGGCCGTGCGGCCGCACCCGCTGGATGAGGCGTACGTGGTGCTCGGCGATCCGGGGGACCGTCGTCAGCGAATCCGCCAGCTCCACCGGGTACTTGATGCCGTACACCGGGCTGGGGTCGGCGCTGTGTCCGGCCAGGCCCAGCGCGAAGGAGACCGTGCCGCCGGAGGGGTGGATGAGGAAGACCGGCACCTCGTCGGCCTTGCCCTCCTTGACGGGCACCAGCGACGCGTCGTCGTGCGGCGCAGCGCACCACTCGGCCACCGCACGCGGCGTGCCCAGCCTGGTGAACTGCTCCAGCGTCAGCCGCGCCTCCAGCCGGCGGCTCAGGGCGTCGGCGACCTCGATGGCGTGCAGGGAGTCGCCGCCGAGCGCGAAGTAGTCGTCGTCCGGACCCACGGACTCGATGCCCAGGCGGGCGCGGAAGACCTCGGTCGCGACCGCCACGGGGTCCTCCGCGCGCTCGCCGGCGGCCGGCTCCGCGCGCTCCTCCGGCGCCTCCCCTCCGGGAGGCGTCGGCGGGGCGGCGGGACCCGACGCCGGGGTGAACTCGATCCAGTGGCGCGCCCGGTGGAGACGGATCCCGGGCAGGCGGATCTTGCGCGCCTGTGCGGTGCCGCCGTCCGGGCCCTCCGTGCGGGACGTCCGCCCGTCCGCCGCACCGCCGGACCCGCCGTCCGCCGCGCGCCGCTCCTCATGCCGTCCGTCGCACACCTCCCGCAGCCGCGCCACGGCCTCCTCCTGGGTCGCGGCGGTCAGCGAGATCCGGTGCTTCATCCGCAGCCGCCCGTGGGCGAGCGTGTAGGCGAGGTCGTCGAGCCGGGTCTCCGGGTTCCGGTCCAGGTGAGTGAGCAGGTCCGCCGCGGTGTCCCGTACGCCGCGCTCGTCCGGTGCCGACAGCGTCAGGACGACGTCGCCGCCGGGCTCGGCCCCGCGCGGCGGGGGAGCCGGCGCCCTGGTCAGGACGGAGTGCGCGTTGGTGCCGCCGATGCCGAGCGAGCTGACGGCGGCGGCGCTGATCGGCGCGGCGGGGCGGAGGAGCCGGTCCCGTACGACGAACGGCGTCTCGGCCAGGCGCAGTTCGGGATTGGGCTCGGTGAAGTTGACCTGCGGCGGGACCGTCTGGTGGTACAGCACCAGTGCCGTCTTGATCAGCCCGGTGACGCCCGCGGCGGCGTCGAGGTGCCCGATGTTGGCCTTGATGCTGCCGAGGGCGCACTCGGCGGGCGGATCGCCGCCGCGCTCGTAGGCGCGGGTGAGCGCCGAGACCTCGATGGGGTCGCCGAGATAGGTGCCCGTGCCGTGCGCCTCGACATAGCCGACCGCCGACGCCGGTATCCGCGCCAGCTCCAGGCAGCGCCGCACGGCCTCCTCCTGGCCGAGGGCGCTCGGGGCGCTGTAACCCGCCTTCAGGGAACCGTCGTTGTTGACCGCGGTGCCCGCGACGACCGCGTACACCCGGTCCCGGTCGGCCAGCGCGTCGTCGAGGCGCTTGAGCACCACGACGCCGCAGCCGCTGCCGCTGACCATGCCGGAGGCCGCGGCGTCGAACGGGCGGCAGTGCCCGTCCCGCGCGTACGTACCGCCCGAGCGGTAGCGGTAGCCCGCGGTCTGCGGCGTGAAGACGCTGGCGCCGCCCGCCACGGCCACGTCGCAGCCGCCCGAGCGCAGCGCCGCGCACGCCTGGTCGACCGCGACCAGCGAACTGGAGCACGCCGACTGCACGTTGAGGCTCGGGCCGCGCAGATTCAGCGCGTAGGAGACCCGGGTGGCGAAGAAGTCCTTGTCGTTGCCGAGCAGGACGGGGTACGTGAACGCCTGGTCCCGGTACTCGGGCGAACGCAGCACATGGTGCAGCAGATACGAACTCAGGCTGGAGCCGGCGAAGACGCCGACGGCGCCGTCGTACGCGGTGGGCGGCGTGCCCGCGTCCTCCAGCGCCCGCCACACGCACTCCAGGAAGATCCGCTGCTGCGGGTCGACGAGCCGCGCCTCGGCCGGCGTCATCCCGAAGAACGCCGCGTCGAAGTCCTCGATGCCCGCCAAGTCGGCGCCGTACGGCACATATTCGGGATCGGCGGCCAGCTCCTCCGGTACGCCCGCGGCGCGCAGTTCGTCGTCCGAGAACCGGCGTACGGCCTCCCGGCCCGCCGTCAGCATCGACCACAGCGCGTCGACGTCGCCCGCGCCGGGGAAGCGGCCCGCCATGCCGACGACGGCGACGGGCGGCTGCACGGCCCGCTCGTCCCCGGCGAAGGTGGCGTACGCGGCGTAGGCGCCGTCCCGCCCGTCGCTGCCCGCGGCGCCGGTCATCGCCGCTCACCCCTCTCCTCGGTGTACAGCCGTTCCACCAGCGCGGCGTAGCCGCGGAGCGTGGGGTGGCTGAAGAGGTCGACGGCGCGCAGCCGCGAGAGCCCGAAGCGCTCGCTCACGCGCTCGTGGATCGCCGTCACATGGAGCGAGGCGCCGCCGATGTCGAAGAGGCGCTCGTCCGGGTCGAGTTCGTCGACCGGGACGACCTCGCGCCAGATCGCGGCGACCTGCTCCAGCACTGACGTGCCCTTCTCCGCGGGTGCCGCTCCCGCCTCCCGTACGGTCTCTTCGCGCTCCGGCTCCTCGCCGCGCACAGCCTCTTCGCGCACGGACTCCTCGCGTACGGCCGCCGGTACGGGCAGCGCCGCGCGGTCCGTCTTGCCGCCCGCGGTGACGGGGAAGCGCTCCAGCGCCGTGAAGACCCCGGGCACCATGTAGCCGGGCAGCCGCGCGGACGCCACGTCCCTCAACTCGCGGGCGGTGACCGTGCTTCCGGGCGCCGTCGTGTAGTAGGCGGCCAGATACGGGCTGCCCGGACGGTCCTCGCGCCGCATCACCAGGACCGAGGCGACGTCCGGGTGCGTCCGCAGCGCCGCCTCGATCTCGCCGGGCTCCACGCGGTAGCCGTACAGCTTGAACTGCCCGTCCGCGCGGCCCGCGTAGTCGATCGTCCCGTCCTCCCGCCAGCGCGCCAAGTCGCCGGTGGCGTAGAGCAGTTCGCCCGGTGCGCCGTACGGGTCGGGCACGAAGCGCTCGGCCGTCAGCTCGGGCCGGTGCAGATAGCCCGTCGCCAACCCGGGCCCGCCCAGGTGGAGTTCGCCGGTGACGCCGACGGGCACCGCCTGCCGGTTGCCGTCGAGGACACGGACCCGGGTGTTGGGCGTCGGTATCCCGATCGGCAGGGGATCGGTGACCTCGTCCGGGCCGGTCATCGTGTGGTACGTCGAGTACGTGGTGGCCTCCGCCGGGCCGTAGCCGTTGATCAGCCGCATGCCCGGATTCGCCTCCAGCGCGGTGGCCGCCAGCCCCGGATCGAGGGCCTCGCCGCCGACCACGAGGGTGCGCAGCCCCGCCAAAGAGCCTGGGCTCTCCTCGACTTGGCGGTGGAAGAGGGCCGTGGGCATGTTCCCGTGCGTGATGCCGTGCCCGGCGATGTACGAGCCGAGGCGGCCGGAGGTGAGCCCCTCCGCCGGTGCGAGGACGAGCTGCGCCCCGTTCGCGAGCGCCCCCCAGATGTCGAACGTGACGAGGTCGAAGGAGAGCGAGGAGACCAGCAGCAGCCGCGAACCGGGCCCGGTCCCCGTCCACGACGGCATCCCCAGCACGAGGTCGGCGACCGCCCGGTGCGGGACCTGCACGCCCTTCGGCTGCCCCGTCGAGCCCGAGGTGTAGATGACGTACGCGGCGTCGTCCCCTGAGATGGCGACGGCCGGCGCGCGGGCCGGGCTGCCCGCGATCGCGTCGTGGTCGTCGTGGAGGACCTCCGGGGTCAGCTCGATCGCGAGCCCGGCGTCCTCCGCCATGAAGGCGAGCCGGTGCTCCGGATAGGCGGGGTCGAGCGGGACGTAGGCCGCGCCGGTCTTGAGGACGGCGAGGAAGGCGATCACCGCGTCGGCCCCGCGGGGCAGCCGGACGCCCGCCATCGTGCCGGGATCCACGCCGCGTTCGGCGAGGTAGTGCGCCAACCGGTCGGCCCGCTCGGTCAGTTCGCGGTAGGTGAGATGGACGCCGGCGTCGTCGGTGAGGGCGGGCGCGTCGGGCGTGCTCTCCGCCTGCCGGGCGACCAGTTCGTGCACGGCCGTCGGCGGTGCGTGCACGGTCTCACCGTCGGCGAACGTACTGAGGACACGCGTGCGTTCGGCCCCCGTCAGCATCCGCAGCCGCGTCACCGGCACGTCCGGCTCGGCGACGGCCGACTCCAGCAGCGTACGGAAGTGGCCCACCATGCGCTCCACGGTCGAGGCCCGGAAGAGGTCCGTGCTGTACTCCACGGTCAGCCGCAGACCGCCCTCCGCGTCCGGGATCAGATTGACCGTCAGGTCGAACTTGGCGATCCCGGTGTCGACGTACTCGAAGGACGACTCGATCCCCGCGAAGGTCATCTCGTGCCGGTAGACGTCCTCCGGGACCAGGCACACCTGGAGGTACGGGTTCTCCGCCGAGGACATGCGGCCCGTGCGCTCCAACAGCAGTCCGTACGGGAGCCGTTGGTGGGTGTAGGCGTCGGTGACGGTCCGCCGGGTACGGGCGAGCAGGTCACGGAAGCCGGGCGCACCGCCCAAGTCGGCCCGCAGCGGCAGGGTGTTGAGGTAGTAGCCGACGGACCGCTCCGTGCGCGGATGGTCGCGCCCGGAGAACGGCGCGCCCACCGCGAGGTCTTCCGTGCCGCAGTAGCGCGCGAGGAGCGTGTGGAGGGCGGCGAGGAACGCCGTATAACGGGTCGCTCCCGCGTCGTGCGCCAGCTTGTCGACGCGCTCGGTCAGCTCGGGGGAGAGGCGCGCACGGACGAGCGCGCCCTCGCCGGAGGGGAGTTCGGGACGGGGGAAGTCCGTCGGCAGGTCCAACGTCTCGGGCAGACCGTCGAGCCGGCCGCGCCAGTACGCCAGGTCCTCGGCGAGGCGGTCCTCTTCGACCAGGGCGTGCTGCCGGATCGCGAAGTCGGCGTACTGGCTCTGCGGCGGGCCGAGTCCGGCGGCCTTCTCCACCGCCGTCTGCGGCGCGCCGTCCACGCCGGTCACGTCGTCCGCGCCGTTCAGGCCGTCCGCCGCGCCGCTCTCCGCCTCGAACGCCGTGTAGAGCGCGGCCAGTTCCTCGAAGAGCGTGTCCGCCGAACCGCCGTCGAAGACGCTGTGGTGCATGGACAGCACGAGCAGATGCTCACGGGCGGCGCAGCGCAGCAGCTCCGCCCGCACCTGCGGCCCGTGCACGAGGTCGAAGGGACGCCGCACCGCCTCCCGTACGGCCCGCTCCTCCTCGGCCGCCCGCTCGCCGGCGGGCACGGCGCGAAGGGCCCGCACGGTCAGCCCGTGGGGCGTGAACGGCCGTATCTCCTGGCGCAGTTCGCCGCCCTCCATGACCAGGCCGGTGCGCAGGGCCTCGTGCCGCGCGACCACGGCGTCGACCGCGCGGGAGAGCGCGGTGACGTCCAGCGGCCCGCGCAGCCGCAGCACCAGCGGCTCGTTGTAGACGGCGCTGCCGGGGTGCAGCGACTCGTGGAACCACAGTCCGCGCTGTCCGTACGTCGCCGGTACGGGCTCGCCGGGGTGCGGCGCCCGCAGCGGGGGATCGCCGTCCGGGTCGGCGCCCGGTGCGGTGGCCACGGCGGGTGCGCGGGTGACCGCGGCCTGGAGCGCGGCCAGGTCCTCGGTCAGCAGGATGTCCAGCACCCGTACGCGCTTGCCCAGCCGCGCGGCG
>NZ_LJGW01000696.1 GCF_001751255.1 Streptomyces nanshensis | reverse complement strand
CGCCGTCCGTGCCGGAGCCCGACGGACCGGGCTGACTCCCGCGCGCGCCCGCCCCGTTGCGTACGGCCGTGAGCCACAGCTCGGCCATCGCCACGACGATCCCCGCGGCGGCCAGCACGGCGAAGACCCAGCCCGCGCCCCGCATCGGCGCCGCGATCGCGGGCTCGGGCGAGACGACGCGCAGCAGATAGCCGAGCAGCAGGAAGATGACGGCGGCCGTGCCCGCGAGCAGCGGCACCAGCACGGAGACCATCGCGAGCAGCCCCGCTCCCGTCGCCTCCGAGACGCCCTCGCCCACCCCGGCCAGGCTCAACCCGCCCGCGCCGCCCGGCTGTTCGCGTCCCTCCGTACGGTCGCGTCCCTCCGTACGGTCCGTACGGTCGCCGCCGGAGCGGCGCTGCCGGGTGCGCAGGCCGACGTACCGTCCGTACTCCTCGGCGGCGTCCGCCGCGATCGAGGTGGCGGCGCTGAGCGCCATGACACGCAACTGCTGTGTGCTGATCTGCTCGCCCGCCGCCGCCAGTCCGGGACGCCGCGGTGCGTCACGCAGCGCCTCGTCGACGGCCCGCTCGAACTCGGGCCGGTCTTCCGGCAGCAGGTGCGGAGCGCTCTTCATGTGCATCCCCCGATGCTCCGTTGGGCCTTCCGGTGCCGAGGGGCACCAATCCCGGGCCGGCAGGCCCAGGGGGAGGGCGGGGCAGCCGCGGCGAGGGTAGGGGAAGTCGCAGCGGCAGAACCGATGTTAAAGGGAATCGGGCACTTCGTGAGAGAGAGTTTCCGGTAATTGCCCCTTCGCGGCAATGTGTTCACCGCCGAGGCCGCCTCCCCCGGCCGCCCCCGACGACCGTCGTCCGCCTCCCAGTCTCCGCTTCCCAGTCTCCGCGTGACAGGCGGCCGTCTTCTAGCGTTCCAGGGGCAGTTGGGTGACGAGAAGCTTCCCGTCCATCGTCACGCCGCCGTCCATCGCGAGCGCGAGACCGTCCGCGTACAGATGCGGCCCCGTGATCTCCGGCACGGCGTCCTCGTCCGCGTCGCCGTCCTCGCCCGCGTCGCCGTTCGTGACCAACTCGCCCAGCAGGTACGGGATGGGGCTGTGCCCGTGGACGATCTGCCGCCCGCCGAAGACGGTGAGCAGTTCGCGTGCGGCCAGCGACCCCGTCTCGTCGCGGAAGGCGAAGCGCTTGGTGAACTTGCGGAACAGATCCCAGGTCTCGTCGGCGTCGTTGCGCTGAAGCGCCTCGGTCACGGCGTCGTTGACTGCCTCGATGGTGGTGCCGTAGTCGAGATAGCAGGTGGCGTCCGAGTGCAGCAGCAGATGGCCGTCGGCCAGGGCCATCGCGTCGAGGCGCGACATCCACTGCACATGGTGGTCCTCCAGGCGCTCCATGTCGGTGCGCTGCCCGCCGTTCAGCAGCCACGCCGCCTGGAACGAGGCAGTGCCGGCACTGGAGTTGACGGGTGTGTCCCCGAACTTCTTGGCGCCGAAGAGCAGCAGCTCGTGATTGCCCATCAGCGCCTTGCAGTAGCCGCCCGCGGCGGCGGCCTGCGCGGAGAGGTTCATGACGAGGTCGATGACACCGATGCCGTCGGGGCCCCGGTCGGTGAAGTCGCCCAGGAACCACAGCCGGGCGTTGTCCGCGATCCACTCGTCCTGCTCGTCGATGATGCCCGCTTCCCGCAGTGCGGCGCGCAGTTCGTCGAGATAGCCGTGCACGTCGCCGACGACGTAGAGCGGACCGTCGCCCTCCTCGGCCGCGGTCTGCGCGGCGACGTCCACGAGCGTCTGCTCGTGCTCCTCCTCCTCCGGGACGCTGACGACGGGCAGATCCCGCTCGGTCGGGGTGTATCCCTCGTCGTGCCCCTCGTGCCCGTCGCCGGCTTCGTCCTCCTCGGGCGCGGGGGCGGACATGGTGTGCTCGGGATGCGGCGCGGCCTGCTCCAGGGACGAGTGCCCGAACGCCGTCTGCGGCGCGTGCGCGTGCGAGTGCCCTGCGGGCGGCGGCTGTTGACCGGCCGGAGCGGGCTCACCGTGCCGGGCGGGCCGAGCGGTCGGAGCGGGCCGAGCGTGCTGTATGGGCTGCGCGGGCCGTACGGAGTGCGAGGGCGCACCCGTGGCCCCGGGCTCGTCCGCGGCAGCGCCGCTCTCCTGCCACGTCCCGGGTCCCTGACCGGCCCCCTGAGTCATCGACCCCTCCACCATCGCGTGCCGCCGTGCACTTGTCCGGGCCTCGCCCCGCCTGCCTCGGCGGGGGTTCCCGCCCGTCGCCTGCCACGCCGACCCGTGGGTCCGCGGTTGCACAGGCCGGGACCGGGCCCCGGTGTCGTGCGCCCCATCATAGGAAGGCGGGCAGGGGCTTGTGACGCACCTGGGGGTGGCAATCGCGGCTCCCGGCCCGTGGGGTGGCGCATTCCTCCGGTAATTCCCCTCTCGTCCTCGCCGCGCTGTCCCCGTCCGCGTCCCCGTCCGCGTCCCCGTCCGCGTTTCCGTCCGTCTCCCCGTGGCGCGTTCAGTCCGTCCCCGGCACGGGTCCGGGGGAGCGCGGCGCGCTGATCGTGGTGCGGGGCGGACGGCGCTGCGAGGACGTACGGACGATGAGGTCCGTCGGCATCACCTGCTCCACGGGCGCGTCGCCGCCGATGCCCTCGATGGCGTCGATGAGGAGCTGGGTGACGGTGTTCCCGATGCGGCCCGGCTTCAACGAGAGCGTGGTGATGGGCGGTTCGGTGACGGCGTAGACGCTGGACTCGCTGCAGCACACCAGCAGCAGGTCCTCGGGCACGCGCAGCCCGTAGCGCCGCGCGGCGGCCAGCAGATCCGTGCCGTTGGGGTCGAAGAGCCCGTACACCGCGTCGGGACGGTCGGGCCGCGCCAGCAGACGGTCGGCGGCGACGGCTCCCGCGCAGGGGTCGTGCGCCGGGTAGTCCTCGTACACCGGCTCCTGTCCCACGCGCGCGCACCAGTCGAAGTACGCGGTGGTCGACAGCCGGGTGTAGGTGTCGGTGCTGGTGCCCGTCAGCAGCCCGATGCGTCGGGCGCCGGCCTCGGCGAGGTGGTCGAGCAGTCCGCGCACGGCCTCCTCGTGGTCGTTGTCGACCCAGGCCGTGACGGGCAGCGAGCCGGCGGGGCGGCCGTCGGAGACGACGGGGAGGCCGGAGCGTACGAGTTCGGTGACGACCGGGTCCTCGTCGGAGGGGTCGATGACGACCGTGCCGTCGAGCGCGACGTTGGACCACAGGTCGTGCCGTGACGTGGCGGGCAGGATGACCAGGGCGTAGCCGCGGGCGAGCGCGGTGGAGGTGGCGGCTCTGGCCATCTCGGCGAAGTAGGCGAACTCGGTGAAGGTGAACGGTTCTTCGCCGTACGTCGTGACCGTGAGACCGATCAGGCCGGATTTCCCGGTGCGCAGGGTGCGGGCGGCGGCGGAGGGGCGGTAGCCCAGGCGCTGGGCGACCTCGCGTACGTGGCTGCGCGTGGCGTCGGGAAGGCGGCCCTTGCCGTTGAGGGCGTCCGAGACAGTCGTGATCGAGACACCGGCCGCGGCGGCGACATCGCGGATGCCCGCGCGCCCGCTCAGCCGGCTCCCCCCGCGTGCTCGGCGCGAGGCCGATTCCCGGCTTACCTGATGCTTCTCTGCTGCTGTCATGGCGCCCCGATCGTAGGCCCGCCGCAGAGGGGTCACCGGCCACTCGGAGGGGACCCCAGAAGGCACGATTCTGCATGTGCGTTTACGGCCAACTGCCTTGGAAAACACGCCAGTTGACGATCCATCACGAACTTTGCCCTCCTCGGTGGGCGATTGTGCCCAGGGATACGGCGATGTTGCGAGGAGGTCTCAACTCACCTTCATGAGTGATGCGCGCCACGGCTCCAGCCACAGGCGCGCAAATGCGCTATGGGGCGTCCGGTTCGACCCCGTACGCCCC
This sequence comes from Streptomyces nanshensis, assembly GCF_001751255.1. GTDB lineage: Bacteria > Actinomycetota > Actinomycetes > Streptomycetales > Streptomycetaceae > Streptomyces > Streptomyces nanshensis_A. The sequence continues at coordinate 3,835 of NZ_LJGW01000696.1, read as the reverse complement.
GCCGTCACCGGCGCCTTCACCGGGTCTCTCTCCGGGCTGCTCTCCGGGTCTCTCTCTGGGCCGGGCACCGGCCGTCCCGCACGGGGCCGAGGGGTGCGGGATACCCCCCTCGCCTGATTCCTCTTAGGGTTAGCAGCATTGGGTGCCGGCAGGGACGAGGAGGAGACCGCGGTGAGTGAGAAGAAGCCCAGGCTGCGCAGCGCGCTCGACGGGATCCCCACGTACAAGCCCGGCCGCCCGGCCGCCTCGGGACCGGCCGCCTACAAGCTGTCCTCGAACGAGAACCCGTATCCGCCGCTGCCCGGCGTGCTGGAGAGGATGACGAGCGCGGTCGGCTCCGCCAACCGCTACCCGGACATGGCCTGTACGGGGCTGATGGCCGAGATCGCCGACCGCTTCGGGGTGCCGGTCGAGCATGTGGCCACCGGCACCGGATCGGTGGGCGTCGCCCAGCAGTTGCTCCAGTGCACGGCCGGGCCTGGGGACGAAGTGATCTACGCCTGGCGCTCGTTCGAGGCGTACCCGATCATCACGCAGATCTCCGGCGCCACCTCGGTCCAGGTGCCGCTGACGGACGGCGAGGAGCACGACCTCGACGCGATGGCCGACGCCGTCACCGACCGCACCCGGCTGATCTTCGTCTGCAATCCCAACAACCCCACGGGCGTGGCGATTCCGGGCGACGCCCTGGAACGTTTCCTGGACCGGGTCCCCGGCGACGTGCTGATCGTCCTGGACGAGGCGTACCGCGAGTTCGTGCGCGACGAGAGCGTCGTCGACGGCGTCGAGCTCTACCGCGACCGCCCCAACGTGTGCGTGCTGCGCACCTTCTCCAAGGCGTACGGACTGGCGGGCCTGCGCGTGGGCTTCGCCGTGGCGCACGAGCCGGTCGCCGCCGCGCTGCGCAAGACGGCGGTGCCCTTCGGTGTGAGCCAGATCGCACAGGACGCGGCCGTCGCCTCGCTGCGCAGCGAGGACGAACTGCTGGAGCGGGTCGAGGCGCTCGTCGCCGAGCGTGCCCGCGTCTCGCGTGAACTGGTCGCGCAGGGCTGGACGGTGCCCGAGTCGCACGCGAACTTCGTGTGGCTGCGGCTCGGCGACCGTACGACCGCGTTCGCGGAGGCGTGCGAGCAGGCGGGCGTGATGGTGCGGCCGTTCGCGGGCGAGGGAGTCCGCGTCACGGTCGGGGAGCGCGAGGCGAACGACATATTCGTGCAGACCGCCGCGGCCTTCCGCAAGAGCGAGTTCTGAGCCCCGTCCGGGCCGACTTGAGCTGATCCGGAGCTGAGCCGGAGCCGGGCGACCGGGTCCCGGCCGCACGCCCGACGGAGGCGGCGCCCCCTGGGCCGCCGCCTCCGCGCGTGCCGGTCGCACGGTTGAAGGGGACCCCCCTCGCAGTGTCCGAAAAGCCCGTCGTAGTATTTCTTGTGAATGTGAACGCATTCACGAGCACCACTTGTGGCCCGGTCATTCCTGCACGAAAGCGGATCAACCTCCGAGCCGGACACCGGCCACAGCCGCGAGGCGAAGGAGAGAGCCGGTGGAGATGACAGCTCTGGCGCCGGAGACCCTGGCGCGCTGGCAGTTCGGCGTCACGACCGTCTACCACTTCCTGTTCGTGCCCCTGACGATCGCGCTCTCGGCGCTCGTCGCCGGGCTGGAGACGGCGTGGGCGCGCACGGGCAAGGAGAAGTACCTCCGGGCGACGAAGTTCTGGGGCAAGCTCTTCCTGATCAACATCGCCATGGGCGTGGTGACGGGGATCCTCCAGGAGTTCCAGTTCGGCATGAACTGGTCCGACTACTCGCGCTTCGTGGGCGACGTCTTCGGTGCGCCCCTCGCCTTCGAGGCGCTTCTCGCGTTCTTCTTCGAGTCCACGTTCATCGGGGTGTGGATCTTCGGCTGGGACAAGCTGCCCAAGATGGTCCACGCCGGGTGCATGTGGATCGTGGCCGTCGGCACGATCCTCTCCGCGTACTTCATCCTGGCGGCCAACTCCTGGATGCAGCACCCCGTCGGCTACCGCGCGAACCCGCGCAACGGGCGGGCCGAACTCAACGACTTCTGGCTGGTGTTGACGCAGAACACCGCGCTCGCGCAGTTCGGGCACACGGTGGCCGCCGCGTTCCTCACCGGCGGGGCGTTCATGGTGGGCATCGCCGCGTACCACCTGATGAAGGGGCGGCACGTGTCCGCCATGCGTCCGTCGCTGCGGCTCGGACTGGTCACGATGGCCGTCGCGGGGGTGCTTACGGCGGTCAGCGGCGACCGGCTCGGGAAGATCATGTACGACCAGCAGCCGATGAAGATGGCCGCCGCCGAGGCCCTCTGGGAGACCAAGGGGCCCGCGCCGTTCTCGGTGTTCGCCTACGGCGACGTGGACAAGGGGCACAACAAGGTCGCCGTCGAGATCCCCGGGCTGCTCTCCTTCCTCGCCCACGACAACTTCTCCGAGACCGTGCCCGGCATCAACGACACCAACAAGGCGCTGCGCGAGAAGTACGGCGAGAAGTTCGGCGTCGACGACTTCCGGCCCAACATCCCGCTCGCGTACTGGTCGTTCCGCTGGATGATCGGCTTCGGGATGTCCTCCTTCGCGCTCGGCGCCGCGGGCCTCTACCTCACCCGCCGCAGGCTCTGGCTCGCGCCCCGGCTGCGTACGGCGGAGGACGAGGTGCCACGGCTCGCGCTCACGCGGGATCGCGAACTCGGTCCGGCGCTGACCGGCTGGTACTGGCGGCTGGCGCTGCTGACGATGGCGTTCCCGCTGATCGCCAACTCGTGGGGCTGGATCTTCACCGAGACCGGACGGCAGCCCTGGGTCGTCTACAGCGTGCTGCCCACCGCGGCGGGCGTCTCGCCCAGCGCGAGCCAGGGCGAAGTGGCCACGTCCATGAGCGTGTTCATCGTCCTGTACGCGGTGCTCGCCGCGATCGAGGTCAAGCTGCTGGTGAAGTACGTCAAGGCCGGGCCGCCCGAGCTGACCGCCGCGGACCTCGATCCGCCGAAGCGGGTCGGCGGGCACGACAAGGACGATCCGGACCGTCCCATGACCTTCTCCTACTGACCCCTGCCGACCCCTGCCGACTCCTGCCGGCCCGCGACCGCCGGCCCGGGCCGGCTCCGTACCTCCACTCCTGCCGAGGAGCACGCGATGCAGCTTCACGACATCTGGTTCGCGGTGATCGCCGTGCTGTGGACCGGCTACTTCTTCCTTGAGGGCTTCGACTTCGGCGTGGGCGTCCTCACCAGGGTGCTCGCCCGCGGCCGCAGCGAACGGCGCGTACTGATCAACACCATCGGGCCGGTCTGGGACGGCAACGAGGTGTGGCTGATCACCGCCGCGGGCGCCACCTTCGCCGCCTTCCCCGACTGGTACGCCACGCTCTTCTCCGGCTTCTATCTGCCGCTGCTGCTCGTCCTGGTCTGCCTCATCGTGCGCGGCGTCGCCTTCGAATACCGCGCCAAGCGCAGCGAGACGAGCTGGCAGGACCGCTGGGAACTGGCCCTGTTCGTCACGTCGTTGCTGCCCGCGTTCCTGTGGGGCGTCATCTTCGCGAACATCGTCCGCGGGGTGCCGATCGACAAGGACAAGAACTACGCGGGCGACCTCGCCGACCTCTTCGGCCCGCACGCGCTGCTGGGCGGACTGGTCACGCTGACCCTCTTCACCTTCCACGGCGCGGTGTTCACCGCGCTGAAGACCACCGGCGACATCCGCCCGCGCGCCCGCCGGCTGGCCACCGCGCTCGGACTCGCCTCCGCCGCGCTCGCCGTGCCCTTCCTCGCCTGGACGACGCTGGACGGGGGCGGCGCCTGGAGCGCCGGCGCCGCG
>NZ_LJGW01000691.1 GCF_001751255.1 Streptomyces nanshensis | reverse complement strand
CGACGCTGGAGGTCGCCGACCCGGCGGACGGCACCGTCATCGCCGCCGTCCCGGCGGGCGGCGAGGAGGACGTGACCGCGGCGGTACGGGCCGCGCGCGCCGCACTGCCCGGCTGGGCGGCGACGCCGCAGGCCGAACGCGCGGCGCTGCTGGGCGCGTTGCACGGCATTCTGGATTCCCGCCGCGAGGAGATCGCCACGACGGTGACCGCCGAACTGGGCGCCCCGCTGGCCTTCTCCCGCGCGGTGCACGCGGCCGTGCCGGTCGCGGTCTGCGGCAGCTACGCCGAACTCGCGGCCGGATACCCCTTCGAGGAGGAGATCGGCAACTCCCGCGTCTTCTACGAACCGGTGGGCGTCGTCGGCGCGATCACACCGTGGAACTACCCGCTGCACCAGATCGTCGCCAAGGCCGCCCCCGCCTTCGCCGCCGGATGCACGGTGGTGCTCAAGCCCGCCGAGGACACCCCGCTCGTCGCACAGCTCTTCGCCGAGGCCGTGCACGAAGCGGGCTTCCCCGCGGGCGTGTTCAACCTCGTCACGGGGCTCGGCCCGGTCGCGGGGCAGGCCCTCGCCGCACACGACGGCGTCGACCTGGTCTCCTTCACCGGCTCCACCGCCGTGGGACGGCGGATCGGCGCGGCGGCCGGCGGCTCGGTCAAGCGCGTCGCGCTCGAACTCGGCGGCAAGTCCGCCAACGTCATCCTGCCCGGCGCGGATCTGACCAAGGCGGTCAAGAAGGGCGTCGCCAACGTCATGGCCAACTCCGGCCAGACGTGCAGCGCGTGGACCCGCATGCTCGTGGACGCCGAGCACTACGACGAGGCGGTACGGATCGCCGCGGAGGCCGTGGCCAAGTACGTCCCCGGCGACCCGAAGGACGAGTCCACGCGCCTGGGCCCCGTCGTCAACGCCGAGCAGCACGCACGCGTCACCGGGTTCATCGCCAAGGGCGTCGAGGAGGGCGCCACGCTCGCCGCGGGCGGCCCCGGCGCGCCCGAGGGCCACGAGGAGGGCTGCTACGTCCTGCCGACCGTCTTCAGCGACGTGACCCCGGACATGACGATCGCCCAGGAGGAGATCTTCGGTCCCGTGCTGTCGATCCTGAAGTACGAGGACACCGACGACGCCGTGCGCATCGCCAACGACAGCGTCTACGGGCTGGCCGGCGCGGTGTGGGCGGCGGACGAGGCGGAGGCCGTCGCCTTCGCCCGCAGGCTGGAGACGGGACAGGTCGACATCAACGGCGGACGCTTCAACCCCCTTGCGCCCTTCGGTGGTTACAAGCAGTCGGGCGTCGGCCGGGAGCTGGGCCGGCACGGGCTGGGGGAGTATCTGCACACCAAGTCCCTCCAGTTCTGAGACCGCCCCGGCGGGGCCGTAGTTGCCGCCCGCCGGCGCCGAAGACCGCCACCGAATCGCCCTGCGCCCGACTCGCCCCCGAGGAGCCCGACATGGTCCGCGCCGCCGTACTCCCCGCCGTCGGAGCGCCGCTCGACGTCACCGAGATCGACCTGCCCGAGCCCGGCCCCGGCCAGGTACGGGTACGGCTGGCGGCCGCGGGCGTCTGCCACTCCGACCTGTCGCTGTCCGACGGGACGCTGCGCCAGCCCGTACCGGCCGTCCTCGGCCACGAGGGCGCGGGCACGGTCGTCTCCGTCGGGGAGGGCGTACGGGAGCACGCACCGGGCGACCCCGTCGTCCTCAACTGGGCGCCCTCGTGCGGCGACTGCCACTTCTGCGCCGTGCTCGCGGAGCCCTGGCTGTGCCCGCACGCCAACGCCGCCACCACCGTCCCCTACGCCCGTACCCGCGGCGGCGAGGACCTCTACCCGGGCCTGAGCTCCGCCGCCTTCGCGGAGGAGACCGTCGTCTCGTCCCGTTCGCTGCTGCCGCTGCCCGCCGGGGTGCCGCTGACCGAGGCCGCGCTGCTGGGCTGCGCCGCGCTGACCGGCTACGGCGCGGTGCACCACAGCGCACGCGTACGCGAGGGCGAGTCGGTGGCCGTCTTCGGCGCCGGCGGGGTGGGGCTGGCGGCGCTCCAGTCGGCGCGCCTGGCGGGCGCGGGCACGGTGATCGCCGTCGATGTCTCCCCGGCGAAGGAGGAGTTGGCGCGGAGAGCGGGCGCGGACGCGTTCGTCCTCGCCTCGGAGACGACGGCCAAGGAGATCCGCGCGCTGACCGGCGGCCACGGCGCGGACGTCGCCGTCGAGTGCGTCGGACGCGGCGAGACCATCCGTACGGCGTGGAACTCCACGCGGCGCGGCGGCCGTACGACCGTCGTGGGCATCGGCGGCAAGGAGGAGCAGGTACGCCTCTCCGCGCTGGAGATCTTCCACTTCGCCCGCACCCTCACCGGCTGCGTCTACGGCAACTGCGACCCGGCCCGCGATCTGCCCGTGCTGGCCGAACACGTACGCGGCGGACGCCTGGACCTCGCGGCCCTGGTGACCGAACGGATCGGCCTGGAGGGCATCCCCGCGGCGTTCGAGGCGATGCTCGCCGGACGCGGCGGCCGTGCGCTGGTGGTCTTCGGCGACGAGCCCGCGCGGCGCTGAGACTCCCGCCGCCGACGGCCTCGCGTACCGCCCCCCGGCACACCCCCGTTCACGCCCCGGCGCCGCGTGAGACCGGCCACACCGATCATGCATTGTGCGCCGTGCGGCCTGCGACGATCCTCGGTACGTGCTGGAGATGCTGCTCGTCCTGCTGGCCGGGGTCGCCGCCGGTGCGCTCAACGCCGTGGGCGGCGGAGGCACCTTCGTGGCGCTGCCCGCCCTCGTCGCCTTCGGTCTGCCGCCCGTGACGGCCAACGCGGTCTCGCGGATCGCCCTCGTACCGGGGGCGGTGGCGAGCGCATGGGTGCTGCGGCGCGAACTGGTCCCGGTCGGCACGGCGTCCACGCGGCGGCTGACGGCGGTCAGCGTCGCGGGCGGCGCCGTCGGCGCGGGACTGCTGCTGGTGCTGCCCGCGTCCTCGTTCGACGCGGCGGCGCCCTGGCTGCTGGCCTTCGCCACGCTCGTCCTCGCCTTCGGGCGCCGCGTCTCGGCGGCGCTGCGCAGCGCCGTGGGACGTCCGGTGACGCTGAGCGCCGGTGCCGTACTGGCGGGACAGTTCGTGATCGCCGTCTACGGCGGCTACTTCGGCGGCGCCGTCGGCATCATGATGCTCGCGCTGTGGAGCATCGGCCTCGGCATCGACGCGGCGGCCGGCAACCCGATGCGGGTCACACAGCTCGCCGCCATCTTCCTCAGCGCGACGCTGCTCTTCCTCTTCGTCTCGGACGCCCTGCGCACTCCGCTGATCCTCGCCGCCATGCTGGTCGGCGCCGTGGCGGGCGGCTTCGCGGGCGCCCATCTCGCCCGGCGGCTGCCCGCGCCGCTGCTGCGGGGCGTGCTGCTGGCGACGGCCGTGACGACGACCGTCCTGTACTTCCTGCGCGGCTGAACGACCGCCCCCGCGCGAGCGGTTGAGAGGGCTCAGCCGGAGATTCGCGTCAGTCGGAGAAGCGCCTCAGCCGGGGAAGCGCCTCAGCCGGGGAAGCGCGCCGCCAGACCGTCCACCAGCGCCTGCAACCCGGTCTCGAACGCGCCCTCGTCCACGGAGCGTTGGTGCCGCGCCAGCAGATGCGCCTGGTCCAGATGCGGGTAGTCGCCCTCGTACAGCGACGCGTCGCCGACGAAGCCGCGGGCGAAGGACCCGAGCGCCGAGCCCGCCACGAAGTACCGCATGAGAGCGCCGATATGGGTGGCCTGCGCCTTGGGCCAGCCCGCCTCGGTCATCCCGCCGAAGACCGCGTCGGCCATGCGGAGCTGACTCGGGCGGCGCCCCGGCCCCCGCGCCAGGAACGGCACGATGTTGGGGTGCGCGTTGAGCGCCGCCCGGTAGGAGCGCGCCCAGTCCGTCAGCGCACGGCGCCAGTCGGTGCCGTCGGTGAACATCGACACGTCGACCTGTGCGCAGACCGTGTCGGCGGCGGCGTCGAGGATCTCGTCCTTGGTACGGAAGTGGTTGTACAACGAGGGCCCGCTCACACCGAGTTCGGCCGCGAGCCGCCGCGTGGAGACCGCCTCCAGACCCTCCGCGTCCACGAGCGCGAGCGCGCACGCCACGATCCGCTCCCTGCTCAGCAGCGGCTTGGACGGTCGGGCCATGCCCCGATGGTAGAGCGGCGTACGCGGTGCACCGGCGCCGCCGGGTCTCCCGTCGCCCGCCCTGCACATGCGGACGCCCTAAGCAACTGCTCAGCCGCCGGGGTAAGGTGTTCGCCCGGCCGACGGGAAAGGGCCGGGACAGAGCGAAGGGCACTGGCAATGGCATCGGAGGCGGAGCGCCGCGTCGCGACGGCCGACGAATCCTTCGAAGGGGTCTCCCCGGACGCCGCCCGGCGGCTGCTCCTGGGCGCGGTGGACGCCTTCGCGGAGCGCGGCTTCCACGCGACCACCACCCGCGACATCGCGAGCCGCGCGGGCATGAGCCCGGCCGCGCTCTACATCCACTACAAGACCAAGGAAGAACTGCTCTTCCAGATCAGCAGGGTCGGCCACGAGCGCTCCGTCGCCGTGCTCGCCGAGGCCGCCGACGGCGACGGCAGCGATGCCGAGCGGCTCGCGCGCGCCGTCCGGCTCTTCGTGCGCTGGCACGCCGAGCACCACACCACCGCCCGCGTCGTCCAGTACGAACTGGCGGCGCTGGGCGCGGAGCACTACGAGGAGATCGTCGGACTGCGCCGCCGCAGCGAGGAGATCCTGCGCGGGGTGCTGGAGAGCGGCCACGCCGCCGGGGAGTTCGAGGTCGCCGACGTACGCGGCACGACGCTCGCGGTGATGTCCCTGTGCATCGACGTGGCCCGCTGGTACAGCCCGCACGGCCGCAGAAGCCCGGACGAGATCGGCACGCTCTACGCCGACCTCGTCCTGCGCATGGTCGCGCCGCGGGCCGCGGCCGGCTGAGACGTACGGACGGTACGGACAGGACGGACGGCGCGGACCGCCGGGCGCCCGGGATCGCCGGAGCCGCCTACCAGAAGTAGCGGCTCAGGGTCTCCGCGACGCACACCGGCTTCTCGCCGCCCTCGCGCTCGACCGTCACCTTCACGGCGATCTGCACACCGCCGCCCGCCTCGCCGACCTCGAGGAGTTCGGCACGGGCGCGCACCCGCGAGCCGACCGGTACGGGAGCGGGGAAACGCACCTTGTTCACGCCGTAGTTGACGCCCATCCGCACCCCCTCGACGCGCAGGATCTGCGGTACGAGGGCGGGCAGCAGGGAGAGGGTCAGATAGCCGTGGGCGATGGTCGTGCCGAAGGGGCCGTCCTCCGCCCGTGCGGGGTCGACGTGGATCCACTGGTGGTCGCCCGTCGCGTCCGCGAACAGGTCGATCCGCTTCTGGTCGATCTCCAGCCAGTCGCTGACGCCGAGTTCCTGGCCGACCGCGGCCGCCAGTTCGTCGGTCGAGGTGAAGACCCGGGGCTCCGCCATCCGTACAACCTCCCGCTGCGTGTGCGCGCCGCCTGGTCGCTAAGCGCGCGCTCAGCATGCTGTGGTGCCGTCGCGCGTGTCAACGTCCGCGAGCGCGGGAGCGGAAGGCCGCCGTGCGATCCGGCGGTGCCGTGCGGTGCCCCTGGGTGTCAGCTCCGGGAGCCGGCCATCGGGCTCACTCCGGCGCGCAGTGCGCGTGCGGGGGAGCTTCCGGCGAAGCGGATGACGTCCTTGCCGACGTCCTTGTCCATGGCGGCGATCATGCGGCGCAGTACGTCCGCGAGCCGCGGGGTGGGCGGCGTCGAAGGGTCACAGGGGAGCAGCGACCTGCCGCCCCACGTCAGACGGTGCCACTCGTCGTGCGGCGCCGGCTGTCTGATGCCGAGGCGTTTCTCGGCTCTCCGGCGCTGCGCGACCTGCGACTCGTACGCCAGCCACACCGACCGCGCCTCCTCCAGCTCTTCGAGCGCGGAGACCAGGCGCTCCGGGTCGGGCTCGCGGTCGTCCGCGTGGAAGCCCGCCCCGGCGGCCAGATGCTGCCATGTCGCGCGGTGCCCGTACGGGGCGAAGCGCTCCAGGCACTTGCGCAGTGCCTGCCGGCGCTGGGAGGGCGCCCTGTCAGGGTCGCGGACCTGTTCTGCGAGGGCTCTGAAACCGGCCAATCATCCCACCTCCGACGGACTGGACCCGACTCGTCGGCGATATGACGTACGTGCCGCGCAATCGGATCCCCCCGTTGCGAAGTCATTTCCTTCTGGTTGTCCGGGCCGACGGCAACCTGCCTTCCCGGGACCGTCAACTACCCCGGCCATGCGCCCACACGCGTACCGCCCGGCGATTCTCACGCGGTTCTCATGCGTGCTCACAGAACGGCCATGAGTCGTGAAGGCCCGGCGACGGTGCGTGGTGTCGTGTGAATCCCGGGTGCGCCCGCGTGCGCGGTGGTGTGCGCCCGCCTGTGCGTCCCCGGGAGGCACCGGAGGTCCCCGAAGCGGTGAACCCCCTTCCGTACGCGCCGAGTTGACGGGGGCGGGATCGCGCCTCCCGTCGCCGCCGCGGGCGCGCCCGCCGGGGGAGCCGCCGTAGGGTGGAGGAAACCGCCGGGCGTACGGGAGCTGATCAGCATGGCCGAGGAGGGACCCGGAGCGGACCGGGCTTCCAAGATCGACACCTCCGTGCCGCACTCGGCGCGGATCTGGAACTACTGGCTGGGCGGCAAGGACAACTACCCCGTCGACGCCGAGGCCGGCGACGAGTTCGCGAAGGTCTTCCCCGGCATCGTCGACGCCGCCCGCGGCTCGCGGTATTTCCTCGCGCGCGTGGTGCGCCATCTCGCGGGCGAGGTGGGCATCCGCCAGTTCCTGGACGTGGGCACCGGGCTGCCCACCGTGGACAACACCCACGAGATCGCCCAGTCCGTGGCGCCGAGTTCGCGCATCGTGTACGTCGACAACGACCCGCTCGTCCTCGTACACGCGCAGGCGCTGCTGACCTCCACGCCCGAGGGCGCCACCGACTACATCGACGCCGACGTGCGCGAGCCGGAGAAGATCCTCGAAGCCGCCGCCGCGACGCTGGACTTCAGCCGTCCCGTCGGTCTGATGATGCTCGGCATCATGGGCCACATCCCCGACGACGACCTCGCACGGTCGCTCGTGCGGCGGCTGCTGGAGGCCCTGGCCCCCGGCAGCCATCTCACGCTCAGCGACGGCACCGACGTCAGCGCCGCACGGCAGCAGGCCCACGCGACGTACAACAGAAGCGGCGCCGTCCCGTACCACCTGCGCAGCCCCGAGGAGTTGGGGCACTTCTTCGACGGACTCGACCTGCTGGAGCCGGGCCTGGTGCCCGTCACGCAGTGGCGGCCCGACCACACCCCGTTCCCGGTGACTCCCGTCACCACCTACGGAGGCGTCGGCCGCAAGGGCTGACCGGCGCGGGGCGGCACTTCGCCCGACGCTCCAGGTCACAGCGGCGTCCGCGGGAGCGCTCCCGCGGACGCCGTCGCTCTCGTGCCCGTCCCGTCCCGTACGCGGTCCGCCGCCCTCCTCTTCCCCCGGCCATACCGACTGGTTAGTCTGCCGCCGGGGATCATTCACCGGACGGCGAAGGGGAGTTGCGCGGATGGAGTCTCTGCGGGAGAGCACTGTGGTCGTCACCGGCGCCGGCGGCGGCATCGGAGCGGCCTACGCCCGGCGCTTCGCCGCGGCGGGCGCCCGGGTCGCCGTCAACGACCTCGAC
>NZ_LJGW01000692.1 GCF_001751255.1 Streptomyces nanshensis | reverse complement strand
TGGCACGGGCCAGGGCGGTGCTGCGGGAGGCGGGCGAGCCGGACGACGCGGCGAGCTCTGCTTCCGGCCCCGCCGCGGAGTCCGCAGCCGCTCCCGGCACCGAGCGGTCCCCGGCGGCGGAGGCCCCCGCGCCGCGTCCGCGGCTCCCGCTGGACGGCATCACCGTCGTCGCCGTCGAACAGGCCGTGGCGGCGCCCTTCGCTACCCGCCAGCTCGCCGACCTCGGCGCCCGCGTGATCAAGGTGGAGCGGCCGGACGGCGGTGACTTCGCCCGCGGCTACGACCAGGTGGTGCACGGCACCTCCAGCGCGTTCCTCTGGCTCAACCGCGGCAAGGAGTCCGTACGGCTCGACCTGAAGGACCCGGGCGCACAGGCCGAGTTGCATCTGCTGCTGGAGCGCGCCGACGTCCTCGTCGCCAACCTCGCACCGGACGCGCTCGCCCGCCTCGGCCTCACCGCCGCCGCCCTGCGCGAGCGCCACCCGGAGCTGATCGTCTGCGCGATATCCGGCTACGCACCGGACGGTCCCCTCGCCGGGAAGAAGGCCTACGACGCCCTCGTACAGGCCGAGGCCGGCGTGATGTCGCTGACCGGCACCGCCGAGGCGCCCGCCAAGGTCGGGGTGTCCGTCGCCGACATCGCCGCCGGAAGCCATGCCTTCAGCGGCGTGCTCGCCGCGATCCGCCACCGCGATATGACGGGGGAGGCGCTGCCCGTCGAGGTCTCACTCTTCGACGCGCTCACCGAGTGGATGGCGCACCCGCTCTACTACACGCTCTACGGCGGCCGTGCGCCCGTGCCGATGGGCACCTCGCACCCGGCGATCGCGCCGTACGGGACGTTCACCGCGGCGGACGGCGCCTCGCTGCTGATCGCCGTGCAGAACGAACGCGAATGGGCGCGGCTGTGCGCGGACGTGCTGGAGGCGGCCCCGCTCGCCGCCGACGAGCGCTTCGGCTCCAACACCGCCCGCGTCGCCCACCGTGCCGCGCTCGACGCGGAGTTGGCCGCGCGTATCGGCGCGTACCCCTCCGGGACGCTGACCGGCCGGCTGGACGCCGCCGGCATCGCGTGGGGACGGATGACGGCCGTCGCCGACCTTCCCTCGCACCCCGAACTCGCCCGGGAGGGACGGTGGATGGACACCCCCGTGCCGGGCGGCACCGTACGCACGCTGCGTCCGCCGGGCACCCCCGGAGGGCGCAGCGCCGAGGGCGGCGCGCTGCCGGCGCTCGGCGCGCACACCGCCTCCGTACTCGCCGAACTGCACGCTGCCGAGGGAGAGTCATGACGACCCACACCGGCTGGCAGGGCCGCTACTACGAGGACTTCGTCGTCGGCGACGTCTTCGAGCACCCCCTGGGCCGCACCGTGACCAGCACCGACAACATCTGGTTCACGCTGCTGACGCAGAACACCGCGCCGCTGCACTTCGACCACGAGTACGCGCGGCGCACCGAGTTCGGCAAGCCGCTCGTCAACTCCACCTTCACCCTGGCCCTGGTGGCGGGGCAGAGCGTCACCGACGTCTCCCAGAACGTCTTCGCCAACCTCGGCTGGGAGGAGATCACGTTGCCCTCCCCGCTCTTCGAGGGCGACACCGTGCACTCGCGCTCGACGGTGCTCAGGGCCCGCGAGTCCGGCTCCCGTCCCGGTCTGGGCGTGGTCACGGTACGTACGACCGGCTACAAGCAGACCGGGGACGTCGTCATCGAGTTCACCAGGACGCTGCTGGTCTACAAGCGCGGACACGGCCCGCGGCACACCGGCCCCGACGGCGGTCAGACCGCCCGTGAGCCCGCGACCGGCGGGGAGGCGAGCAGCATATGACGAGCGAACTCCGCCGCGATCTGCGCCAGTTGGTCGACCGCATCTGCGCCGACTACCCGGACTCCTACTGGCAGCGCGTCGACGCCGAGCGCCGCTACCCCGAGGAGTTCGTCGACGCCCTTACCGGCACCGGCTGCCTCGGCGCCCTCGTACCCGAGGAGTTCGGCGGGCTGGGCCTCGGACTCGGCGACGCCTCCGTGATCCTGGAGGGCATCAACGCCAACGGCGGCAACGCCGGTCCCGTGCACGCCCAGCTCTACACCATGGGCTCCCTGCTGCGGCACGGCAGCGAGGAGCAGAAGCGGCGCCATCTGCCCGCGATCGCCTCCGGCGAGGTGCGGCTCCAGGCGTTCGGCGTGACCGAGCCGGGCGCCGGCACCGACACCACCAGCATCCGCACCACGGCACGGCGCACCGGCGACGGCTACGTCGTCAACGGCAGCAAGGTCTTCATCTCCCGCGTCCAGCACTCCGATCTGATGCTGCTGCTCGCCCGTACGACACCGCGCGAGGAGACGGCGAAGAAGTCGGAGGGGATGTCGCTCTTCCTCATCGATCTGCGCGAGACGGAGGGCGTCGACCTGCGCCCCATCCGCACCATGGTCAACCACGAGACGAACGAGGTCTTCTTCGACGACGTACGGGTGCCGGCCGACAGCCTCATCGGCGAGGAGGGCCGCGGATTCCGCTACGTCCTCGACGGGATGAACGCCGAGCGGATCCTCATCGCGTCCGAATGCATCGGCGACGGCCGCTGGTTCGTGGAGCGGGCCTCGACGTACGCGAGCGAACGCGTCGTCTTCGGCCGTCCCATCGGGCAGAACCAGGGCGTCCAGTTCCCCATCGCACGGGCCCATGTGAACGTCGAGGCCGCCGACTTGATGCGCTGGCGTGCCTGCGACCTCTTCGACGCGGGCGAACCGTGCGGCGCCGAGGCCAACATGGCCAAGCTGCTGGCCGCGGACGCCTCCTGGGAGGCGGGCAACGCCGCCCTCCAGACACACGGCGGCTACGGCTTCGCCGCCGAGTACGACATCGAGCGGAAGTTCCGCGAGACGCGGCTCTACCAGGTCGCCCCCGTCTCGACCAACCTCATCCTCGCCCATATCGGCCAGCACGTCCTGAAGATGCCCCGCTCCTTCTGAGTCCGGCGGACTCCCGTCCCGCACCGGCCCGTTCGGCGCCCCGGCCGCTTCCGGGCCCCGCCCCCGAGCACCGCGAATCCCCGCACCGCGTCCCCACGCCCCATGTCCCCGCAGGAGGTACGGCACCCATGACCGCCCCCGGCTACGGCCTCGTGCTGTGCAGCCAGTTCCCCGCCGGCGACGATGTGACGGCACGCTTCGCCGAGCAGATCGAGCAGGTGCGCTTCGCCCGCGACGCCGGCTTCTCCTCGGTGTGGGCCACACAGCACTATCTGGCCGACCCGTTCCAGTATCTGCACCCGCTCGCCGTGCTCGCCCGCATCGTCCCCGAGTCCGGCGACATGCGCATCGGCACCGCGATCACGCTCATGGCGCTGCAGAACCCCGTCGACCTCGCCGAGGAACTGGCCACGCTCGACATCATCAGCGGCGGCCGGCTCACCGTCGGCGCCGGACTCGGCTACCGCGACGCGGAGTTCGACGCCTTCGGCATTCCCCGGGACGCACGGCTGCGCCGCTTCCTGGACAACCTCGGCCTCGTACGCCGGCTGTGGACCGAGGACGAGGTGACCTTCGAGAACGAGGCCGTCAGACTCGACGCCGTACACCCGGTGCTGCGCCCCGTGCAGTCCCCGCACCCGCCGCTGTGGCTCGCCGGGCACACCGACGGCGCGCTGCGCCGCACCGCGCGCATGGGTCTGCCGTGGATCGCCGCCGCGGCCCACGTCGACCGCGACTATCTGCACCGGCAGGTCCGCTTCTACCGCGCCGCCTGCGCGGAGTACGGCCGCGACCAGGCCCCCGTGCAGGTGCTCCAGGAGATCTACGTCGGCGCGAGCGACGAGGCGGCCGTCGAGGACGTACGCGCCGCGCTCACGGTCAAGTACGACGCCTACCGCGCCTGGGGGCAGGACCAGGTCCTGCCGCCCTCGCAGAGCTTCGACGCGGAGTTCGACAAGCTCCGGCAGGGCCGCTTCATCCTCGGCGGTCCCGCCTCCTGCCGTGCTCAACTCGCCGATCTCGTCGACCACGTGGCACCGGAGAACATCCTGCTCCGCCCGCAATGGCCCGGGATGCCACAGGAGAAGGTCATGGCCAGCCTGACACGTCTGAGGGACGAGGTACTCCCATGAACACCAGAGCCATCGGACGGCGCGGCTTCCTGAGCGCCGCGGGCCTCGGCCTGGGCCTGGCCGCGGCCGGTGCCTCCGGCTGCGCCCCCGCCAGCGCCAAGGCGGGCCGCAAGCCGAGAATCGCCACGTATCTGCCGCCCTCCTACGACGACCTGTATCCGGGCATCGAGATGTTCACGAAGGCCGCGGCCGAACGCAGCGGCGGACGACTGACGTTGGACATGTACGACTCCGGCGCCCTCCTCGGCGCCGAACAGCTTCTGCCCGGGCTGCTCTCCGGCGTCGCCGACGTCATCTTCCAGACCAGCTCGTACGTCTCCTCGACGTATCCGGTGCTCGGCGCGATGGAACTGCCCTTCGTCACCGACGACTACGCACGGCTGCGCCGCGCCATCGAACCCGGGCGCGCCCAGTACGACTTGATCAACGAGAAGCTGGCGCCGCAGGGCGTGCGCATCCTCGGCGGCATGCCCACGACGTTCGAGTACCTGTGGACGGTCGACAAGCCGATCCGCCGGCCCGAGGACGTACGCGGCCTGCGGCTGCGCGTCGCCGGCGAGATCGAGGGCGAGACGGTCAAGGCCCTCGGCGGGGCGCCGGTGACGATGGGCTCCGCCGAGGTGTACCAGGCGCTGGAGAAGCACACCATCGACGGGCTCGTCAGCTACATCGGCACCGTCGTCTCCCGCGACCTCCAGAAGATCGTCAAGTACGGGACGGCGGGCCACTTCGGCGCCTACACCGTCGACGCCTACTGCCGCAGCGACTGGTACGCCGGGCAGCCACCGGCCGTGCGCAGGGCGCTGGACGCGGCCGGCCGGACGCTCTACCGCAAGGGCACCGCGCACATGGTCTCGGTCCACACGAAGGACTATCTGCCCAAGGTCGAGGACGCCGGGGTGCGGCTGATCACGCCGGACGGCGCCGAACTGGACGCCTTCCGCAAGGCGCTCGCCCCGGTGCGCGCGCACTGGCGGGGACGCGTCGGGGCGGGTACGGCCGAGCGGGCCGTCGAATCCATCCGGACAGCATGAGGGGCGGGCCCGGCATGACCGCACTGAACTCGCTGCGCAGCTACGTGCTGGCCTGCGCGCTGGCGCTCGCCGTCGTCGCCATGGCCGTGGTCGGGCTGATGATGCTGACCATCGCCTACGACGTGGTCGTCCGCTTCGTCTTCGCCGCGCCGACGGACTGGGCGTATCCGCTCAACTCGGCCGGTGTGCTCGCCTCCACCGCGCTCGCCCTGCCGTACTTCTACGCCAAGGGGCAGCACATCTCGATGGATCTGATCCACCGGGGTCTGCCGCCGGGGGCGCGCCGGGTGGCGGACGTGGTGACCGCCGCGGCCACCGCGTTCCTCGGCGTGGTCCTCGCCGTGACCGCGTACCGCTCGATGACGGTGGCGATCGCGGGCGGACTGACCGGCTCCGGCACCTTCAGCATTCCGCTGTGGATTCCCGACGCCGTGCTCTTCCTCAGCGGTGTGCTGCTGGCCGTCGTCGCCGTGCTCTTCCCGCCGCCCAAGGACGCTGAGGGCCTGACGGCCGCCGTGGAGGGCGCACCGGACGCCGGTACGGACGCCCGTACCGCCGATACGGATGCCCGTACGCCGTCCCCGGCGGAGTCCGCCGAGGTGCCGTCCCCGCAGGCGTCCCCCGACCCGTCGTCGTCCACCGAACCACCGTCCGGCACGGCCTCTGAGACCGGTTCCGGCACCGCAGAAGGAGAGGCCCGCTCATGATCTCCGACGCCGCCGTCGCCGGCCTCGCGGTCGTCCTCCTCCTCGCCCTCATCGCCCTGCGCACACCGATCTTCGTGGCGCTCGCGGTCTCCGGGATCGCCGGACTCATCGGCCTGGACGGCCTGTCCGGCGTGGAGTTGGTGCCGCTCTCCCTCGTCGCGCAGCTCCAGAACTACGCGCTCGTCGCCGCGCCGCTCTACATCCTGCTCGGCGAGGTGCTCGCGGTCAGCGGCCTGGGGCGCGACCTGTTCGGCGCCGCCTACCGCTGGTTCAACCGGATCCCCGGCGGACTCGGCGCCTCCGCCATCGGCTCCTCGACCGTCTTCGGCGCCATGTCCGGTGTGAGCATCTCCTCGGTCGCGATCATCGGACGCATGGCCGTCCCCGAGATGCTCCACCGCGGCTACCGGCCCTCGTTCGCCAGCGGCAGCGTCGCGGCCTCCGGCGCCCTGGCGATGCTGATCCCGCCGAGCCTGATGTTCATCCTCTACTCGTCCGTGACGGGCGTGAGCATCGCGGAACTCTTCGCCGGCGGGCTGATACCCGGCCTGATGCTCGCCGCGTTCATGATCCTCTACGTGGTGATACGGGCGAAGACCTCACCCTCCGAGGCGCCCGTCTCCGGCGAGCGCTTCACCTGGCGGGAGCGGATGGCGGCGCTGACGAAGATCTCGCCCGCGCTGGTGCTCATCCTCCTGGTCCTCGGATCGATCTACACCGGCTTCGCCACCCCGACCGAGGCGGCGGCCGTCGGCGCCCTCGCGGCGTTCGCCGTGACGGGGTGGGTCTACCGGAAGCTGGGCTGGGCCAACCTGCGGACGATCTTCGTCTCCACCGCGCATGTCACGGCGTCCATCCTGGCCATCGTCGGCGCCGCCTTCGTCTTCACACAGATGCTCGTGATGGCCCGAGTGCCCGACGCCGTATCGGAGTTCGTCGTGGGGCTGAAGGCGTCGCCGTATCTGGTGATCGCGGTCGTCATGGTGGTGCTCGTCCTGCTCGGCTGCCTCGTGGACGCCGCGTCGCTGCTGCTCGTCGTGACGCCGATCCTCGTTCCCGCGATCGAGGGACTCGGCTTCGACCCGCTGTGGTTCGGGGTGCTGCTCGTGGTCAACCTGGAGATGGCCGTGATCACACCGCCCGTCGGGCTGAACCTGTACACGATGAAATCCGTCGTGCCCGAACTCGACCTCGCCGACATCTTCCGCGGCATCCTGCCGTACCTGGCGATCGAGGCGGGAATGCTGGTGCTGATCACGGCCTTCCCCGAACTCGCCACCTGGCTCCCGGAGTTGATCGCTTGATCGCCGAACTCGCCGACTGGGCCGCCGCGTTCGCCCCGGACGACGCCGACCGCGAACTGGCGGCCCGTGCCCTCACGGACACCGTCGCCGTCACCCTCGCCGCGTCCGGCGACCCGGTCGCCACGATGACGTCCGGCCTGCCGGAGGCGGCACGCTGGGCGACGACCGGACACGTCCTGGACTTCGACGACGTCCATCTGCCCTCGACCTCCCACATCAGCGTCGTCTGCGTGAGCGCGGCGCTCGCGTGCGGGGGAGGGGCCCGCGCCTATCTCGCCGGTGCGGGCGTGATGGCCCGGCTGGGCACGGCACTGGGCTGGCGCCACTACGGCAAGGGCTGGCACACCACATGCACCGCCGGAGCCCCCGCCGCGGCCGTGGCCGCCGGGGTCGCCCTCGGCCTGGACGCGGACGGGCTGCGCCGCGCGATGGC
>NZ_LJGW01000693.1 GCF_001751255.1 Streptomyces nanshensis | reverse complement strand
CGCGATCCCCGCGGCGGGCCGCCCGCCGCCGTACGGCCCCGCGCCCCTCCCCTCAGCTCCCGCCGTCCACCGCGACCGGCGCGCGCCGGGTCATCAACCGCACGTGGTCCGGGCCGAGTTCGTCGACCCGCGTGACGCCGAGCAGCTTCATCGTCCGCTCGGTCTCGGCCGCGAGGATGGCGATCGCACGGGCCACGCCCGCCTCGCCGCCCGCCATCAGCCCGTAGAGATAGGCACGTCCGACGAGCGCGAAGTCGGCTCCGAGCGCCAGCGCCGCGACGATGTCGCCGCCGTTCATGATCCCGGTGTCGAGCATGACGGTGCCGCGGTCCCCCACCGCGGCGGCGATGCCGGGCAGCAGATGCAGCGGTACGGGCGCCCGGTCGAGCTGCCGGCCGCCGTGGTTGGAGACGATCACGCCGTCCGCGCCGTGCGCCATCACGGCCTCGGCGTCGCGGACGGTCTGGATGCCCTTGACCAGGATCGGGCCGTCCCACTGCTCGCGGATCCACTCCAGGTCCTCGAAGGTGACGGTGGGGTCGTAGAGCTTGCTGACGAGTTCGGTGAGGGCGCCGTGGCCGTCCTTGTCGAAGGCGAAGGTGTACGGCTCGGTGGTGAGGAAGTTCAGCCACCACTCCCAGCGGTACGAGGCGTCGAGGAAGGTGCGCAGCGTCAGTTGAGGCGGGATGGTCATGCCGTTGCGCAGGTCGCGGAGGCGGTTGCCGTTGACGGGGACGTCGACGGTGACGATGAGCGCCTCGTACCCGGCGGCCCGCGCGTTCGCCACCAGTTCGCGCGAGAGGCCGCGGTCCCTCCACAGATAGAGCTGGAACCACTTGCGGGCGTCGGGCGCGGTCCGTGCGACCTGTTCGATGGAGGTGGTGCCGACGGTGGAGAGCGCATACGGGATGCCCGCGCGCTCGGCGGCGGCGACGACGGCGCGTTCGCCGGCGGAGTGCATCATGCGTGTGAAGCCGGTGGGCGCGAGGCCGAAGGGCAGCGCCGACCGTCCGCCGAGCACCGTCGTGGAGGTGTCGGCGTGCTCGACGTTCCGCAGCACGCCCGGCCTGAACTCCAGGTCCTCGAAGGCCTCGCGGGCCCGGCGTACGCCCACCTCGCCGTCGGCGGCGCCGTCGGTGTAGTCGAACGGCCCTGCCGGAGTACGGCGTTTGGCGATCCGCCGCAGGTCCCAGACGGTGTGCGCGCCGGCGAGCCTGCGCTCCACGGCGCCCTTGGGCCGGGTGCGCAGCTTCAGCAGGGGCGCCAGGTCCTTGGGGCGCGGAAGGCGCCGTTCGAGTCGCGTCATGGGGCTGCTCTCCATGTGGTGGTGCGGGCGGTGCCGTCCGTCGCCGCGGCTCCCTCGCGCGCGGCGGCCTGTCTCGCCTCTCCGGTCTCGTCCTCGGTCTCGTCCTCGGCCTCGTCGTCCGTACCGTCGTCGAGCCGGAGGACGACTTTTCCGGGTACGGCGGGGTCGGCGGCCGTCTCCATCGCCCGTACGGCGTCGGGCAGTCGGAAGGTGCGGGTGACGACGTCCGCGAGATGCGGCGAGGACGCCAGCATCGTGAGGGCCGTGTCCAGTCCGCCCGCGAAGCGGAAACTGCCGCGCAGCTCGGCCTCCTTGGCGACCAGCGGCCCGAACGGTACGCCGACGGGGCCCGCGGGCGGCGAGCCGAGCTGCACGATCACGCCCCTTCTGCGGACGGCGGCCAGCACTGCGGCGGGCGCGGAGGGCGCGCCCGACGCCTCGACGATCACGTCGAAGTGCTCGTCGGGAAGGGCCTCTTGACCGAGGAGGACCCTACGGGTGGCTCCGGCGCGCTCGGCGATACGCAATTGCGGTGCGCGTACGTCGCTCGCCCACACCTCCCCGGCGCCCTGCGCCCGCGCCGCCCCGGCCGTCAACGCGCCGATCGGACCTGAGCCGTTGACGAGGACGCGCGCCCCGGCGACTCCGCCCGCGCGGCGCAGCGCGTGCAGGGCGACGGCGAGCGGTTCGGCGAGCACGGCCCGGGACTGCGGCAGTCCGCCGGGCACGGGGTACAGCCGCTCCGCGTCCACCGCCAGCCGCTGCGCGAAGCCGCCCTGTGTGTGCGGGAACGCGGCGGCCGAGCCCAAGTAGCGGGTGTCGGGGCAGACATGGCGGTGTCCGGCGCGGCACTCCTGGCAACTGCCGCACGAGGTGCCGGGGTGTACGGCGACGGCCGTGCCGGGGCGCAGCCGCCCGGACGGGTCCTCGGCGACCCTGCCGACGACCTCGTGACCGAGCACCAGCGGCTCGCGCAGCACGAAGGAACCCACCGCGCCCTCGCGGTAGTAGTGCAGATCCGAGCCGCAGACGCCGCCGTGGGTCATCGCGACGAGCACCTCGCCGGGCCCCGGGACGGGCTCGGGGCGCTCCTCGACGCGCAGATCGCCCGCGCCGTGCACGACGGCGGTCAGCATCGCCGCTCCTCCCTTCCCGTGTGCCCGACGGCTGCCGGTCGTCCTCCCGTACGGATCGTCACGGCGGTACGGGACGCCCGCGCGGCCCGGCGGCATCGGCCGCGTATGCCTCACGGACCGCCGCGTCCGCCCCGCCGCGCTCCAGCGCGTCCAGCAGCTCCGCGACCCGTTCCACGAACTCGCCCTGCTCGCCGAGCCGTTGGCCGAGGACGGCCTCGTGCGTCAGCACCTCACGCGCGAGCCGCAGCGCGCCCCGCCCGCCAGCACCCGTACCGCCCGTACCGCCCGTACCGCCCGTACCGCCGCGGCGTGCGGCCAGTTCGCGGATCCGCGCGCCCGCGGGCTCCGGCGGAACTCCCGTACGGCCGGCGTCCAGCGCCTCCGGATACGCCGTGCACCGCAGCCATGCCGCGACGGTGAGCGCGAGCGCGGAGGGCACCCGGCCGGCCGCCAGATGCCACAGCGCCGCGCCCGGCACCCGCTGGGCGAGCTTGAGCGAGCCGTCGGCGCCGACCTGCGCGGTGCGGTGGCCCAGGCGGCGGTTGGCGAACCGTTCGCCCAACTCGGCGCGGTACGCGGTGACATCGAAGCCGTCGGGGAGCGTGAGCGTCGGCTCGTACTCGTCGCCGAGCAGCGCCACCGCCCGTGCGATCGCGGGGTCGGCGGCGGCGTCGGCGATGAGTTCGCGTCCGGTGAGCAGCCCGAGGTAGGCCAGGAGCGAGTGACTGCCGTTCAGCAGACGGACCTTGATCTGCTCGTAGTCGTGGACGCGGTCGGACAGCACGGCCCCCGCCTCCTCCCACGCGGGCCGTCCGGCGGCGAACCGGTCGCGCATGACCCACATCGTGAACGGCTCGGCGGGCACGGGCACGTCGTCGGCGAAGCCCGCCTCGGCGGCCGTACGGCGGTGGGCGTCCGTCGTCGCCGGGACGATCCGGTCGACCATCGTGTCGGGGAAGGTGACGAACTCCTCGAGGGCGGCGGCCAGTTCGGCGCCGTCCCGGGAGGGCATGGCGGCGGCGAAGTCCCGCAGCAGGCCCGCGAGCGTCGTGCCGTTGGCGGTGATGTTGTCGCAGCTCAGCACCGTGACGGGGGCGCCCGACTCCCGTGCGCGGCGCAGCAGTCCGGCCGCGAGCCGCCCGACGGTGCTGCGCGGCGGCCCCTGTCCGTCCAGGTCGGCACGGATGTCCGGGGCGTCGAGGTCGAGGCGCCCGGTCCGCGGGCTGACGGCGTACCCCTTCTCGGTGACCGTCAGGGAGACGACGCGGGTACGGGGGTCGGCGATCTCGCGCGGCACCCGCCGCGGATCGTCCGCGGCCACGAACGCATCGGTGACGGCGGTGACTTGGCGTACATCCGTGTGCCGCGGGCCGAGCGTGACGACGCTGTAGCGCATGCCCTGCCGGTGCAGGGCTTCGACCACGCCGCGGGTGCTTCCGGCGACCCCGGTGATCTCCCAGGGGCGGCCGTGGCGCCCCGCGTCCTCGGTGTACAGGGCCTGATGGGCACGGTGGAAGTTGCCCAGACCCAGGTGGAGGATGCGGGACGTCCCGTCACCGGACGCGCTCGCCGCCGCACCGGATGCGCTCAAGGGCCCTCCTCCGCAAGGGACTTGGGAGCCGGAGCCGTATCCGTGCCGCCGCCCGCGTCCTCCTGCTCCACATACCCGTACACCTCGGGCAGCACATACGTGGCGGCCAGATAGCCCGTCAGGGAGAGCACCGAGACGATGACCGTCGCCAGCGGCACGCCCAGGCTCTCGAAGAGGACGGGGAAGAGGAAGATCGTCACGAAGGCGGCGAGCTTGACGAAGACGTAACCGAAGCCGGAGGCCGTCGCCTTGTAGCGGCTCGGCGCGACCATCGAGGCGATCGTCATGCCGTTGGACGCCGCCCAGTAGTGACCCCACATCAGACCCGCGGCGGCGAAGGGCACGAGCGGCTTCCAGTCGAGCTGGAGGAAGAGCGCCGCGAACAGCAGCGACACGAACGACATCCCGAACCCCCAGCGGGCGATGCCCCGATGGCCGAGCTTCGGGGTGACCACGGGCGCCACGAAGCCGCTCACGGTCGCGATGACATAGATCGCCCCGGTGATGAAGTTGGTGGCGCCGATGCCGGAGACACCGGTCAGCACGAGGATCACCGGCAGATAGAAGGCGAAGGCGGCGAACTCCGCGCCCTGCATCGCGTTGGAGATCCACGCGAAGACACTGGCCTTCCTGCGTACGGGATCCCTGCGGATGCCGGCGAGGAAGTCGCGGGTGCGCGGGCGCTGCACCGTGAAGTCCTCGTCGGGCAGCATCGGCAGATCGTCGTCGAACATCTTCTTCGCGACGGTCTTCGCCTGCCGGAACTTGCCGCGCTGGATGAGCCACAGCGCGGTGTCGG
The DNA here is from genome assembly GCF_001751255.1 of Streptomyces nanshensis. Taxonomy (GTDB): domain Bacteria; phylum Actinomycetota; class Actinomycetes; order Streptomycetales; family Streptomycetaceae; genus Streptomyces; species Streptomyces nanshensis_A. The sequence continues at coordinate 2,671 of NZ_LJGW01000693.1, read as the reverse complement.
GCACGTCCAGCCGTGCGATCAGCAGCACGAGCGCGGGCACCGCGCCGAGACCGAGGCCGACGCGCCACAGCAGGCTGTGGTCCATGCCGCCCAGATACATCACGGTGATGACGGCGATCGCGGCGATCTCGCCGAGGCCGAACATCCCCTGCCAGCGGTTGCCCATGACCTCGCGCTTGCCGCGCGGCATGGTCTCCATGATGTACGTGTAGCCGGTCGAGATGTCGCTGCCCAGCGGCAGCCCCAACAGCAGCCGGATGATGACCAGTTCCCACATGCTGGTGGCGAAGGACTGGGCCAGGGCGAGCACCACGAAGAGCACCATCGTGGTGATGAAGACCTTGCGCCGCCCGAACCGGTCGGCGAACCACCCTCCGCACACCGCCCCGATGAGCGCCCCGAGCTGTACGGCGGCGGAGGCGAGGCCGAGCATCGCGGCGCTGGGGTGCAGATCCTCCTTGACGAAGAGCAGGAGGAAGGAGATGGCGTACAGGTCCCAGGCCTCGATGAGGATCGTGGAGATCATCAGCCAGCCGGTGCGCCGCCCGGTGTCGGTGCCGTGCTTCGCGAGGACGTGTCTGGCCGCGACGTCCGAGAGGTGCCGTACATCTGCCTGAGCAGTCATGCGTCCTCCTCACGTACGTCGCACCGAGCCGCGCTCCGGAGCAAATTCCGGCTCCTGGAACGGAGTTCCGTGAACTAGAATCGTGCGGCAACCTATGGACAGACCCTGGTGGTGTCAATGCCTTCTCCCGCCCCGGCCGAGCCGAACCCGTCCGCCGGTGGCGCCGGGAATCCCAGCGGCGACGGCGCAGGTCCGCGGCGGCTGCTGCGGCTGATCGACGCACTGTGCGCGTCCCCGGCGCCGGCCCCGCTCGCCCGGCTCGCGGCGGAGGCGGGACTGTCGAAGCCGACGGCGCACCGGCTGCTGCGCGTTCTGACCGAGGAGGGCTGGGCGGTCGCGCACGACGGCGGCAGCTACGGCATCGGTCCCTCGGTCCGCGCGATGGGCGCCGCGATCGCCGGTGCGGGCGGCGGCGACAGCATCGAGCGCGTCATCGTCGAACTCCAGAAGGAGGTACGGCAGACCGTCCACGTCGGGGTGCGCAGCGGCGACCGCATCATCTACACGCACAAGGTCGAGGGCGACCAGCCCTTCGCCATGGCCTCCCGCGTGGGGATGTACCAGCCGCTGCACTCGACGGCGATCGGCAAGTGCATCCTGTCCGGTCTGGACGCGGAGGCACTGGACGCGGTCCTGCGGCGGACGGGGCTTCAGAGCCGTACGGAGGCCACGATCACCGACCGCGCGGCGCTGGAGAAGGAGCTGTCGCGGGTACGCGAGGAGGGCTTCGCGCTGGACGAGGAGGAGAACGAGGCGAACGTGCGCTGTCTCGGCGTCCCCGTGCGCACCGCGGGCAGCCAGGTCGTCGGCGCGGTCAGCATCTCCACCGTGACGTTCGTGGTGACGCGCGAGGAACTGCTCGCGCTGCGCGGCGCCTTGAGGGATTGCGCGGCCCGGCTGGAACCGCTCTTCGGACACTGAGCCCGCAGGGGCCCGCAGGATCCCGCAGAAGGCACACGCCGGACCCGACGCGGAGACCGGACGCGTAAGAGGTGGCGACCGGAGGCGGAAGCGGAAGCGTGCGCCGGCAGCGGCGGCGGTACGGCGGACGGCGGGAGCGCCGCACTCCGCACGGAGCGCACCCGGAAGGTGACGTCTGTCCGGCGCGCGCCGCAGACGGGTACACATCGCACGCCGCCCCGGCACACCCCGCGGCGGCGGCAGAGCGTGAGAGACCGACCGGCTGTACGCGGAGGCCCCATGACCACGTCCGAGACCAGTACGGAGAAGACCGTGTGGCGGGAGCGCGGCGCCCCGCTGCTGGCCCCGTCCGACAGCGGCCCGCTCAGCGGTCTGCGCCTGGCCGTGAAGGACGTGTACGCGATCGCGGGCCACCGCGTCGGCGCCGGAAACCCCGACTGGCTCGCCGAAGCGGAACTCGAATCCACGCATGCCTGGGCGGTCGGCGCCCTCCTCGACGCGGGCGCCGAGATCACCGGCATCGCGCAGACGGACGAGCTGACCTACAGCCTCGACGGTGTGAACGCGCACTACGGCACACCGCCCAACCCCCAGGCGCCGGGCCACATTCCGGGCGGCTCCTCCAGCGGACCGGCCTCGGCCGTCGCCCTTCACGAGACGGACGCCGGACTCGGCACCGACACCGCCGGGTCGATCCGCGTCCCCTCCTCCTACTGCGGCCTGTACGGCATGCGGCCCACGCACAGAGCGGTCCCCGTGACCGGAATGCTGCCGCTCGCCCCGGACTTCGACACCGTCGCCTGGCTCGCACGGGACGCCGCCACCCTCGCCCGCGTCGGCGACGTCCTGCTGCCCCCGGCGGACCGGACCCGCGAGGACCACGGCCCCTTCCGTACGGCCCTCGTCGCGCCGGACCTCCTGGCGCCCGCGGTGCCGCAGGTGCGCGAGGCGTTCACGACGGCCGCCGCGGGACTGGCCTCACGACTCGGACTGCGCCGCGAGGTACGGGAGTTGGGCGGCGACCCGGCGGAGCGCGCGGAGTCCTTCTCCGTGGCGCAGGCGGCGCAGGTGCGGGAGTGCGACGGCGCATGGGTCGCCGCGCACCCGGGCGCGCTCGGCGCGGAG
>NZ_LJGW01000694.1 GCF_001751255.1 Streptomyces nanshensis | reverse complement strand
CCTCCCGTCCCGCCTTCCCCGCACCGCTGCCCATGCCCCCGCCCGTGTCGCTTGCCGCGTCTGCCGCCTCCCGCGCGGATCGCCCGCGGATTGCCCGCGGCGGGCGTCCCGTACGGCGTCGCGGGCAGCCGTCCGTCCCCGGCCGCTCCGCTCGGTCGCCGTCCGCCCAGGTCCGGGACCGTCCGGCCGTGCCCGCCCCGCTCGTGCCGTGCAGTCTGACGGGCGCACCTTTCCTCCCGCGAGCCCCCTGCGTCCCGTCCGCCCCCTTGATAGACGTTTGCCGCTGCACAATCGTGCGTACAACGGGTTTACGGGATCGATCCGCACCGTTCGTCCGCCCGCGCGGGCGACGGCGAGATCGGCGGCCGGGCACAACGCGCGGCCGCGAACAACAGGCGGCGGAGGGTTCGGGATGGCAGCAGGACCGCGCGTACTGGGCATCGTGCTGGCCGGCGGCGAGGGCAAGCGGCTGATGCCGCTCACCGCGGACCGCGCCAAACCGGCGGTGCCCTTCGGCGGCGTCTACCGGCTGGTGGACTTCGTGCTGTCGAACCTCGTCAACGGCGGCATCACCCGCATCGCCGTCCTCACCCAGTACAAGTCGCACTCGCTGGACCGGCACATCTCCACGACGTGGCGGCTCACCGGCCTCCAGGGCGACTACGTCACGCCCGTGCCCGCCCAACAGCGGCTCGGCCCCCGCTGGTTCATGGGCAGCGCCGACGCCATCTACCAGTCGCTCAACCTCATCCACGACGAACAGCCCGACTACGTCGTCGTGTTCGGCGCCGACCACGTCTACCGCATGGACCCGCGCCAGATGCTCCGCCAGCACATCTCCGGCGGCGCGGGCGTGACGGTCGCGGGCATCAAGGTGCCGCGTGAGCAGGCGAGTTCGTTCGGCGTGATCAGTACGGAGCAGGGCAGCGACCGCGTACGGGAGTTCCTGGAGAAGCCGCAGGACCCGCCCGTACAGTCCGGCGACCCGGACCATGTCTTCGCCTCGATGGGCAACTACATCTTCACCACGGACGTCCTGCTGGACGCGCTGCGCCGGGACGCCGAGGACGAGGAGTCCGTGCACGACATGGGCGGCAGCATCCTGCCGCTGCTCACCGAGCGCGGGCAGGCGCAGGTCTACGACTTCGACGAGAACGAGGTCCCCGGCGAGAGCGAACGCGACCACGGCTACTGGCGCGACGTGGGAACCCTCGACGCGTACTACGACGCGCACATGGACCTCATCTCGCCCGAGCCCGTCTTCAACCTCTACAACCGCGCCTGGCCCATCTTCACCAACCAGGCGCAGTTGCCGCCCGCGAAGTTCGTCGCGGGCGGCATCGCGAGCGAGTCGATGGTCAGCACGGGCGCGATCATCGCGGGCCAGGTCACCGGCTCGGTGCTGGGGCCGGGCGTCGTGGTCGAGGAGGGCGCGGTGGTGCAGGGCGCGGTCCTGCTGCCGGGCGTACGGGTGGGACGCGGCGCCGTGGTCCGCCAGTCGATCCTGGACAAGAACGTCGTGGTGCCCGAGGGCGCGACGGTCGGCGTCAACGGCGAGCACGACGCGGAGTACTGCACGGTGTCGGCGGAGGGCATCGTCGCCCTGGGCAAGGGGCAGCACGTACGGACGTGAGGCGCGGCACGAGGCGGGGACGGGGGCGTACGGGCGCGGGTGCCGCCGCCCAACTCGCGGCGGAAAACCAGCGGTTCGTGGTCCGCGGTCCGAGCCGTCCGGGTGGTTACGCTGACGCGTATGGCAGCCGAGCTGGAGATTCCGTTGACCGGGGGCCGGATCACAGAGGGCGTCGTACGGGTCGGGGACACGGTGCGGCGGCCGGTCGGACCGCACTCGCCGTTCGTGCACCGGCTGCTGCGGCACCTGGAGGACGCCGGCTGCGACGCCGCGCCGCGACTCCTCGGAACCGACGACCGCGGCCGCGAGATCCTCAGCTTCCAGCACGGTGAGACCCGTACGTCCTTCCAGGCCCGCGACTGGTCGCCCGCCCAACTCATCGCCGCGGCACGGCTGTTGCGCCGTCTGCACGATGCGACCGCGGGAACGCCCCTGGCGGACGGCGAGGAGACCGTCTGCCACAACGACTTCTCCCCGCTCAACGTCACCTTCGTCGACGGACTCCCCGCCGCCGCCTTCGACTTCGACCAGGCCGCCCCCGGCCCGCGCGTGCGGGACCTCGCCTACGCCGCCTGGCTCTGGCTCCTCGGCGCCGACATCGCCGCGCCGCTGACCCGCCAACTCGCCCTCCTGCGCACCTTCCTCGACGCCTACGGCCTCCCTCACGAACACCGCCACGCCTTCGGCGCCCGCATCGCCTCCCGCGTCGAGGCCGAACGCGCCTTCCACGAGGCCGCGGGCCGCGTCGCGCCTCCGGGCTCCTGGCTCGACCGCGAGATCGTCTGGCTCCGCGAGCACGCGGCGGCGGTGGACGGGGAGTTGGGGGCGGGCGGCTGACGCCGGCGCCGGTACGGGCGGCGTGCTCCCTACGTACGAGGGCGGGGCGCGGGCGCCAGGCCGGTGACCTGACGACCAGCCCTCAACACCCCTGTCACGACTCCCCGTTGACCCTCACCCCGCCCAACGCCCCCTGTGAGCGCCCCGGCACGGTACCTTCACCGTCCCCTTCACAGACAGCCCTTCCGTGATCACGAAACGTGGTCCTACACTGCTGTAACCGCCGGTAATTGCCCGGTCATCACCGGCCTCTTCGCGGCCTTCCCCCGTGTCTCGGCGCATCAGGCTGCCCGCATTCACCCGCTGGAGAATCCTTGACTTTCCCCCGTCGTCCCGGCATGTCCGTACAACCCCGCGGACGGGCCCGGCAGACCGCCCGTAACTCCGCCGCCGGACACGGGAGTTCGGGATTCCTCCGACGGGATTCGATGCGGTCCGCCTACCGGACGGGGTCCTCCAGCGAGGCGCTCACCGCCGCGCGCCGCGTCCAGCTCACCCGGGGACTGGGCCTCGTGCTCGGCGTCTTCGCCGCGTACGCGGTGGTGTCCTGCTTCCTCCCCGGTCTGCTGACGACGGAGGTCTTCCAGGGCGTCCGCGTCCTCGAACTCGGCGTCCTCACGCAGGTGTCGGCCATCGTCATCGGCGTCTACCGCCACGACCGCCATGCGCGCCGCCACGTCGAGCCGCTCGCCCAGCGCGTCGTGACCCGCCAGCCGGCCGCGGCCGAACCGGCCGAGGAGCAGGCCCGTCCCGCCGATCCCGCCGCGTTCAACGCCTTCGACTCCGCCCGCGCGTTCCGCGGTGCGGACGAGTCACGCGGTACGCAGGGCGCCCACCGTGCCTCCGCCCACGGGCCCCGCCGTACCGCCCGTACGGCCGCAACGGCGCGGGCGGCCACATGAGTTCGCTCACCGACGCGGGCGCGCTCGCGATGTCGGTCTTCCTCGTCTTCCTCGCGGGCTGTCTCTTCCTCTCCATGCTCAACAGCCCCGATCTGCGCGACGCCGCAGAGGACTTCTTCGCGCAGCGCGGGTCGTCCACCGGTACAGGCGGTACGGGCGGTTCGGGAACTACGGGAGTTGCGGGCGCGCTGCGCCAAGGGCTCGCCCTGACGGGCGACTTCGTCTCCGCCGCCGGACTGCTCTTCCTCTGCGGCATCGTCGCCACCGGCGGCCACGACGGCATCCTCATCGTCGCCGCGACCGCCCTCTCCCCGCTGCTCCTGAAGGTCCTGCTGGCCGAACGGCTGCCCGCGGCACGGGAGTTCGGCCCCGGCCGGTCGCTCGGCGACATCCTCGCCCGCCGTCTGCCGCCCGGCCCGGCCCGGCGTACGGCGGGTGTCGCGACGCTCGTGGTGTCCGTACCGCTGCTCGTCGCCCAGCTCGTCCCCGTCGGCGGAATCACCGCCGCCGTCATGGGACTTCCGGGCGAGCACGGCGCGATGGCCGGCATCGCGCTCACCGGCATCCTCATTCTGGCCTGCGCGGCCATCGGCGGCGCACGGGGCTCGACGCTGTTCCAGACGCTCAAGGCCGTCGGCTTTCTGCTCCTCGTGCCGCTGCTGGCCCTGCTCGTCCTCGCCCGCTTCGGCTGGGACCACGGCGCGGTCGTCAGCCGCGCCGCCCACGGCAGCGGCATCGGCGAGGCCGCCTATCTCGCCTCCGGCCGCCTCTTCGGCACCGATCTGACCGGCCGGCTCGACACCCTCAGCCTCGCCCTCACAGTGCTGCTGGGCGCGGCCTTCCTGCCGCATCTGCTGACACGCCTCTCGACGAGCCGTACGGCCGAGACCGCGCGCCGCTCCAGCAGCCTGGCCGTGATCGCCGTCCTCTTGCTGTGCGTCACGGCGGGGGTCGTCGGTCACGGCGTACAGGCCCTGGCCGGAGCGCAGCGCTCCGGTGGCGCGGGCCCGCACGGGGGCGACGATCTGCTGCTGCTCGCCGCGGGCCTGGACGGGAGCGACCCCGCAAGGCCGGGCAGCTCCGGCACGCTGCTGACGTTCATCGCCTGCGCCGCGTTCCTCGCCGCGCTCGCCTCCGCCTCCGTCCTGCTGCTCTCCGGATCGGCCGCCGTCGTCCTCGACATGGGACGCCACCGGCACGCCCACCCGGGCAAGCGAAATCCCGGCGCTCCGGGGGCGCGGCCCCGTCCCCTGCGGGCACGGATCGCGCTCGGGGCCGTCGGCGCGGTCTGCATCGCCCTCGCCGTCTTCGGCCGCGAGGCCGGCGCGCAGTTCTGGCTCACCCTGAGCTGGACCGAGGCCGCCACCGTCGTCCTCCCCGCGCTCGGCTGCGCCCTGCTGTGCCGCCGGTTCACGCTGCGCGGACTGCGCTGGTGCGTGTACGGCGGCACGCTGGTCGCCCTCACCCTGCTCGCCCTCTCCCCGGCGGTCTCCGGAAGCCCCGAGTCCGTCTTCCCGGACGCCCATTGGGCCGTCTTCCCCCTGCACGCCCCGGGCCTGGTCAGCGTCCCGGTGTCCTTCCTCCTCGCCTGGACGGGCACCCGCCTCACCCCGTCCCCGTCCCCGTCCGCTTCCCCTTCTGCTTCCGCTTCCGCGTCGCGGACTCCGTCCTCGTCTTCCGCGTCGCCCTCGGCCACGTCCCGGGAACAGGGGGCCCAACGGCCCTCTGCCTCGGGGGACTTGCTCACGGGTACGACCCGGGGGCGCGACTGACGGCCGAGCGCCGCCGAGGCCGAAGGTCACAATTCGTGCTGTACTCAACCAAGTTGACGGATCACTCGCTAAGGTTCATCCACGTACAAAGGTACGTAACGGACACACCAGGCTCTCTGCCTCTCGTGCGTCCGCGGAGGTTCTCTTGGGGGTGGGCCGATGCTGGAGATGACCAAGGGTGCCAACGTCAGTCTGGCGTCGCTGAGCGACGACGCCGACGCGGTGACGGTCGGCCTGACGTGGACGAGCGACGACGGGAACGGCGACGCCGACGTCTCCGTCCTGTTATTGGCACCAGACGGACGCGTTCGCAGTGACGCGGACTTCCTCTTCTACAACAACCCGAGCGCACACGACGGAAGCGTGCAGGTCCTCGGTACGACGCCCACGATCGACGGGAGCGAGGACCGCGTCAGTCTCGACCTGAGCGCGATCGCACCCGGGGTCTCGTACGTCGTCGTGGCGGCGAGCCGGTACGAGGGAGGCCGGTTCGGAGAGTTGGACGACCTCCGGCTGACGGTGACGGACGCGGGAGGCGAGCGGCTGCTCGGCTACACACTCGTCGGTGCCGCCGACGAGAGCGCGATCGTCTTCGGCGAGTTCTACAGGCGGGGCGCGGAGTGGAAGTTCCGGGCGGTCGGGCAGGGGTACGACACCGGACTCGCGGGCCTCGCCACCGACTTCGGGATCGACGTCGACGACGAGCAGCCGGACGGCGGGGTGGCAGAGGACGAGCCGGCGGACAGTGAACGGACGGACGGGGAGCCCGGCGACGGGCCGACCACGGCCGCCGGACTGTCCGTGACGATTCCCGCGCCCGCCCCCACCCCCATCTCCGCAGCCGCAGCCGCAGCCGTGCCCGTACCCGTACCTGACACCGTCCCCGCGTCCGTCCCCGAGCAGCCGCTGCCCCGGCGCCCCCGCACGGCGCGTAAGAAGATCACGCTGCCCAAGGCCGAGAAGAAGTCCCTTGCCGAGAACGACTCGTGGCACAGGGCGAGCCTGTTCCCCGTCTCCTCCCTCAAGAGCGACCGGGAACGCGAGGCCCGGGCGACGTCCGTACTGCTCTCGGTGATGGCCCAGGTCCCCGAGTTCGGCCGCCGCCTCACCGCCCCCTTCGGCGCCCCGGCCGGCCGCATGGAGACGTACGTCGAAGTCGTGCTGCCGAACGGAGAGGCCCCGCGCCGCCCCGACGGCGTGATCCGGGTGGAACGGGCCGGAAAGCTCTGGACGGCCCTGCTGGAGAGCAAGACGAACGGCGCCGCCGTGCAGCCGCGGCAGGTGCAGGAGTACGTCGACATCGCGACCCGCCGCGGCTACGAGGCCGTGATCACGCTCTCCAACGACGTGGCGCTGGACGGCACTTCGGTCGTGGACGTCAAGATCGACGGGCGCCGCAAGCACAAGGTCGCCCTGTGGCACCTGTCGTGGGCGGAAGTGGCGCACCAGGCCCGGATGCTCATCCACCACGAGGGCGTGAGCAGCGCCTCCCACGCCTGGCTGCTCCAGGAGCTGCTGTTCTACCTCAGCCACGACAACTCCGGCTGCCACGGCTTCCAGAACATGGGCCCCGCCTGGGTCCCCGTGCGCAACGGCATCGACGACGAGACCCTCAGCCACGGCGATCCGCGTGCGCTCGACGTCGTGGAGAGCTGGGAGCGGCTGGTTCGGCAGGTATGCCTCCGGCTCGGCGGCGAACTGGGCCAGAAGGTCCTTCCCGTTCAGCGCGGTGCGACGCGGCGGGACCCGGTCGCCCGCCGTACGGCGCTCGCCGACCAACTCTGCGAGAGGGGACGCCTCTTCGCCGAACTCCGCATCGAGGGCACGCAGGGCGTCCTGGCCCTGACGGCAGATCTGCGCACCGCACGGCTGCGCACGTCCCTCGACGTACCGGCACCCGAGCAGGGCTACCCGCTGACCTGGGCCAAGCGCCTCACCCGTCAGCTCGCCGAGGCTCCGGCGGATCTGCACATCGAGACGCTGCTGGCGGACGCCGCCAACGGCCCGCGCGGCACGCTCGAAAGACTGCGTCCCGAGCCGGGCGACATGCTCCCCAAGGACGACGTCCGGATCACGGGCTTCCGGCTCTCCCTGTTCAAGGGGATGGGCGGCACCCGCGGCAACGCCGAGTCGGGATTCATCCGCAGCGTGGACCAGGCCGTCGACCGGTTCTGTACGACGGTGGTGGCTCCGCTGGACCGCTCCCGGACGGCGCGGGGAAGCGCGCCCCGGCAGCAGCAGCCGTCGGCCCTCCGGTGACCCGTACGACCCGAGGCCGCGACTGACGGCGGCGGCCGGCCCGCGCTGTCACGGAAGGGGCGCGGG
>NZ_LJGW01000687.1 GCF_001751255.1 Streptomyces nanshensis | reverse complement strand
GGGCCGGGTGCGGCTCCGGGCGTTCCCGGTGCACCGGGCGCCCCGGGTGCGGGCGGCTCCGGTCCGCCGCGTGGCCCGGAGGAGACCTCGGGCGGCGGCGACAAGCCGGACGTGAGCGACTGGTTCGCGCCGCGCAAGGGCAAGTCCTCGCCGGGCACGGCGAGTTCGGGTGCCACGGGCACGGTCCCGGTGCAGGGCCCCGGTCCCTCTTCCGCCCCCGGTCCCGGCGCACCGCCGGGTGCGGCCGAAACTCCGTACGGCACCAACGACCCGTACGGCGTGGGCAGTCCGTACGGCACGGGCGACTCGTACGCCGGCGGCCCGGGCGATCCGTACGACACCGGCTCCTACTCCCCGCCCCCTGCGGACACCCCCGCGCACGGCACACCCGCCGGAGCCGGTCTCGGCGGTCCGGGCGCGGTCCAGGACGGGCCGACGACCGGTCCCGTCAGCGGTGACATGGCGATGCCGCCGCCGCCCCTGCGCGGCGACGTGCCGCCCGAGCCCCCGGCGAACTCGACGCTCGGACTGGGCACCGGACGCGCTCCGTTCGCGCCCGGCGGCGTCGGCGAGGACCTGCTCGCGGACGGCCCCGGCGGCCCGGACGGTACGCAGGACCCGGCCGCGACCGGCGGTCTGCCCGCCTACGGCGGACCGACGGGATACGAGAGCACCGCCGTGGCGGACGAGGAGTCCGAGCGGGACGGCGAACGTGTCGCCGGCGAGACACTGATGAGCCGCGCTCCCCGTCTTGCCGACGAGGACGGAGGCGGGATCTCCGGTTCGCCGTTCGAGAGGGCACCGTCCCGGGCGTCCGAGGAACGCGACGACGCCTCCGGGGGCGGCCGTTCGAAGCTGGCGCTCGTGGGGGTCGGCGTGCTCGGGCTCGTCGGTATCGCGTACGGCGCGGGCCTGTTGCTCGACCACGCGGACGTGCCGAACGGCACCACTGTGCTCGGCGTCCAGATCGGCGGCATGAGCCGGCACGAGGCGGTCAACAAGCTGGACGCCGCCTTCGGCGACCGTACGACGCAGGACTTCACCGTCGTCGCCGCAGGGAAGCAGGCCAAGCTCAAGCCGAGCGTCGCCGGTATGACCCTGGACACCGAGGCGACGGTGCGCGCCGCCGCCGGACGCGACTACAACCCGGTCTCCGTCATCGGCTCGCTCTTCGGCATGGAGCGCGACGCGGAGCCCGCGCTCAAGGTCGACCAGGAGAAGATGGCCTCGGCGCTGCGCCAGGTCGCCAAGCAGACCGGGGTCGGCGGTGCGCCCAAGGACGGCATGGTCAAGTTCGTCGGGGGCAAGGCCGTCGGCGTACCGGGCAAGCCGCACAAGGGGATCGACGCGCAGAAGGCGAGCGCCCGGCTGGAGGGCGCGTACCGCACACGGGCCCAGACCGGGAACAACAGCCCCGTCCGGCTGCCGGTCTCGCCGCAGCAGCCGCAGGTCGGGAAGAAGGAGATCGACCGCGCCATCCGGGAGTTCGGCAAGCCGGCGATGTCCGGGCTGGTGACGATCAAGGCCGGTGGCGCCTCGATCCAGTTCAGTCCGCAGAAGTCGCTGCCGAAGTTCCTGTCGATGAAGCCGGTCAACGGCACGCTGGTCGACACCTACGACCTGCCGGTGCTCAAGACGCTGTACGGCACGACCTTCGACGGCGTGGAGATCACCCGCGGCAACGGCACCAAGACGCCGGTCACACCGCAGGACGTGGCGGGCGCGCTGCGGCTCGCGCTCAAGGAGACCAGCCCGGCCAAGCGCGTACAGGAGATCCCGACCAAGCCGCAGTGAGCGGCGGGGAGTTGAGCCGCCGGCTCCCGGCTTGAGGCCGGGGCCCGGTCCGGGCGTCGGACCGGTGCGCGTCGGGCGGCGCCGCGCGCCCGACGGCCCCTCGGCCGCTGACATCTGTCATACGCAGGTCACGACGCGCGGCACTGCACGGCGGGGCGCCCCGCCCGCGATCCTCAGTGCATGACCACAGAACACTCTCCAGTGGTGGAGTTCGCCGGCGCGAGCAAGAGCTACGGCTCGGTGCGTGCGCTCTCGGACCTCACCGTCAGTCTTCATCCGGGCGAGACGGTCGCACTCCTCGGACCCAACGGGGCGGGCAAGTCGACCACACTCGACCTCCTTCTCGGGCTGCGCCCGCCGGACCCCGGCGGCACGGTCCGGCTCTTCGGCGGCACCCCGCGCAAGGCTGTCACGGCGGGCCGCGTCGGGGCGATGCTGCAGTCCGGCGGCCTGATGGACGGCGTACGGGTACGCGAACTCGTCGGCCTCGCCTGCGACTTGCACCCCCGCTCCCACCCCGTCGACAAGGTGCTGGAGAGCGCCGGGATCGCGGGGATCGCGGACCGTACGGTCGGCAAGCTCTCCGGCGGACAGGAGCAGCGCGTACGGTTCGCGCTCGCCACCGCCGGCGCGTGCGACCTGATCGTCCTGGACGAGCCCACCACGGGCATGGACGTCTCCGCCCGCCAGGAGTTCTGGGCGGTGATGCGCGAACAGGCAGCCCAGGGCCGTACGGTCCTCTTCGCCACCCACTATCTGGAGGAGGCGGACGCGATCGCCGACCGGGTGCTCGTGCTGCACCGGGGGCGGCTGCTCGCCGACGGCACGGCCGCGGAGATCAAGAACAGGGCGGGACTGCGGCGCATCTCCTTCGCGCTGGAGGACGGAGCCGACGAGGCGGCGCTGCGGGCGCTCCCGGCGGTGACCGACTTCGACCTCTCCGGGCGCACCGTACGGATGAGGTCGTCGGACGCCGACGCGACGATGTACGCGCTCTATCAACTGGGTCTCTATCCACGCGACGTGGAGGTGGCACACCTCGGTCTGGAGGAGGCCTTCCTGGCGATCACCCGGCGCGCGGAGGAGCCGGGTGCGGACCAGGGGACGAGCGGGAGCACGGACCACGGCGACGAGCCGGGGCAGAGCCGGGGCACCGGCAGGGAGGCGGCAGCGGTATGAAGACTCTGATCAAGCTGGAGATCCTCCGGTCGTTGCGCAACCGGAAGTTCCTCTTCTTCTCCGTCATCTATCCGTCGGCGCTCTACCTGATCATCGCGGGCGGCGCCGACGACGCGAAACTGCCCGGCATGCGCGTCGACATGGCGCTGTACTACATGGTCGCGATGGCCGCGTTCGGCGCGATGACGGCGGTGCTGATCGGCAACAGCGAGAAGATCGCCAAGGAGCGGGAGCAGGGCTGGGTACGGCAGTTGAGGCTCACGGCGCTCCCGGGACGCGGCTATGTGACGGCCAAGATCGCCGCCGTCTCGACGGTCAGCCTCCCCTCGATCCTCCTCGTCCTCGTGGTGGCCGCGGCCGTCAAGGACGTACGGCTGGAGGTCTGGCAGTGGACCGCCATCGCGCTGTGCACCTGGGCGGGCAGCTTCGTCTTCGCGGCCCTGGGCGTGGCCATCGGCTATCTCGCCTCGGGCGACGCGGTACGCCCGATCACGATGATCATCTACTTCGGGCTGGCGATGCTCGGCGGACTGTGGATGCCGCTCACCGTCCTCCCGGCCTGGGTGGGCGACATCGCGACATGGCTGCCGACCCATGCGTACGCGGCGCTGGGCCGGGCCGTCGAGGAGGGCGACGCACCGCATCTGCAGGACGCCGGCATCCTCGCCGGATACCTCGTGCTGTTCACGGCGGCCGCGGCGTTGCTGTACCGGCGGGACAGCCACAAGGTGTGACGTACACGCGTACGTTCGAAGGCGCAGGCCGGCGGCACGGCGGAGGGAGGCGAGCCACATGGGCGCGATGAGGGACGAGGGCACGGGAGGCGGAGCACTCGCGGAAGCGGGGACAGAGGCAGGGACGGAGCCGGGGACGGCGGCGGTGGGGGCGCCGCCGGACGACGGCACCGGGAGCGGAGCACAGGGAGAGCAGCCAGCCGCCCCGGCCGCCGGCCCCGGCCCCCGCTTCGCCGTCCCGTCGGACCGCCAGGCCATGCCCGGCGTGGGCCACAAGCCGGAGAACCGCCGCCAGTTGCTGGTCAAGGTGCTGTGGACCTCGATCTGGATGGTGTATCTCAGCGCCCCCGTCTCCGACCTCTGGAGCGGCGGCCACAGCGGTCCCGCCCTCGCCCTCGGCGCCCTCGGCCTCGCCTCCTTCGTCGGCGTCTACGTGGCGCTGATCTTCTTCCGGCACACGGACAGTCCGCTCCGCGTGCACACCGGGCTCGGCGTGCTGATGCTGCTCGCCCTCGTCCTGGCCTTCGCGCTGGGCAGCCAGTGGCTGGTGCTGTTCGTGTACCTCTCGGTGGCGGCCGGTGCGGTGCTCCCGCGGCGCCGCGCGAGCTGGGTGATCCCGGCATCCGTGGCGGTCCTGGTCGTCTTCGGGCTGCACGTCGACGGCTCCGCGGACCTGTGGCCCGCGCTGTTCATCCCGGCGCTGCTGGGCGGGTTCGCGATGGCGGGCGTACGGCAGATGATCCGTACGACGCGGGAGCTGAGGGAGGCGCGGGCGGCGGTCGCCGATCTCGCCGCCAGCGAGGAACGGCTGCGTCTCGCCCGCGACTTGCACGACCTCCTCGGGCACTCGCTCTCCCTCATCACGCTCAAGAGCGAGCTGGCCGGACGGATGCTGCCGGGCGAGCCCGAGGCGGCGGCCGCACAGGTCGCCGACATCGAACGGGTCAGCAGACAGGCCCTCGTGGACGTACGCGAGGCCGTCAGCGACTACCGGCGGCCCACCCTCCGGGTCGAACTGGCCAGTGCCGCCACGGCACTCGGCGCCGCCGGGATCTCGTCCCGGCTGCCGGAGACGTCCGCGATCCCGGACGACCTCCACCCCGACCAGGAGAGCGCGCTGGCGTGGGCGCTGCGCGAGGCGTGCACCAACGTCGTACGGCACAGCGGCGGCACCCGGTGCAGCGTCGCCCTGACCGAGCAGGCCGACGAGACGCTCTGCCTCTCCGTCACCGACGACGGCCGTGGCGCCGACGCCCCGCGGGGCAACGGCCTCACCGGACTCGGCGAACGGCTCGCGCTCGCCGACGGGGCGCTGGAGACCGGCCCGGGGGTGCGCGGAGGCTTCCAGTTGCGGGCCGTCGTACCGGCGCGACCGCGCACTTCAGGGGCCCGGGAAACCGCGCAGGACGTAGCGTGAACGCCGTGATCAGACTGCTGCTGGCCGAGGACCAGGCGATGGTGCGCGAGGCGCTCGCCGCCCTGCTGGGACTGGAGCCCGGCATCGAGGTGGTGGCCCAAGTCGGCCGCGGCGACGAGGTGCTGGACGCGGTGCGCGAGCACGAGCCGGACGTGGCGCTGCTCGACATCGAGATGCCCGGCTGCTCGGGCATCGACGCGGCGTCCCGACTGCGCGCGGAACACCCGGAGTTGAAGGTCGTGATCCTCACGACGTTCGGACGCCCCGGCTATCTGCGCCGCGCCATGGACGCCGGCGCCGACGCCTTCCTCGTCAAGGACGCGCCCGCCGCACGCCTCGCCGACGCCGTACGCAGGGTGCTGCGCGGAGAGCACGTCCTCGACCCGGCGCTGGCGGCGTCGGCGCTCGCGGTGGGCGCGAGTCCGCTGACCGACCGGGAGCGCGACGTGCTGAACGCCGCCGCCGACGGCTCCGGCAACGCACGGATCGCGGAGGCGATGCAGCTCTCGCACGGCACCGTCCGCAACTACCTCTCGACGGCGATCCAGAAGACCGGCGCGAGCAACCGCACGGAGGCGGTACGTCTGGCCCGCGACAGGGGGTGGCTGTGAGCGGGACGCGGGCCTGACGGGCAGGGCGTAAGGCCGCTCAGTTGAGGCGTGCCCGTGCCGCCCTCGCCGCCGCGCGGACCGACTCCGCCTCCGTCCCCTCCGCGCCCTCGACCGCCGACGCGTACTCCTCCAACTCCGCGGCGCCGCCCAGGAAGTCGCCCCGCTCGACGAGCAGCCGCGCACGCTCCAGACGCAGCCGCGCCGGACGGTGGGGGAGGAGCAGCGACAGTTCGAGCGCCCAGAGCTGCACGCCCGACTGCTCGGGCCGCGCCGCCGCCCACGCACGGATGTTGTTGAGGATTCGCAGCACCGTCTCCAGCGGACCGGCGGGGTCCAGCCGCGCCGCGGAGAGCGGCGTCCGCGCACCCGTCGCGCCCGCGACGAGCAGCTCCAGATCTCCCGCGGACAGCAGCCGGCCGTGGTTGTACGGATCGGCGAGCGCGTGCTCCCCGTACGGATCGCCGAACCCGATCACGAAGTGCCCCGGCAGACCCACCCCGTAGACCGGCGCCCCGGCCCGCCGCGCCACCTCCATCCAGACCACCGACAGCAGGATCGGCAGCCCCCGGCGCCGCCGCAGCACGGACTGGAGCAGCGACGAATCCAGCCGCCGGTAGTCCTCGGGGGTGCCGTGGAATCCGTGCTCGCGGCCGAGCAGACGGCCCAGCGCGCGTGCCCACTCCTCGGGCGTACGCGAGGCCGCGTACGGCAACAGCCCGGCGAGCCGGTCGAGTTCGATCTGCGCCTCCAGGACGGACCGCTCATGCTCCGCCGCCGCGCCCCCGTCCCCGCCTTCCTCCTGTACGCCGCCGTCTCCGGTTTCCTTGGATTCCGGAGGTGCGGCGTGCGCCGTGGCCGCCTCGACGCCGATCAGCAGGCACAGCAGCGCCAGATCGGGCCGCTCCTCGCGCGCCGCCTCCGCGAACCGCTCGCGATTGCCCGGCCCGGCTGCGTTCTCGTCGTTCTTCTCGCTGTTCCCGTTGTTCTCCTCGTCGGACATCGCGCTCAGTCCTCCGGGGCGCGGCGGTAGTGGTAGGCGTGGTGGTCGGCGAACCCCAGGCCGTCGTACAGGATGCGGGCGGCCTCGTTGCCGGTCTCCACCTGGAGGTACGCCGCCGAGGCGCCCTCGGCGAGCGCGGTCCGCGCCAACTCGGCCATCACCGCGGTCGCGAGCCCTCGCCGCCGGTGCTCCGGCGCCACCTCTATCGCGGCGAAGCCCGCCCAGCGCCCGTCGACCACGCACCGTCCGATCGCGGCGGCACCGGACTTCGCGCCCGCCGACTCCTCGGCGCCGTCCGCCGGTTCCGGCGCATCCGGCGAACCCGGCACCGTCGCGAACCAGACGGACGGCCCGCCCGTGAGCACCCTCGTCGCCGCGTACGGCATCCGGCC
>NZ_LJGW01000688.1 GCF_001751255.1 Streptomyces nanshensis | reverse complement strand
CCGTGTGCTCGCGGTGACCCCGGCCACGGACGCCGGCGCGCTACGGGACGCGGCGGCCGTGCTCGGCGCCGGCGGCGCAGCGGTCACGGTCGTACGGGACACCGCCGGCTCCGTCGCGCAGCGCCTCCTCGCCTCCGTCGTCTCGGTCGCCGCCTCCATCGCCGAACGGCACATCGCCGCGCCCGCCGACATCGACCTGGCCGTCACCGCGGGTCTGGGCTACCCGTACGGGCCGCTCACGTGGGGCGAACGGATCGGCGCCGTACGGATGCTGGAGTTGCAGCGCGCCCTGTACGCCACGAGCGGCGACCCCCGCTACCGGCCGACGCGCTGGGTGCGCGAGCGCGCACAGCTCGGGCTGCCGCTGACCGCGCCGGACACCCCGCTCGTCCAGGACCCGCCCGCCCGCGCCCGTCCCGTCCGCGATGCGGAGGAGAACACCCCATGAACAGCCGGGATTTCGGCCTCACCGAGACCCAGCGCGACATCCGCGCCATGGCGGCGCGGTTCGTCGACGCCGAGGTCGCGCCGCACGCCCGCGAGTGGGACCGCGCCGAGCGCGTCGATCCGGGCATCCCCCGGCGCCTGGGCGAACTGGGCTTCCTGGGGCTGACGGTGCCCGAGCGCTACGGCGGCACCGAGGCCGACATGCTCTCCTACGTCCTGGCCACCGAGGAGCTGGGCCGCGGCGACTCCGCCGTACGCGGCATCGTGTCGGTCTCCCTGGGCCTGGTCACGAAGACCGTCGTCGCCCACGGCACCGAGGCCCAACGCGAGGAGTGGGTACCGCGGTTGGTGCGCGGCGACGCCCTCGGCTGCTTCGCCCTGACCGAGCCCGGCACCGGATCCGACGCCGGTTCGCTGACCACCCGGGCACGGCGGGAGGGCGGCGACTGGATCATCGACGGCGGCAAGATGTTCATCACCAACGGCACCGTCGCGGAGGTGGCGTTGACGTTCGCGCGGACGAGCGAGGACGGGATCACCGCGTTCCTGGTGCCGACCGCCGCCCCCGGCCTGACCGCCACCGAGGTGCACGGCAAGCTCGGGCTGCGCGGCCAGGCCACCGCCGAACTCGCCTTCGACGGCGTACGCGTGCCGGACTCCGCCCGGCTCGGCGAGGTGGACCGCGGCCTGGGCATCGCGCTCGGCGCGCTCTCCCGCGGGCGGATCTCCGTGGCCGCCGGAGCGGTCGGACTGGCGCAGGCCGCTATCGACGCCGCCGTCGGATACGCCGCGGAACGCGAGCAGTTCGGCAGGCCGATCGCCCGGTTCCAGCTCGTCCAGGAGCTGTTGGCGGACGCGGAGGTCGACACGAGGGCGTCCCGGCTGCTCACGCACCAGGTGGCGAGGATGGCCGACGCGGGCGCCTCGCCGAAGGAGTACGCGACGGAGGCGTCCGTCGCCAAATACCACGCGAGCGAGACGGCCGTGCGGGTCACGAACAACTGCCTGCAGACGTTCGGCGGTTACGGCTTCATAGACGAGTACCCCGTCGGCAAGTATCTGAGAGACGCCCGCGTCCTCACGCTCTACGAAGGCACCAGCCAGGTCCAGAAACTCATCATCGGCCGCGCTGTGACCGGTGTGGACGCCATGACGTGACGGACGCGGAGAGGGCCGCATCAGGCCGGATCAGGCGCTGTCCGGGGAAGCCATCGGTGAGACAGTGTCTCGTCGGCGACCGCGCTTTGGGGAGAGCAGCAGTGACAGCGAATGACGAGATCGACACCAGCAGACCGCACCCTGCCCGGGTCTACGACTACTGGCTGAACGGCAAGAGCCACTATGAGGCCGACGCGGCCGCCGCCCGGCGGGTCGTGGACGTATGGCCCGGAGTGGTCCTCGGGGCCCATCTCAACCGGGAGTTCATGCACAGGGTGACCCGCTGGCTCGTCGAGGAGGCCGGCGTACGGCAGTTCCTGGACATCGGTTCCGGCATCCCCACCGAACCCAACCTCCACCAGGTCGCACAGGCCGTCGCCCCCGAGACCAGGGTCGTCTACGCCGACAACGACCCCATCGTCCTCCAGCACGCGCAGGGACTGCTCCGCGGCACCCCCGAGGGCCGGACCGCCTTTCTGCAGGCCGACTTCACCGAGCCGGAGAGCATCCTGGGCTCGCCGCAGCTCCGGGAGACCCTCGACCTGGACCGTCCCGTGGCGCTGTCGCTGATCGCGCTGCTGCACTTCATCACCGACGAGCGGGGAGCGTACGAGACCGTCCACGCGCTCATGGACGCGCTGCCGTCCGGGAGTTACCTGGTGGTCTCCCACGCCACCGCCGACTTCGACCCGGATCTGCTCACGCGGGTCGCCGAGGCGTACCAGTCGACGGTCGCCGAGGGGCAGATCCGCTCCAGCTCCGAGGTGAGCCGGTTCTTCGAGGGGCTGGAGCTGCTGGAGCCGGGCGTCGTCGTCGCACACCGCTGGCGTCCCGAGGGCGGCGAGGCGCAGTCGGACGTCACCGACGCGGAGTTCCCCGTCTACGGCGGGGTCGCGCGGAAGCCCTGAGTGCGCTGCCGGTGTGCTGCGGTGCGCTCCCGCGGCGGCCGGGCGGGCGCGGCGCATGCTTCGGGAAGCCGGGGGTAACTGCTGGCCAGACAGTACCGAGGCCCTCCGGGGGTGCAAGCAGGTGCAGAATTTCCTGAACGCAGCGAAGGGGAAGGCGAAGCCGTCGTCCGCCGGTAAGACGTCCGCACAGCAGGACAAGAGCGGCGCGAAGAAGGCGCCCGCCCAGAAGACCGCCCAGAAGTCCGCCGCGAAGAAGAGCGCCGCGGGCAAGAGCTCCGGCCGGACGGCGGCGGGCGCGAAGAAGTCCGCCGCGAAGAAGACCACGGCGGCGAAGACGGGTGCCAAGAACGCGGGCGCCAAGAAGAGCACGTCGAAGAGCACGTCGGCGAAGGGCCCCAAGAAGCAGTCGGCGGCGGCGAAACGGGCGGCCGCCCTGGAAGCGGCGCTCTCCGAGCAGCGGCTGCCGCTGGTGTGGCGGGTGCTGATCCTCATCGTGGCGTTCGTCGCCATGGTCGGGTTCGCCGTCGTGCTGTCGAAGCTGACGCTGAACCCCTCGGCCGCGTCCGAATCGCTGATCCACAGCAATCTGCGTCCCGGCGACTCGATCCGCAACTACCTCTCACAGCCCGCCATTCAGGACACCCTCAAGCAGCTCGGCGGGAACATCGTGCTCGGCATGCCCTTCGGCGTGCTGCTTCCGGCGCTCGTGCCGCGCACCCGCGGACTGCTGCGCGTGATGCTGGCGACGGCGCTGGTCATGCTGCTGGTGGAGCTGGTGCAGGGCGCCCTGGTGCAGGGACGCGCCTTCGACATCGACGACGTCATCCTCAACACCACGGGCGCCATGCTCGGTTACCTCATCCTGGGGCGCCGCCTGGGCCGCGCCGTGCATCCCCGCCGCCGCCACTGGTGGCACCGGCCGGCGCTCAGCTCTTCCCGCCGCCGTTCGTGAAGGCGACCGTCACCTTCTCGTAGCCCAGCGAGCGCAGCAGCTCCTCCAGCATCGACCTCGTGTTCTTCTCCGCCCGCGCGGTCAGGTCGCTCTTCTTCGCGGCGGAGCCGATGTGGCGCACGGCCAGCTTGTGCACCTGGCGCTCGTCGTTGGGGTTGTCGGAGAAGACGTCGCCGAGCCGGTCGAGCAGTCCGCGCTGCTTGGCGACCGCGTACGAGTGCTCCGCGTCCAGCGCGGGCTTCTCCAGCCGGGCGCGGGGGAGCCGTACGGTCGCCTCCGTACGGTCGGCGTTGACCCGCACGGCGTCCTCGCCGACGTTCCCCAGGTCCACGTACGCGCCGACCTCGCCCTTGCCGACGAAGAGGGTGCGCTTGCCGCGTATCTCGTCCGGCAGGAACCTGGCGTCCTCGTCCAGGTCGACGACGACCTGGAAGGTGCCGGAGGCCGCCTCGTAACGGCTCATGTCCTGGATCGACTTGAGCAGCACGGGCCCGCTGCGGTCCTTCGTCTCGGTCGCGAACGGGTTGGCGGCCTTGGGCAGAAGACCGGACATCCCTCCCAGCAGCAGCGCCAGGAGGACCAGGACCATGGCCATCGAGACCACGACCCACCACGGCGGACGCTTGCGGACCTCGGCTGGACGCTTCGTGGCTGTCATCTGACCGTCCCTTCGGGCACCGGGGGAAACCGACACCTTCCGGTTGCCCCCGGCCCGCCGGTTCATGGTCGGCGGCACACGGGACGGTGCCCAACTCGCCGCCGTGGCAACGGAATTGGGCCAATGCTGTACGGGGCCGCCGGCTCCCCGGGGCTCAGCGCAGCGCGAAGGCCCGGTCCACGAAGGGATTGGCGAAGACGCCGTCGGGGTCGTGCTCCCGTACCAACTCCCGGAAGTCGCCCGCCCGTCGGTACAGCGCCGCCACCGACTCCGGCTCCATGGCGGTGAGTTTGCCCCAGTGCGGGCGCGCGCCCAGCGGCAGCAGCCGCTCCTCCAGGGCCGCGATCACCGGCAGTACGGCGTCCTGGTCCTTGACCCAGGTGAAGTGGAAGGCCACGCAGTCCCGTTGGAAGAACGGGCTCAGCCACAGATCGTCGGCGGCGACGGTCCGTATCTCCGAGATCTGGAGCACCGGCGCGATCCGCTGCCCGAGAGCGCGCAGCGCCTCCAGCGCCTCGGCCGCGGACGCGCGCGGCAGCAGCAGCTCCGACTGGACCTCGTCGCCGTTGCTGGGCGTGAAGTCCGGCCGGAAGTGCGGCAGTCGCTCGTGCCAGGGGCCGGGCACGCCGAGCTGCCGGGTGCAGTGCGTCGCGGGGATGCCGGGGATCGGGTGGTGGGCCGCGCCCGCCGGGGTCACTCCCTCCCAGCGCGTCCGCGCCCGGGTGCCGGGACGTTCGGCCGTACGCCGCTTGAGCCACACACGGGCGTCGCCGAGGTAGTCGGTGAACGCGCTGACGCTGTAGGCGCATCCGAAGATCTCGTCGAAGCGGTCGGCGACCTCCGTGAGCGGTACGCCCGTGTAGACGTGCTGGGAGACCTCGAAGTCCGGTTCGACGCGGAGCGTGAGCCGCGTGACGATGCCCAGGGCGCCCAGCGCGACGACCGCGCCCGGGAAGCGTTCCGGGTCCGACTCCCGGCTCAGCGTGGTCAGTTCGCCGTCCGGGCCGACCAGCTCCAGCGACGTCACGGCCGCCGCGAGGCACTGCTCCGCGTCGCCCGAGCCGTGGGTGGCCGTCGCGCAGCAGCCTGCCACCGAAATATGCGGCAGCGAGGCGAGGTTGGCCAGCGCGTGGCCCGACTCGTGCAGCACGGTGGCCACTTCGCCGTACCGCATGCCCGCGCCGACGGTGACGGCCGAGGCCGCCTCGTCGATCTCCACGAGGGGCGGCAGGGCGTCGAGCCGTACGAGTTCACCGGCGGTGTCGGCGACCCGGTTGAAGGAGTGGCCGCTGCCGAGCGCCCGTACCCGGCGGGACGAGGCGACGATGTGCTGCAACTCCTCGACGGAGGCGGGGCGTCGGACGCCGGTGGCGGTGAAGACCGTGTTGCCCGCCCAGTTGTGCGCGGGCAGGCCGGTCGCGTGGCCGGAAGAGGACATGCGCGCTCCTGAAGTGAGCGGTGACGGGGGCGATTTCGGCCCGGAGCGTTCAGGACGCGCCGGTCGGCTGTCCGGAATCGGACGGTTGCGCGGACTGCCGCCGGGAGGGAATCATTTTCGGCCTCCGGGATTGGCCGATCCGCGCCACACCACGTAGATTCCTTCCCTTGTGCAACGTGCGCAACAGTCCTCCTTCCGGTGACGGGGTGGCGGGGACTGGACAGGGGCATGTGCGGGAATGAGGACGGACAGTGCCGTGGAAACGTACCTCTCGCCCAGCGCGAGGCGGAGCGGACCGGACCGACACATGGTCACCGTGGCGCGACCTATGCGTTCACTGCACGGGGAGCTGAGGCATGCGCATCTCTGAGATCTCGGGCAACCTGCCCGACCGCCGCGTCCCGGACCGGCCGCCGGGGCCCGCGGTGCCCCGGCTCGTGCTGGGCGAGCGCCTGCGGCGGCTGCGCGAGGCGCAGTACATCTCACGCGAGGAGGCCGGCGAGGCCATCAAGGTCTCGGACGTGACCATCGCCCAACTGGAGCGCGGCCGCAGCGCCGTACGCGAGCGCGACGTCACCGACCTGCTGAGCATCTACGGGCTGAGCGACGCCGACGAGCAGGCCACCCTGCGGGCCCTGGCCGTGCAGTCGAACGCCCCGGGCTGGTGGCACGCCTACCACGACATCGTGCCCGACTGGTTCCACACCTACCTCGGACTGGAACAGGCCGCGGACGTCATCCGCAGCTACGAGGTGCAGTTCGTCCCCGGGCTGCTCCAGACACCCGAGTACGCCCGCGCCGTCATCGAACTCGGCCATGCCGGCGCCCCCGCCGCACAGTTGCGGCGCCGTACCGAACTGCGCATGCTGCGCCAGCGGATCCTGCACGGCAGACGCCCGCCGCACCTGTGGGCCGTCATCGACGAGGCCGCGCTGCGCCGCGGCGTCGGCGGCCCCGAGACGATGCGCGGCCAGCTCGAACACCTCATCGCCGCCTGCGAGTTGCCGCACGTCACCGTCCACGTCATGCCCTTCTCCGCCGGCGGGCACGCGGCGGCCGGCGGCCCCGTCACGCTGCTGCGGCTCCCCGAGCGCGAACTGCCCGACGTGATCTATCTGGAGCAGCTCATCGGCGCCTCCTACCCCGAGCAGGAGGACGTCGAGTACTACCGGCACGTGATCGACCGGCTGGTGACGGACGCCGCTCCGGCGCGGGAGACCCGCGGCATCCTTTTGGGCATGCTCGACGCACTCTGACGCGGTCCGCGCCGCGGTCCGCCCGCGGTGCGCCCCGCGGCTCGTACGCCGGGCCGGTGCCGCGCGCACCCCGGCCGCTCACGGCACGGCTCGCGACTCCACGGCAC
>NZ_LJGW01000689.1 GCF_001751255.1 Streptomyces nanshensis | reverse complement strand
CGTCTCCGTGCGCGGACGCGCCCCCGAACACGGCCGCGCCGCCGAGGAGTTCGTCGTCGACGCCGGTGACCCTGCGGCCGGTGCTGTGCAGCCGCCGGCGCCGTACGACGCCGGCGGGCGCCGCGGGGGAGGCGGTGTAGAAGGGCGCGGCGGCCGGTGCGCGCCAGTCGACGAGCAAGGGGTCGCGGTCGGGGCCGCGCAGTCCGATCCGCCCGATGTAGAGGGCGTCGCCGTGGTCGGTGTCGAGCCGGCCGAAGCACAGCCCGTACTCGACCGCGTCGAGCTGCGCCAGGCGCCGCGCGTACTCGGAGGAGAGCACCTCGCGCTCGGTCATGGCCTGCCGGGTGCCTCCGTCGGCGCCGCGGGCGTGCACCTCGGCGAGGGCGGCACGGGCCTGGCTCCGCTCCTCGTCGAGGCGTGCGTACAGTCCGTCCACGTAGGTCTGCTCGGCCTCGAGCGCTGCGGCCGGCACAGCCGCCGGTTGACTGTCGTTCATGTGCCTGCTAAACTCCTTAACGGGCCTGTTCTGTACGGGAGTTGACCGTTACAAACCGTCGAGCGTAACAGCTCCGGAGGCCCCTCCGCCATCGCGCCACGTCACCGCCGCCTGCCCGGCACGGGTACGGAGCCGGGTACGGAATCGGGCGCCGCGTACGCCCTCCGCGAGCGGTCCCGCCGCCCGTCCCGTGACGGACCCGTGACCATGCCGAGGTCCCGGGGGAGAGCGCCGCACGTGCACGTACCATGGCCGCATGTCGTTCCTCCGCCGTCGCAGCGCGTCCGTCCCCGCGGGTCCGGACTTCGACGTCCTGGCCATGGACCCGACCGACTGGCCCGGCAACCTGGGCGCCGGTCTGCTGCCCGCGCCCGACGGCACCTGCCAGGGCGTCTTCCTGCGCTACGACCTCTTCGGCGGGCGCGGCCCGGCGATGATCATCGGCAACCTCCCGGAGGGCTCGCCGGCCCGCGAGATCACCGGGAGCCAGGTGCCGTTCGAGGTCGCACAACTGATGTCGGCGCTGGAGAACGACGAGGAGATCGAGGTCACCGGAGTCGAGGAGGACCCGGTGATGCACGAGGACAACCTGCTGATCGTCCGCCGGGTGAAGTGTTCCGAAGAGCGGGTCTCCTGCGTCCAGTTCGACCGCAGCGACGGTGTGCTCGTGACCATCGCGAGCTGGGACCGGCCCATCTCCAACGACCTCTACGCGCTGCTCAAGCCGCTGCCCGCGGAGATGTTCCAGCAGTGAGACCGCCGGGCCCGGGCGTTCCGTCCGCGGCCGCCGGCGGCTCCCTCCCCTGTCGTCTCCCGTCCCGTACCGCACGGCGAAGGGCCCGGCGCCCGCGTCCGGCACGGAGAGTGCCGGTCCGCGGTGCCGGGCCCCTGCGCTGTCGCGACGGGCGCCGTGCTCGCGTCTTTACGAGGACGAGCCGGTCACCCGCACATCGTCCGCCTTGACGAAGGCGACACGGTGCCCGAGCTGGATCTGGTAGTAGGTGAGATCGCCGCGCACGACCTTGAACTTCTCGGCCTGCGGGTCGAATTCCTTGGCGTACAGATACTCGCCGCGCGTCTTGAGGCCCGCGGCGTACGCCTGTCCCGCCTTGATCTTGTACGGCAGCGGTGACAGCTCCTGCGCCGGGACGCCCTCGGGGTAGGCGGCCTTCTCCGGGTAGGCACGGCCGTAGACCGGGATCTCGTCCTTGCCGTCCTTGGGGGCGACCAGCTTGCCGCGCGACGGGACGGCGGTGGGCTGCTTCGGCGGGTTGTGGAACCACGCCTTCTGGCCGAGGTACCAGATCGCGGTCCACTCGCCCTTGCGGTCGGCGACGGCGTACTGCTGGCCCGTACTGGCGCGCGCCCCCGTGTCGTTGACGCCCGTGGTGGACTTCCCTCCGTCCGGGTGCAGACCCACGTCCTGGACCAGTGCCGAGTCGGCGTCGGGCGCGGTGTGCAGCCGGACGGCACCGGAGCCGTGCGACGGGCAGGGGTCGCCGGAGTCGTCGCACTCGGTGTAGGAGGGCCGGTTCTTGTCGTAGTCGGGCCGAATCGTCACCAGCCCGCCCCGTGCGGCGTCCTTGCCGCCGGACGGCGCCGTGAACGGGGCGCCGAGGAGCCGGAAGTAGTGGCGCCAGTCGAAGTACGGGCCCGGGTCGGTGTGCATGCCGGGGATGTCGGCGGTGGTCACGCCCGGCACGTTGTCGTGGCCGAGGATGTGCTGCCGGTCCAGCGGGATGCCGTACTTCGCCGCCAGATACTTCACCAGCCGCGCCGAGGAGCGGTACATCGCCTCGGTGAACCAGGCGTCCGGATCGGTGAGGAAGCCCTCGTGCTCCAGGCCGACCGACTTGGCGTTGACGTACCAGTTGCCGGCGTGCCAGGCGGCGTCCTTGCCGCGTACGTGCTGGGCGATGTGGCCGTCGGAGGCGCGCAGCGAGTAGTTCCAGGACACATACGTCGGGTCCTGGATCAGATCCATGACGGTGTCCCACTCGCCCTCGGTGTCGTGCACCACGATGTAGTCGACCGAGGCCGAGCCGGGCCGGCGGGCCTTGTCGTGGTTGCCGTAGGTGGGGTTGCCGTCGTCGTCCGTGTACTCCTCGTACGGGGCCGGAAGCCACTCGCACGAGACGCTGCGCGGGCACTCGGGCTGCGGCTTCGCGGCCGAACGCGGCGCCGCCTGGCCGGACTTCGCCGCCGCGGGGTCGCGCAGGTCCGGGTCGGCCGCAAGGCGCATCTGCTGGCCGGAGTCCGTCGTGCGCTGCTCGCCGGAGCGCAGCACGTCGAACACGTCCGAGGCGAAGGCGGAGTCGGACGCCGAGGCCGAACCCGAACCCGAGGCCGAACCCGAGCCCGATGCCGATCCGGACGCGGACTCCGGGTATGCCGCCACCGCGCCGTACCAGTCCGCCGGGTCGGCGCTGAGCGGACGGCCCAGCTTCTTCTGCGCCGCCGCCAGCAGGGCCGCGCCGCCCCGCACGTTCGCCTCCGTCGAGCCGCGCACCTGCTTCGTGCTCAGGCCCGTCAGCTTCGCGGCCCGCTCCGCGGTGCGCAGCCGTGCGGGCAGCCGGCCGGTGTCCGGCGTGCGCTCGTGCTCCGCACGCTCGGCCGCCGCCTTGGTCGTACGGGCCGGACGGGCCGTGTCGCCCCGGGCGTCCTCCCCGGCACCGTGGCCGGTTTCGCCGGCGTGGGCGGAGCGGGCGAGCGCCGTACGCGCGTCGGTGAGATGCATCGGGCCGTAGCCGCCGGAGACGCTCGGGGCACCCCCGTGCGTGTCCCAGCGCGACTGGAGGTACGAGACGCCGAGCAGCACGCTCTCGGGCACCTCGAACTCCTCGGCGGCGTCCGCGAACTGCTGCTGCAGCCGCGAGGTGCCGCGCTGGTCCGCGGTCGCGTACGGACCGGCGGTCACCAGAGGCACCAGCAGCGCCGTCGCGGCGACGCCCGTACCGGCGGCCCACAGCGCGCGCGAACGCCGGCTGCGGGCCGTGCCTCTGCGGAAAGGGACCCCCGCGTTCCGGGCGAGGCGTCTGAGCCGTCCGGAAGCGTCGGGGGAATCGTCAACTGCACCGGAAGATGCGGGCACTTCGGGCAATGCGGCCTCCTCGGTCTGGGCTCGTCCCGTACGGGTGCGAGCGGGCCTCAGAGGTATCGGTTGCCCGAGCGTGCGTCAATGACCGTGCGCCGGGGACGATTCCCACGTCAGCGTGGCCCGTACGGCCCTGTGCTCTCCCGGCAGGTCAGGGCACGGGACCGTACGGGAGTCCGGTGGGGGGTCGGGGAGGGAGAAGGGGAGGGGATCCCAGCCGCCCGCGTGCGGGCCCACCGGAACTACCGGGTGCCCACCGCCGCGCGCACCGCGCCCCGCGCGAGCCCGCAGTCGTCGTGCAGCCGCCGCAGCAGCAGCCGCTGCTGCTCCCCGGTGGGCATCGCACCGGGACGTTCCTGCGCGCCCGGCGTCGTCGGGGCCGGAGCCGGTTCGCGGATGGTGCGCTGGATCGCCGTCTCGTACATCCGGATCTCCCGCATCAGCACGAGCATCAGGTTCACCAGGAAGGCGTCCCGTGCCGCCGCGCCCTGCGACTGCGCGAGCTGGCTGATGTGACGGCGTGCCATCGGGGCGTCGCCGAGCACCACCCACAGCGTCGCCAGGTCGTAGCCGGGCAGATACCAGCCCGCGTGCTCCCAGTCGACGAGCGCCGGACCGGTCGGCCCGAGCAGCACGTTGGTCAGCAGGGCGTCGCCGTGGCAGAACTGCCAGGGCGTGCCGCCGCCCGTGTGTGCCTGGGCGGCGCCGTGCAGCAGGGTCTGCATGTCCCCGAGGTCACGGTCCGTCAGCAGGCCCTGTTCGTGGCAGCGGGCGAGCCGGGCCGGATAGTCGATCGGACGTGTGAAGGTGCCCGGCGGCGGCTGCCAGAGGTTGAGCTTGCACAACGCGCCCAGCGCCGCCCGCAGATCGGCACGCGGCGGGCTGTCCTGGAGATGGCGCCGTAACGCCGCCACCCGTCCCGGCATGCGCTCGATGACCAGGACGCACTCGTCCGGGTCCGCGGCCACCAGCCGGGGCACGCGCAGCGGCGGACGGTGGCGTACGAAGGTGCGGTAGGCCGCCGTCTCGTGCCGGAAGCGCTCGGCGGACGACTCGGCCCGGTCGACGAGGCACTTGGCGACCACCGCCTGGCGCCCCGCCGTACCGGAGACCAGGACGGAGCGGCCCGCCCGGCGCAGCACCTGCACCGGATGGAACTCGGGACAGATGCGGCGTACGGATGCGATGGCGGCGCGCAGTTGGGCGCCGTGCGGACCGGACAGGTCCAGCCTCCCGCTGACGGACGGGGATCCGGCGGCGGCCGTCAGCCGCGGCCGGGCGGTGCCGTTCCGCGGGTCCTGCGTCCGTACCGCCGGGGGCACGGCGGGCGGCACCACCGGGGAACCGCCGCCGTAGGGCGGTGTGCCGACCGTCCGGAATGGAGCGGACACGGCGGACGTCGCTGGATGCATGGTGAGCAGAGTCCCTTCGTGTGCCGACAGGGCGGTGCGCCGGCCAGACCCGTCCGGTACGGCGGTCCGCACCCTGGGGAATGCGGCGGCCTCACCGGACGGGGCCGGGGTGGCGCCTTCCTAACGCACACCCGGGCCCGGGTGGCACACCATCTGGCGGACCCTGGCGAACCCTGGCGAATGCTCGCAGGGCAGTTGGGCCGGGGTTACTGTCAACTCAGCCGAGAACCTGGGGGCTTGACGTGACCAAGGGACCCAACACCCGTCTCGCGGACCTGTTCGGCCTCGCCGGATGGTCCAAGGGCGAACTCGCGCGGCTGGTGAACCGGCAGTCGGTGGCCATGGGCCACGCGCAACTGTCGACCGACACCTCGCGGGTACGGCGTTGGATCGACGTGGGGGAGACCCCGCGCGATCCGGTGCCGAAGGTGCTGGCGGCCCTGTTCACCGAGCGACTCGGCCGTGTCGTGACCATCGAGGACCTCGGGTTCAGCAAGCCGGGTCAGTCCGCCGGACGGCAGCGGTCCGGACTGGACGGGCTGCCGTGGGCGCCCGACCGGACGGCCGAGGTCCTCACCGAATTCACGGGAATGGACCTCATGCTCAACCGACGCGGCTTGGTGGGCGCGGGCGCCGCGCTCACCGCAGGATCGGCACTCAGCAGTGCCATGTACGACTGGCTTGCCGGCGACCGGAGTTCGGCCGCCGGCGTTCTCGAGACCGGACACTCCGGCGGCGTGCGCGCGGACGCGGCGGCGCTCGACCGGTACGACGCGGCCCCCGTGGGCTCCCAGGAGATCGAGGCCCTCGAGCACTCCGTCGAGGTCTTCCGCGCCTGGGACGCCGCACGCGGCGGCGGCCTCCAGCGCAAGGCGGTGGTGGGCCAGCTCAACGAGGTCGGCGGGATGCTCTCCTACCGTCACCCCGAGCGTGTGCAGCAGCGGCTGTGGGGCGTGGCGGCGAACCTCGCGGTCCTCGCCGGCTGGATGTCGCACGACGTCGGGCTGGAGCCCACCGCGCAGAAGTACTTCGTCATCGCCGCGCACGCCGCCCGCGAGTCGGGCGACCGGCCGCGCGCCGGCGAGGCCCTCTCGCGTGCCGCACGCCAGATGGTGCACCTCGGACGGCCCGACGAGGCACTGGACTTGATGAAGCTGGCCCGTGCCGGTTCCGGCGCGGAGACCCTGCCCCGTACGCGCGCGATGCTGCACACCATCGAGGCGTGGGCGCAGGCGTCGATGGGCCGGGGGCAGGAGATGCGGCGCACCCTCGGGGAGGCCGAGGACCTCTTCGCCTCCGACAAGGGCGATGTGCCGCCGCCGAGTTGGATGCAGATGTTCGACGAGGCCGATCTGCACGGCATGCAGGCGCTGGCCTTCCGTACGCTCGCCGAGCACGATCTGTCGGCGGCCGGGCCCGCGGAGGAGCACGCCAAGCGGGCGCTGCGGCTGCGGGACGAGCAGCGGCAGCGTTCGAAGATCTTCGACTGGATCTCGCTCGCGTCCGCCTGCTTCATCGCCGACGACCCCGAACAGGCCGACCGCTACGCGCGGTTGGCGCTGGTGAGCGTCGGCGAGAACTCCTCGCACCGCACCTGGGACAGGCTGCGTGAGATGTACCGGCTCACCGGCCGGTACGCCGGGCACAGCCGGGTCGAGGAGCTGCGCGAGGAGATCCAGCAGGCGCTGCCGCGCAAGCCGAAGCCGCCGAAGCTCTCGCGTGAGCCGAAGCCGACGCGGCTGCCGGGGGCGGGAGGCGCGGACCTGCGCTCGGTGTGAGCGGCCCGGTGTGAACGGCCCGTTGCGAGCGCGGACGTGAGCAGAGGGACGTGAGCGGGTGGGGAGGAGCGGGCGGGGGCCGGGCCGTTCCCGGTCCG
>NZ_LJGW01000676.1 GCF_001751255.1 Streptomyces nanshensis | reverse complement strand
TGCGCCCGGCTGATGCTCCGCGCCTGCGCGCCGCACGCCGCCGAGATGGAGCGCGGAGTCGCCGCCGCTGCCGCCGCCCGTGCACAGGGTGTGGACCACGCGCTGCGCACGGCCGCGCAGGAACAGGTCGGCCTCGCCTACGCGGGCTGGGACAGGCTGCTGACCCGTGTCGCCCTGCCCGCCTGGCGCATAGGGCGCTGGCCCGCACGGCTCGACGCCGGCGTGGTCTCCGCGCTGACCGAGCTGTCCCACCGCGACGCGCTCGCCGAGGGCTTCACCTCGCGCCTGGGCGAGCGGCCCGCCTGCGATCTGCTGGACGAGCCGGGCGCCGTCGACGAGGCGGTCTCGCTCCTCGCGGCCCGCCTCTTCCACGGCGGCCCGCCCGAACCGGGGCCCGGCTGGGCGCCGTTGGACTGGCAGGCGTATCCGGAGGAGGTCGTCGACCGCATCTGGCGCACCCGCGCCGCCCGTCTCTTCACCCACCTCGACGG
Organism: Streptomyces nanshensis; assembly: GCF_001751255.1. Taxonomy (GTDB): domain Bacteria; phylum Actinomycetota; class Actinomycetes; order Streptomycetales; family Streptomycetaceae; genus Streptomyces; species Streptomyces nanshensis_A. Next base: position 6,360 of record NZ_LJGW01000676.1, on the reverse strand, counting down.
CCTGGACCGTCCCGGCGGCGCCGCGCACAAGGCCGCGACCCCGGCCCGCGTCATGGAGTGGCTCACCGCCGGCGCGGGCGGCGAGGACATCGACGATGAGGGCCGCGACGATGAGGGCCGCGGCGGCGAGGACCGTACGGAGGAGCTGGCCGCCCGCATCGGGGCGGCCGCCGCCCGCGAGACCCCGCACGAGACCTGGGAGGAGGCCCTCGTGGGTCCGCTCATAGCGGGCACGGGAGACGGTCCCGCCCTCTCGCCGATGGGGCTTCCGCTCCAGGCGCCGCGCACCGGACGCGAGTTGATGACGGAGCACATCGCCGCCGTCGTGTGCTGCGCGGCCGTCGACAGCGCGGGCGCGGCGCCCGGCCTCGACTGGCTCGACGGTCCCGCGCTCCTCGTCGACGGCTCACGTGCCGCGGAGTTGACCGGTCCGGTGCTGGCGCTGGTGGAGGACGGCGACGCCCAGCCGCTGCGCGCCTGGATGGCCGCCGTCGGCGTCCGCCCTGAGAAACCGGTCCGCCTCGTCTGACTCCGCATCGCAGCAGGTCAGGCCCGTTCGGCACGGGTCGCTTCCGATGCGGGGGGTGACGCTCCGTGCGCCCGATGTGATGGGGTGTGACGCGTCGGGGGTCGGCGAGCACTGGGGTGGGATCACAGGTGGGGAGAGAGAACGTCCGGCGCTGGGAGTCGGGGGCGCTCGCGCACGCCGTCACGGACCCGTTCGGCCAAGGGCCGCTCCCCTGGCTCCGGTTCGGGGAGCAGTACTTCGACAACGGCCGCATGGTGCCCTGGTACGTGGACCACACGGGCCTGGAGGACGTGCTCTCCGGCGAGCGCATCCACCGCAGCCCCGGCGTGGGACGCCCGCGTACCGCCGACGATCTGCACTGCCAGATCAAGGGGTTCGCCGGAAGCGACGGCGGCACGGCCCCGGGCGACTCCCTCGACTTCCGGATCACCGTCGACCCGCCGCAGCCCTTCGGCGTCGACATCTACCGCATCGGCCACTACGGCGGCGACGGCGCCCGCAAGATCACCACCAGCCCGCGGCTGTCCGGCATCAGCCAGCCCGCTCCGCTCACCGCCGACAAGACGGTCTCCTGCCACCACTGGTGGCTCTCCTGGCGCCTCCAGATCCCCGAACACTGGTCCAGCGGCGCCTATGTGGCCGTTCTCACTACGGCCGACGGGCAGCACCGCTCGCACATCCCCTTCACCGTGCGCGACCCCGACCCGGCCGAACTCCTCCTCGTACTGCCGGACCTCACCTGGCAGGCGTACAACCTCTTCCCCGAGGACGGCCGCACCGGCGCCAGCCTCTACCACGCGTGGGACGAGGAGGGGCGTCTGCTGGGCGAGTCCGAGGCCGCCGTCACGGTCTCCTTCGACCGCCCGTACGCCGGGGCCGGACTGCCCCTTCACGTGGGCCACGCCTACGACTTCGTCCGCTGGGCCGAACGCCAGGGCTACGGCCTCGCCTACGCCGACGCCCGCGATCTGCACGCCGGCCGCGTCGATCCGGCGCGCTGCCGCGGCGTGATCTTCCCCGGCCACGACGAGTACTGGACGGTGCCCATGCGCCGCGCCGTGGAGCGTGCCCGGGACGCCGGCACCTCGCTGGTCTTCCTCTCCGCCAACACCATGTTCTGGCAGGCCCAGTTGGACCCGCTGCCCGGCGGCTCCCCCGACCGGCTGCTGACGTGCCGCAAGCGCCGCGGCACCGGCCGCAGCGCGCAGTGGCGCGCCCAGGGCGAACCGGAGCAGCGGGTGCTGGGCATCCAGTACGCGGGGCAGGTGCCCGAGCCGTATCCGCTGGTGGTGCGCAACAGCGACCACTGGCTGTGGGACGCGGCGGACGTGGCCGAGGGCGACGAACTGCCCGGGCTGGTCGCGGGCGAGGCCGACCGCTACTTTCCCCGTACGGCGCTGCCGGCCCACTCCGAGCGCGCGCTGCTCGCGCACTCCCCGTACCAGGACACCCGTGGCGCCCTGCGCCACCAGGAGACGTCGCTGTACCGGGCGCCCTCGGGCGGACTGGTCTTCTGCTCCGGCACCTTCGCGTGGTCGCCGGCGCTCGACCGGCCGGGCCATGTGGACGCCCGCGTGCAGCGGGCGACGGCGAATCTGCTGGAGCGGGTGGTCAAGGGCGACTGAGCGCCGCCCCCGCCGGGGACCGCCCGGGACCGTACGCGCCCGTACGCGTCCCGTGCCCGTCTGTGCCTGCGTGCGCCCGCGCGTGCCCGCCGCCCCGGGCCCCGGGAGGTGTGCCCTGCCCGCCTGCGGGACAATCGGGAGCTGAAGCGCACTCCCCGGGCGTTCTCCCGCGCCCCGCCGGGGAGCCCGTGAAGCCCCCGACCGTCCCGGAGGAACAGTGTCCGGATTCGTGGAGAAGCCCGACCCCGTACAGGTCCCGGGCCTGCTGCATCTGCACACCGGCAAGGTGCGCGATCTGTACCGCAACGAGGCGGGCGACCTGGTCATGGTGGCCAGCGACCGCATCTCGGCGTACGACTGGGTGCTGCCCACCGAGATCCCGGACAAGGGCAGGATCCTCACGCAGCTCTCCCTGTGGTGGTTCGAGCAGCTCGCCGACCTCGTGCCCAACCACGTCCTCGGCACCGACGTCCCCGAGGGCGCCCCGGCCGACTGGGAGGGGCGCACCACGGTGTGCCGCTCGCTGAACATGATCCCGGTGGAGTGCGTGGCGCGCGGCTATCTCACCGGCTCGGGCCTCGCGGAGTACGAGCGCTCCCGTACGGTCTGCGGTCTCGCGCTGCCCGAAGGGCTCACCGACGGCTCGGAGTTGCCCGGCCCGATCTTCACGCCCGCCACGAAGGCCGCCGTCGGCGACCACGACGAGAACGTCAGCTACGAGGAGGTCGCCCGCGAGGTCGGCCCCGAAACCGCCACCCAGCTACGGCAGTTGACCCTCGCCGTCTACCAGCGCGCCCGCGAGATCGCCCTCGACCGGGGCATCATCCTCGCCGACACCAAGTTCGAGTTCGGACGCTCGCCGGGCGACGGCGAGGACGGGATCGGCGTCGCGGCCGAGACCGACGTCGGCCTGGTGCTCGGCGACGAGGTGCTCACGCCCGACTCCTCCCGCTTCTGGCCCGCCGACGCCTGGCAACCGGGGCGCGCACAGCCCTCGTTCGACAAGCAGTTCGTACGCGACTGGCTCTGCGGACCCGAGTCCGGCTGGGACCGCACCGGCCAGCAGCCCCCGCCGCCGCTGCCGGACCACATCGTGGAAGAGACCCGCGAGAAGTACGCCGAGGCGTACCGGATGCTCACCGGGCTCGACTGGACGTGGCCGCTGCGCTGAGCAAATCCCGTACGCGCAGAGGGGATTGAGAAACACCGCGCACACCGCGGGCTGGTGCAGGAGACGAACGCACGGAGAATTCCCCGGAGCCGATTCCTCCGAGCAGAAGGTGCATACGGGGGCAGACGGGCCCTTTATGCGGGGGCCCTGCGAAATGGTCCCTCTCCGAGGGGTGTTGGACGCCTTCGTTTTTTCTATGCTCGGAATGCTGTTCCGGCACGTGGGGACCAAAACTTTGACGACCATCCCATGTGCCGGGGTCCTAGCGGGCGATCGGCAGGGGGAATCGACCTTGGGCACGAACGAGATGTCGTATCTCGGTCTCTCCGAGGAACAGGAGCACATTTACCGGCTTTGTCTGCGAGAGCCGGGCATAGGGCTCGACGGCATCATCGACCAGCTCCGGCTGCCGCCGAACGCCGCGCGCAGAGAGCTGCGCCGGCTGCGCGAACTCGGCCTGCTGCGCAGGCAGTCCGAGGGGCTTGCGGCGGCCGACCCCGACGTGGCGGTGGCCCGTCTGCTGGATCTGCGCCTGCACGAACTGCACGAGAAGCTGCAACGCGTCACGCAGCTCCAGCCGTTGGTGGCCTCGCTGCGCGCCGAGCGCGGCGAAGAGCGCGAGCCGGCCGTCGTCGGCATCGAGCAGGTCACCGAACCCGCGAAGATCCGCGACCGCATCGACGACCTGGCGTTCTTCGCACGCGAGGACGTCGCCCTGGTCGAACCCGGCGTCGCGCTGGGCCAGGAGGAGATCGACCAGGCACGCCCGCGTGTGCTGCGCTGCCTGCGCAGGGGGCTGTCGGTGCGCACCGTCCTGGAGCGCAAGGCCCTCGACCACGCCCCGACGGTGGCGTATCTGCGGGAACTGGAGTCGCACGGGGCGCGCGTACGGCTCGTCAACCACACCTCGGCGGAGATCCAGATGTACGACCGGCGTACCGCGGTCGTCCCCGTCGACCCCGAAGACGCCACGAAGGGCACGCTGTTCGCGCAGGAGAGCGGGGTCGTCGCCAACATCCTCGCCCTCTTCGAATCGATCTGGGCCGAGTCGGAGGACCTGGGATCGCTGCTCGGCGAGTGGCGTACGGAGGAGGACGCGCCCTCCGAGTTGGAGCGCTCGGTGCTGCGCGCGATGTGCTCCGGCGGCAAGGACGAGGCGGGCGCCCGCGACCTGGGCGTCTCCGTCCGTACGTACCGGCGCTACATCGCCGATCTGATGCAGCTCCTGGGCGCCGGGAACCGTCCGCAGGCGGCGCTGCTGGCACGGGAGCGCGGCTGGATCTGACGGCCGGAGCCTCGGCCGCGCCTGCGCTCGTACGGGCCCCGTCCCCGAACCGGGGCCCGTGTGTGTGGGGGGAGGGGCGGTTGACGGACGCGGAGCCGGTCCCGGTTCCTGTCCGTACGAGCGCGTACGGGCCGGGCTCAGGCCGGGGCGGTCGTCGTCGTGGGCCGCAGCGACGGCGCCCTGCGGATCCCGAAGGTGTGCCGCAGCGCCGAGCGCGCCGCCAAGTGGCCGCACATACCGTGGACTCCGGGCCCCGGCGGCGTCGAGGCCGAGCAGAGATAGACGCCGGGCAGCGGAGTGCGCCACGGGTCGAGCCGGGGCACGGGCCGCGCGACCGACTGGTACAGGGTCATCGCGCCGGCGCCGATGTCGCCGCCGGCGTAGTTCGGGTTGTACGTCTCGTAGTCGCCGGCCGCGGTGCCGCGCGCGGCGAGGACCGTGTCGCGGAACCCGGGCGCGTACCTCTCGATGCGCGACGTCACGAGCTCCACCGCGTCCCGGCGGTCGCCGTTGGGCACATGCGCGTACGCCCACACCGGCCGCTTCCCGGGGCGTGCACGGCCGGGGTCGGTGGCCGCCGGGTCCACGACCAGGACGAACGGCTCGTCCGTGGGCGTGCCCCGCACGGTGAGGTTCTCCTGGCGGGCGATCGCCTCCCGGGTGCCGCCCAGGTGGACGGTGCCCGCGCGGCCGACCTCGGGGCACGTCCACGGGATGGGCTCCGAGACGAGGAAGTCGGCCTTCGCCGCGCCCGGTCCGTAGCGGAAACGGCCCAACTGCCGTGCGTAGCCCGCCGGGAGGCGGCCGTCGGCGAGGTCGAGCAGCCGGGTGGGCGTGGTGTCGAGCAGGACGGCGCGGGCGTGCCCGAGCTGTCCGAGGCCGGTGACGGGCGAACCGGTGTGGATCGTGCCGCCGTGCGCACGGATGTCGTCCGCCATGACCTGGGCGATACGTTCGCTGCCGCCGCGGGGCAGCGGCCAGCCGGAGCCGTGCGCGAGATGGCCCAGCAGCAGCGCGACGGAGTCCGAGGTGAGGGTGGGCAGCCTGCCGACGGCGTGTGCGGCGACACCGGTCAGCAGCGCGGGCGCGACGTCCTCGCGGAAGCCGCCGGTCAGCCGGCGGGGCAGCAGCCGCGCCGCGAGCAGCAGCGGCGCGGCGAGGTCGCCCGGCACGGAGCGCTGGCCGCTCATGAAGAACTCCACGAGCCCCGCGCTGTGTTCGACCAGCGGCTCCATGATGCGCCGCCAGCGCGGCCCGTCGGGGCCGAGGCCCTCGCAGGCGGCGTCGAGACCGGAGTGGGCCAGGCCCGCGCGTCCGTCGTCCAGCGGATGTGCGTACTCGATGTCGGGGGCGAGGAGTTCGACGCCGCGGGCCGTGAGGTCGAACTCGCGGAAGAACGGCGAGGCGGCGGCCATCGGATGGACGGCGGAGCACACGTCGTGGCGTACGTCGCTGTCGAAGTACGCCTCGCCGCGCAGCCCGCCGCCGAAGGACTCCGCGGCCTCGTGCAGTTCGACCCGGAGTCCGGCCCGCGCCAGAGTCACCGCGGCCGCGAGTCCGTTGGGGCCGGTGCCGACGATCGCGGCGTCCACGGCGGAGGTCACCGAGAGCCGCCCACGGGCGTGCCGTCGGACTGCGGTGCGGGCGTTCCGTTCTGCCGCGGCGGCGGCGGTGTTCCGTTCCGGTCCGGGGCGGGCGTGCCGTTGGCCTGTGGCACGGGCGTCCCGTTCTGCGGCGCGGCCTCCGCCGC
>NZ_LJGW01000684.1 GCF_001751255.1 Streptomyces nanshensis | reverse complement strand
CGCTCCCGTCGATACGGTGCGCCGCCGCCCGGCCGGTGTACTCCCGCGCTGTGCGCGTCAGTTCACGGTCAGCCCTCCGCGGACGGCTCGGACGGCGAGGTCGCCTGTGCCGTCGCGGGCACCTCGGCCGTCCCGTCGGCCGCGTCCGCCTGCTCCTGCGCGACGGGACGTCCCGCGCGCCTGCGCTGGAGCGTGATGCCGACCACGAGCACGACGGCCGCCACCGCGACGGACATCACCATCTGCTCGCGGCCCTCGTCGTCGTAGAACATGTAGCCGATGACGAAGAGCATCAGCGCGATCGTCGCGTACGTCAGATACGGGAAGAGCCACATCCGCACCGTGTGCCGCTCCGGCATGTCCCGCTCGATCACCCGCCGCAGCCGCAGTTGCGAGAAGCAGATGACGATCCAGACGAACAGCGCGACCGCGCCCGAGGAGTTGAGCAGGAACTGGAAGACGGTGTCCGGCGAGGTGTAGTTGAAGACGACCGCGACGAACCCGAAGGCCACCGAGCACCAGATCGCCACCGCGGGCACGCCGCGCTTGTTCACCGAGGAGAAGGACGCGGGGGCGTCGCCGCGGCGGCCGAGGGAGAAGGCCATGCGGGAGGCGGTGTAGAGGCCGGAGTTGAGACAGGACAGCACGGCCGTCACCACGATCACGTCCATGATCGCGCCCGCGTGCGGTATGCCGAGCTGGTCGAGGGTCGCGACGTACGGGCCCTTCTCCACGACCGCCTCGGAGTTCCACGGCACCAGCATCACTACGAGGGCGATCGACCCCAGATAGAAGGTGCCGATGCGCCAGATCACGCTGTTCGTCGCGCGGCGCACCATCTTCTCCGGGTGGGCCGACTCCCCCGCGGCGAGCGTGACGATCTCGCTGCCCATGAAGGAGAAGACGACCAGCAGCATGCCGGAGAGGATCGCTCCCGGCCCGTGGGGCAGGAATCCGCCGTGCGCCGTCAGGTTGGACACGCCTCCCGGGGCGTCGGAGCCCGGCAGCACGCCGAAGACGGCGAGACCGGCGACGACGATGAAGATCGTGATGGCCACGACCTTGATCCCCGCGAACCAGAACTCGAACTCCCCGTAGGAGCCCACCGACGCGAGGTTGGTCGCGGTCAGCAGCACCATCACGATCAGCGCCCACGTCCACTGCGGAACGGCGGGGACCCAACTGGTGAGGATCGTCGCGGCGGCCGTGGCCTCCACGGCGAGCACGACCACCCAGAACCACCAGTAGAGCCAGCCGATGGTGAAGCCCGCCCAGCGCCCGAGGGCACGGTCGGCGTAGGTGGAGAAGGAGCCCGAGGAGGGGTCCGCCGCGGCCATCTCGCCGAGCATCCGCATCACCAGGACGACGAGGAGTCCGGCGATGACGTAGGAGACGATGATGCCCGGACCGGCCTTCGCGATGCCGGCGCCGGAACCGACGAAAAGACCGGCTCCGATGATTCCGCCGATCGCGATCATCGACAGATGGCGGTTCTTGAGACCGGCTCTCAGGGAGTCCTGTTCCGCGGGGCCTTTATCAGGCGCATGCCCGGAGCGCTCGTCATCCGCACTCTCAGTTACATTCGGCGGTCGCATGCCCATTGCTAGTTCCTTTGTTTCCCTGGGCAATTCCTCGAAACGAACTCCATTCAAAGGCGCTGCCAAGGAATTCTCTGCGGACTGAGTCAGTGGGACACTGAACCGCCAGGACGGCCCCACGGTCAATGTGATCTGTGCCACTTCTACGGAGTGTGAATACGCGTCTGCTCAGCGACGCTGCGAGTACGGGCGATCACAGCACAAGCCCGCATATTTCAGGCCCACTTCGCCGCTTTCTCAGGTCCGCATTCCGCAGGGGGCTTGCCGGGAGTCGGACACTGGAACACAGGCATGCGTCGAGGCGTTTCATTATCAGATCCCGACGAGATGGACAAAGCGGACGGAGGCATGGCCCATGGGCATCCAGCCGGGGGCCCGGAGCGCAGACGGGGACGACGGAAGGAACCGGGAAAGCGACAGCAAGCGGCAGAACGGGGAGCAGAACGAGACCTCGGACGACGAGTTGACGCTCGACGAGGACTTCATCCGGAGCGCCGAGGTACGGGAGCCCGCGGCACGCACGCGGATGCTCCGGGAACGCTGGCGCGACAGCCCGCCCGAGCCGCAGCCGTGGCGGGCGGACGGCCCGCCCGCGGGCTGGTTCTTCAGCAAGAGCCGGCGCCGGGCACGCAAGCGGCGCCGCGGCGGCGACGGCTGACCGGAGCCCGGGGGTCTGCTCAGCCGGGTCGATCCGGGCAGGGGCGGCGATGTCGCCGGTGACCCCGATGACCCCGTACGCACGGGCGGGTGCGCGGGGTTGATGGCGTGCTGTTCTGGTCTGGCGGAGGGCGCATCGGCAGGGGTGCGTGGGGCGACAAGTCCGCGCGGGCGGGGCACGTGTGTGGTGATAGATGCGCGGCGGTGACAGACGTGGGGCGAGGGGTGAGCGATGACGGACAGGCGGTGACGGGTATGCAGATGACAGATACGTATATCTGTCATCTGTCAGCCACGATCCGTCAGTTGTCATCCGCGACACGTCATCCCCCACCGCCCCACTGACAGCCGACAGCCGACAGCCGACAGCCGAGGGTCGCCCCACCCCCACGCCGCCCCTCGCGCAGCCCCCTCCCCCACAACGGGGCCACACGCGCCGCTTCTTTACCACCCGGACCATTCCGGTCCGGCGCCTTGTGAGCCGAGAATGTCCGTATCAATAGCAGTATGAACCGAGACATCTCCCCGTCCGGCTCCCGGAATTCGCACAACGTTGCGATACTGGCGGGCCCGGACTTCGGCACGCGCTGCGGTGCCGAAAGGCGAAAGGCTGGATCATGACCGACAGCACCCTCGGCGACTCCCGCGGTGTGCCCGCCGCCGGCTCCCGGCTCAGCCGGGACGACCTGCTCGACCGGGCCCAGCCCTACCGCCGCGAACTGCTCGCCCACTGCTACCGCATGATGGGCTCGGTGCACGACGCCGAGGATCTCGTGCAGGACACCTATCTGCGCGCATGGCGTGCCGCTGACCGCTTCGAGGGGCGGTCCTCGCTGCGTACCTGGCTCTACCGGATCGCGACGAACGCCTGCCTCACCGCCATCGAGAGCCGTGGCCGCCGGCCGATGCCCTCCGGGATCGGAGCGCCCGGCGACGATCCGGAACGCCCCGTGGTCGAAGCGCCGGAGGTGCCGTGGCTGGAGCCCGTACCCGACGCGATGTTCCGGGGCGAGCAGCCGACCGACCCGGCCGCGGTCGTCGTCTCGCGTTCGAGCATGCGGCTCGCGCTCGTCGCCGCGCTCCAGCATCTGCCGCCCCGGCAGCGTGCCGTCCTGCTGCTGCGGGAGGTCCTCAAGTGGCGGGCCGCGGAGGTCGCGGAGCTGCTGGACACCACGACGGCGAGCGTCAACAGCGCCTTGCAGCGCGCACGGGCGCAGCTTCAGCAGGCCGAACTCACCGAGGAGGAGCTGTCCGAGCCGACCGACCCGGCGCAGCGTGAACTGCTCGACCGCTATGCGAAGGCGTTCGAGAACTCCGATGTCTCGGCGATCGTGCAGCTCTTCAAGGAGGACGCGGTCTGGGAGATGCCTCCGTTCCCCGAGTGGTTCCGCGGTCGCGAGACCATAGCGCGGCTGATCGGCGCCCAGTGCCCTATAGGTCCCGGCGAGGGTCTGATGATGCCCACCGCCGCCAACGGACAGCCCGCGTTCGCGCTCTACAGCCGCCACGAGGGCGGCGACTACAAGCCGTTCCAGATCCATGTGCTCACGGTCGAGGACGGCGCCGTGGCGCACGTGGCCGCCTTCTTCGGCGAGGAGCTGTTCCGTACGTTCGGGCTGCCGGAGTCCGTGCCCGCGGACACGGCCCGGCGCTGAGACCAACGCCCGGCCGCGCCGCGGCAGTTGAGCAGCCGATAGAGAATAGAGAGGAGCCACGGGAAGCCCCGGCAGATGGGGCGGGGTCAGGCGCCCAGCAGGTGGTCCATCGCGAGCTGGTCGAGCCGTTCGAAGGCCATGCCGCGTGCGGCCGCCGCGTCCACGTCGAACTCCTCGAACGCCGACCGGTCCTCCAGCAGCCGCTGCGGCGTCTCCCCCGGTGCGAGCGTGGGCTGTACGAGCTGGTCGAGCCGTGCGTCGCGCAGCGCCTGCCGTACGGCCGGGTCCGCGCGGAAGGCTGCGGCACGTTCGCGCAGGATCAGATAGTTGCGCATGCAGCCGGCCGCGGAGGCCCACACCCCGTCGTAATCCTCGGTGCGGGGCGGCTTGAAGTCGAAGTGCCGGGGCCCCTCGTAGCCGCCGCTCTCCAGCAGGTCCACCGTCCAGAAGGCCGCCCGCAGATCGCCCGCGCCGAAGCGCAGGTCCTGGTCGTACTTGATGCCGGACTGGCCGTTGAGGTCGAGGTGGATGAGTTTGCCGGCCCACATGGCCTGGGCGATGCCGTGCGGATAGTTCAGCCCCGCCATCTGCTCGTGGCCCACCTCCGGGTTGACGCCGAAGAGTTCGGGCCGCTCCAGCCGGTCGATGAAGGCCAGGGCGTGGCCGACGGTGGGCAGGAGGATGTCGCCGCGGGGCTCGTTGGGCTTGGGCTCGATGGCGAAGCGCAGATCGTAGCCCTGCCCGGTGACGTACTCGGCGAGGAGGTCGAAGGCCTCCTTCATGCGGTCCAGTGCGGCCCGTACGTCCTTGGCCGCACCGGACTCGGCACCCTCACGGCCGCCCCAGGCGACGTACGTACGGGCGCCCAGCTCCGCGGCGAGGTCGATGTTGCGCATCGTCTTGCGCAGCGCGTAGCGGCGTACGTCGCGGTCGTTGGCGGTGAACGCGCCGTCCTTGAAGACGGGATGGGCGAAGAGGTTGGTGGTCGCCATGGGGACGACGAGGCCGGTGGTCTCCAGTGCCTGCCGGAACCGCTTGATGTGGGCCTCGCGTTCGGCCTGTGCGGTGCCGTGCGGGATGAGGTCGTCGTCGTGGAAGGTGATGCCCCAGGCGCCGAGTCCGGCGAGCCGGTGGACGGCCTCGACCGGATCGAGGGGTGCACGGGTCGCCTCCCCGAAGGGGTCGCGGCCCTGCCAGCCCACCGTCCACAGCCCGAAGCTGAACCTGTCCTCCGGCGTCGGCTCGTAGCTCGTCACGCCGCCCCCTCTCCGGTATGGCGCTTCCTTGCGCACACCGCTATTAGTAATGACCGTTGACAAATTAGTATGCGCCCAGAGCCGCGTCGTGGGAAGAGACCGCGGGACGAGGGAGGCTGAGGGGTTCATGTCCGCACCTGAAGGACCGTTCGTCATCGGCGTGGACAGCTCCACGCAGTCCACCAAGGCGCTCGTCGTGGACGCCGCCACCGGAGAGGTCGTCGCCCGCGGCCAGGCGCCGCACACCGTCACCGCCGGTCCGGGGCACGAGAGCGACCCCGAGGAGTGGTGGCGGGCCCTCGGGAAGGCGCTGGAGCAGTGCGGCCGCCCGGCGCAGGAGGCCGCGGCCGTCTCCGTCGGCGGTCAGCAGCACGGGCTGGTCACGCTCGGCGCGGACGGCCGCCCCGTACGCCCCGCGCTGCTGTGGAACGACGTGCGGTCCGCGGCCCAAAGCGAGCGTCTCATCGGGCAGTTGGGCGGTCCCGGCGTGTGGGCGGAGCGGTTCGGCAGCGTGCCCGCTCCCGCCTTCACCGTCACCAAGTGGGCCTGGCTGTGCGAGAACGAGCCGCAGTCCGCCGCCGCCACGGCGTCCGTACGGCTGCCGCACGACTATCTGACGGAGCGTCTGACGGGGCAGGGCACCACCGACCGGGGCGACGCCTCCGGCACCGGGTGGTGGGCGGGCGCGAGCGGCGCGTACGACGAGGAGGTTCTCGAACTCATCGGTCTGGAGCCGCACTTGCTGCCCCGTGTGCTCGCACCGGGCGAGGCGGCGGGCACCGTACGGGCGGGGCTGCCGCTGCCCGCGGCTGCGCTGGTCGCCGCCGGAACGGGTGACAACATGGCGGCGGCCCTCGGGCTGGGTCTGCGTCCCGGGCAGCCCGTGCTCAGCCTGGGCACCTCGGGCACGGTGTACGCGGTCTCCGCCGGACGTCCCGCCGATGCGACCGGCACCGTCGCGGGCTTCGCCGACGCCCGCGGCGACTGGCTGCCGCTGGCCTGCACCCTCAACTGCACGCTCGCCGTGGACCGCGTGGCCGCGCTGCTCTCGCTGGACCGGGAGGCGGTCGAGGGCGGCGGCGAGGCGGTGCTGCTGCCCTTCCTCGACGGCGAGCGCACGCCCAACCTCCCCTACGCCTCGGGCCTGTTGAGCGGTCTGCGGCACGAGACGACCGCGGGGCAGGTGCTTCAGGCCGCGTACGACGGCGCGGTCTTCGCGCTGCTGCGGGCCCTGGGCCAGGTGCTCGACGGGCAGGGCCCGGAGGGCCGCCCCGAGGAGGTGGACGACGACGCCCCGCTGCTGCTGATCGGCGGCGGCGCGAAGGGCACGGCGTGGCGCGAGACCGTACGGCGCCTGTCGGGCCGGCCCGTACAGGTGCCGCGCGCCGAGGAGTTGGTGGCGCTCGGAGCCGCCGCGCAGGCGGCCGCGCTGCTGCTGGAGGAGG
>NZ_LJGW01000678.1 GCF_001751255.1 Streptomyces nanshensis | reverse complement strand
CGACAGGCGAAACCCCTTCCGGCCTGTGCGCGCACGGCCTCGCCTGTGTGCGGGGTGTTCCGGTATGCGGCAGGCGTACGGCTGAACGGGCCCTGGCCCAGGGCCGGTTGAGCCCGTCCCGCCTCAGAGTTCGATCGCCCACGCCAGGAAGTAGACGAGGAAGACGGCGACGATCACGGCCAGCACGATCACCGGCGCCTTCGACCAGCCCTTCGCCGGGTTGTGCCGCTCGTCGGGGCCCGCTCCGGCCGTGCTGTCCTCGCCCGGCGGCGTCTCGCCCGGAGGGACCTGGCCGCCGGGTTCGAGTCCGGGGACGTGCCCGGGGTCGTCCGGGTCCGGGTCGGGGTGCTTCTCGCTCATGGCGCCCGGGTTGGCAGCGGGGGAGGACTTATACATGCGCCGCCCGTGTCCGTGTCCGTGCTCGTGCCTGCGTCGGTCTGCGTACGTGCGCGGGCCCCGGTCAGTCGTCCGTCAGGCCCGTGACGCGGAGCGTGAGGTTCAGCCGGCCCGAGGCCATGCCCGTCGCCGGGTCGCCCGTGCCCGGGAAGACCTTCGTCACGCCGTGGTAGGCGAAGCGGGACGGTCCGCCGAAGACGAACAGGTCGCCCGAGTTCAGCTCGATGTCGGTGTACGGCTTGCCGCGCGAGGCGGTGTTGCCGAAGCGGAAGACGCAGGTGTCGCCGACGCTCAGCGAGACGACGGGTGCGGAGGAGCGCTCGTCCTTGTCCTGGTGCATGCCCATGCGGGCGTCGCCGTCGTAGAAGTTGACCAGTGCCGTGTCCGGTGCGTACCGGTGTGCCTCCGCCGACTCCTCGCCGTACGCGCACCGCAGCGCCCGGCGCCCGAGATCGGCCAGCCACCCCGGGAAGGGCGCCACGCGGCGCCCGTTCACGTCGTCGGCGGTGCGGCTGTAGCGGTACGGCCGCCAGTGCCAGCCCAGGCACACCGTGCGTACCGACATCACACCGCCCCGCGGCAGCCGTGTGTGCCGCATCGGTACGGGACCGGACGCCCACTCGCGGCACGCCTCGACCAGGCGGCGCTGCTCGCCGGACGGGAGCCAGCCGGGCAGATGCACCGCGCCGGGTGCCGGGCGGGAGGGCTCGGCCGGGATGAGCGCGTCCATCGGCGGTCGGCCTCCTCTCACGCTCTCTCGCGTCCCGTACGTCCCCGCAGGTGTGCTCCCGGGCTCCGGCCAGTGTCGCAGGACGGGAGGCGGCGGCCCGGCGGGAATCGGACGCGGTCCGCCGACCCCGAGCGCACCGCGCCGCAGGCGGGCGGGCGGTTCCGCCGAGTGCGGGGCCCCTGAGCGGGCAGAAGGAGAGAACACCAAGACCGACAAGGGGAGATCATGGAGATCTCAGGCATCGTCAGCGCCATCGTGATCGGGGTCGTCATCGGCGTGCTCGGGCGGCTCATCGTGCCCGGACGTCAGCGCGTCGGCATTCTCCTGACGATCGGCGTCGGCATCGTGGCCGCCCTCATAGGCTCCGCGATCGCCACGTACTTCGGAGTGGCCGACACCAAGGGAGTCGACTGGATCGAGTGGCTGATCCAGCTCGCGCTGGCGGCGCTCGGCGTCTCCGCGCTCGACCGCTCCAAGCGCCGCCGACGCTGAGCGGCGCCCGCCGGCGGACACCGTCCGGCAGCCGGGCGCGCAGCGAACCGGCCACGTTCCAGGGCCCCTTGACCGCGCAGACGGGACGGCACGGCCGTCCCGTACCGCGGCGGGGGCCCTCCTGCGTCCCCGGCCGCCGTACGGACCGCGTGCCGGAATGTCCGCCCGACTGCGCTCTTGAACTGGCTCTTGAACTGCGCACTTTCGGCGGAACCCGTACCGGCCCCGCATGAACCGCTCTACGCTGATGTCCACTTGGACCCCCCACACCCCCAAGGACTCGGCTCATGAGCAGATCCCGCCTGGCCGTCGCCATATCGACGGCTCTTCTGGCCGGTGCGGCCTCCGCGTTCGCCTTCTCCCCGGCGGCGCAGGCAGGCCCCGGCGAATCCGCGGCGGCGTCCTACGGCGACACCACCGGCGTCGGCGTGCACAACGCCTACGAGAAGGACAAGTACGAGTACTTCGCGGACGCCCTCGACTCGGGCGCCTCCCTCCTCGAACTCGACGTGTGGACCAACGTCGTCGGTAAGGGCTGGCGCGTCTCCCACGGCAACCCCACGGGCAACGACAACAACTGCGAGAACGCCGCGTCCGCCGAGGAGTTGCGCAGCAACGAGCGCGACCAGAGCCTCGACGGCTGCCTCGCCGACATGCGCGCCTGGCACGACGCCCATCCCGGGCACCCGCCCGTGCTCATCAAGGTCGAGATGAAGGACGGCTTCTACGACAAGGCCGACCGCGGCCCCGACGAACTCGACGCCCTGCTGGGCGAGAAGCTCGGCGACGCGCTCTTCCGGCCCTCGGACGTCACCGGGGACAAGGCCACCCTCGACGAGGCCGTCGGCAGCACCGGCTGGCCCGAACGCACGGCCATGGAGGGCAAGTTCCTCATCGAGCTGATCCCCGGCACCCTCGAGGAGAGCAACCCCGCCGACGACCTGTGGACGGACGAGGAGTACGCCACCCACCTCAAGGACCTCGCCGCCAAGGGCGCGCTGGGCGAGGCCGGGGCCTTCCCCGCCGTGCACGGCGCCGAGAAGGGCGACCCGCGCACCGAGCGCTACGACGAGGAACTGCGGCCCTGGTTGGTGGTGTTCGACGGCGACGCCTCCACCTTCACCGGCGAGGACGGCATCGACACCGCCTGGTACCAGGAGCACGGCTATCTCACGGTCATGACCGACGCCCACAAGGTCGCCCCGGAGATCGACGGCACCGAGCCGAGCGAGCAGGAGGCGACCGACCGCGTGAAGCAACTCGCCGCCGACCACGCCAGTTTCGCCACCGCCGACTGGTACCCGCTGCCGAAGGTCCTCTCGACGGTGCTGCCGCGCGGCTGAACCGGCCCTGTGGGGGCGGGAGTCGAGCGCAGGAGCCGAACTGTCCGTACGGCGACGGGAGTCGGGGCCCGCGCGGTCCCGGCTCCCGCCCGCGCTACCGGCGGAGCGCGAGCACGTCCTCGACCGTGTCCGCCTCGGACGCGCTCTTGTCGGGCCGGTAGCGCACCACCCGCGCGAAGCGCAGCGTCACTCCCGCCGGATAGCGCGTCGAGCGCTGCAGCCCGTCCACCGCGATCTCCACGACCAGTTCGGGCCGTACGGTCACACCCCACGGATGCTCACGCTCCGCCAGCTCCCCCAGCCGCTCCGTCTGCCAGGCGAGGAGTTCGTCCGTGAGGCCCTTGAAGGTCTTGCCGAGCATCGCGAACGATCCGTCCGAACGCCGCGCTCCCAGATGGAGGTTGGACAGCCGCCCCGTACGCCGCCCGTGCCCCCACTCGGCGGCCAGCACCACCAGGTCCAGCGTGAAGACGGGCTTGACCTTCAGCCAGGACGCACCGCGGCGGCCCGCGCTGTAGGCCGCGTCCAGCGCCTTGACCATGACGCCCTCGTGCCCCGTCTCCAGCACACGCCGCGCGAACTCCTCGGCCGCGCCCCGCCCTTCGTCCGTCTCCGGGTCCGTGACCACCAGCCGCCGCACCCGCAGGGACTCCGGCACCACCCGCGCCAGCTCCTCGTGCCGCTGCGCCGTTCCCAGGTCCGCCACGTCCCGTCCGTCCACCGACAGCACGTCGAAGAAGCGCACCGTGACCGGCAGCGTCAGCCGCGCCGCCGGGACGTCCGCGTGCGACCCCACGCGCTGCGAGACCTCCTGGAAGGCGCGCGGCCGGCCCTGCTCGTCCAGGGCGAGCACCTCCCCGTCCAGTACGGCCTGGTGCGCCGCCAACGAGGCGGCGACGTCGGCGAGTTCGGGCAGCCGGGCGGTGATGTCGTCCAGGGTCCGGGTGTAGATCCCCACACTGTCGCCGTCCTTGTGCACCTGCACCCGGATGCCGTCCAGCTTCTCCTCGACCGCGCACGGGCCGAGCCGGTCCACTGCCTCCAGCACGCTCTTCGCGCTCTGCGCCAGCATCGGCAGCACCGGACGGCCCGTACGCAGCCGGAACTCCTCCAGCGCCGACGGCCCCCGCTCCAGCAGCGCGCTGGCGACCGCGCCCAGCGAACCCCCGTACATCACCGCGCGCCGCACCCGGTCCGACGGCAGCGAGACCGCCTCCGCGAGGCCCTCCACGGCGAACGCGTCCAGCGCGCCCTGCCGCAACTCGCCCGTCAGCAGCCGGAAGAGGAAGTCCTGCTCCTCCTCCGTGGCCGCCGAGAACAGCGCGCCCAGCAGCCGCTTGCGCTCCGCCTGCGCGCCCTTGCCCCGTACGGCGGCGATCTCCTCCAGCGCCGCGTCCACCTCGGCGATGGTCAACTGCGGTTCGGGGGAGGGCGGATGGGAGGCGGAGAGCGTACGGAAGCCGACTCCGGTACGGCGCTGCGGCAGCCGTCCCGCCAGATACGTCACGACGACGGGCACGTCGGCCGGGGTGGCGCTGCGGAAGAGCTCCGCGAGCAGCGCCACCTTCTCCTTGCGCCCGGAGACCGTCGTGATCTCCCGCGACGTCCGGGCGATGTCCGCCAGCAGCATGGCTCCATCCTCGCTCCGCCGCCCCTGCCCGGCACCCCCTCGGCCACGTCCCGGGTGTGGCGGCCAGCCGTCAACTCTGCGGGTCGTGGCCCCAGTTCATGAGGTCGAAGCGCCAGTCGGTGTTGCTCACATCGCCCCGCGGACGGTGCTTGAGCTGGCGGTCGATGTGGTGCACGACCTTGCGCATATGGACCAGGTCGTCCGCGGTGAACTCCGAGCGGGGCGTGCGCAGCAGCCGCAGCACACGCCGTCCCGCCGCGTGGCTGTGGCTCTCGCCGAGACCCTTGTGCCGGCCCACTTCACGTGAGTCCTCCGTCTCCAGCCAGCGCTCCAACTGGCCCGCGGGCATGGTCACGGCCTTCGCGAAGTCCGCGAAGAGCTCCTCGCGCCGGGTTTCCTGCTTCATGTCGCTCATCGGACACGGCCCCTCTCACGTGCGGACCGCCGCGACCGGCGGTACTTCCGCGGCATCGCCTGCCGCCGGCCGGCCGGGGGCGTCCTCCCACGTGCCGGGTGCCCCCTGAGCTGCGGCGGATGCCCGTGACCTGGCATGCCTCCCGACTCCGGCGCACGCCGCCGTACGGCCCCGGCGCGAGATGCAGGAGGACGGCGGCGCTGAAAAACTGCCCGCAGATCTTCCTTCACCGTCCGTGAGCGCGGAGGCGTACGCGCGCCGCCGGGCCGACCTTCCGGGAAGGAGCCGCCATGCCGCGCCGGCCCAGCGCCCGCGTACCCGAAGGGAACCAGGACGTACGGGACGTCCGCACCCTCGGCATCGACCCGGACCACGACACGGCCGCCGCCATCGACGCCCTGCTCACCCGGCACATCTCCGCCCGCCGGGAGGAGGCCGCCCGCAGCAGCGGCCGGTTCGCCGAGGACGTCGTCGGGCTGCTCGCCGACGTCGCCCTGCGCGGCGGCCGACGCACCCGCCCCGCGTTCCTGTGGTGGGGCTGGCGCGGCTGCGGCGGCGAGGCACGCGGCGCCGCAGCCGACGCGGTGCTGAAGGTCGCCACCGCGCTGGAGCTGATCCAGGCGTGCGCCCTCATCCACGACGACCTGATGGACGGCTCGCTGCTGCGCCGCGGCGCCCCCTCCGTGCACGTCGCCTTCGCCGACCGGCACCGCGCGGCCGGACTCCGCGGCGACGCCGAGACGTTCGGGGTCTCCGCCGCGATCCTCGCCGGCGACCTCGCCCTGGTGTGGGCCGAGGACCTCTTCGAGAACGCCGGGCTGGAGAGCAGGGCGCGCCGCGCCGTCGGCCCGGCCTGGCAGGCGATGCGCACCGAGACCATCGCCGGCCAGTACCTCGACCTGTACGGACAGGGAACCGGCATCGACTCCCCGGAGGAGTCCCTGCGGATCGCCTACCTCAAGAGCGGCCTGTACACCGTCGAGCGGCCCCTCCATCTCGGCGCGGCCATGGCGGGCGCCGACCCCGGACTGATCGCGGCGCTGCGCAGAGCGGGACGCAGCGCGGGCGTCGCCTTCCAGCTCCGCGACGACCTCCTCGGCGTCTTCGGGGGGCCCGCCCGTACGGGAAAGCCCGCCGGCGACGACATCCGCGACGGCGCCTCCACCTATCTGATGGCCATCGCGCTCCAGCGGGCGCGCGCCCACGGACGGCACGACGCGGAGGAGCGGCTGCGCGCCGCGCTCGGCGACGCGGAGCTGCCCGCGGACGAACTCGCCCGGATCCGGGAGCTGTTGACGGGACTCGGCGCCGTCGCCGCCGTCGAGGCACGCATCGGACGGCTCACCGCCTCCGCGCTCACCGCGCTCGACCAGGCACGGCTGGAACCGCCCGCCGGGCAGCGGCTCAGCGCCCTCGTACGGGACGTCGCGGCACCCCGGCCGGGCT
>NZ_LJGW01000682.1 GCF_001751255.1 Streptomyces nanshensis | reverse complement strand
AGCGGGCTCACCGCCGGGCCGGAGGCGCGAGCGCGCCACGCGCCCGGCGTCACGCCGCCTCCGCGTCCCGGTGCCCGCCGGCCCGCGCCAGTACGGCGTGGATGTGGTCGGCCTCGTCCAGCAGACGTACGGCCTCCGCGAGGAGGATGCCGAACGGCCTGGACGGGTCGCTCAGCGGCAACGACGCCTCGCCCTCGGCCAGTTCGGCCAGCCGCTCGCGGGCCTCGTGCGCCCGCTCGCCCGCGGTGTGCAGCTCGCGGAGCTGCTTCTCCAGCCGGTCCTCGTCGAGCCGGCCGTAGATCTCGGCGATGCCGGCGAAGCGGCACAGGAAGTCGCCGTAGTCGCGCATGAACCGGTGCTCGGCGGGCCCTTCGGCGTCCTGGTGCCACAGGTCGATGCTCCGCATCACCGAGGCCGTCTGGTACGTGGTGCGCTCCAGGGCGTCGACGAGCTGACGGTAGGCGCTGAAGGGGGCGCCGCCGGGAGGGCCGCCGCGCCGGCGGTCCAGCAGCCGGCGCGGGTGCAGGAGGGTGCTCTCCCATGCCGTGCTGACGGACGACCGCGCCTGCTCGGCCAGCGGCGCGAGCCGGTTCGCGCGGTGCCGCCAGTACTCGGTGTGCTCCTTGTCCCACACGCCGTCGCAGAGGCGTTCGCCGGCCTCGGCGGCGAGATCGGCCAGGCTGTGGCCCAGGGTGTGGATGCCGAACTCGGCGCTGCGGTAGCGCAGCGGCGGCAGCACCAGCACGTTGATCACGATGCCGACGCCGCAGCCGATGAGGACGAGCACGAGGATCTGCCCCAGCTCCCGCAGGCCCTGGCTCTCGCTGGCCGCCATCGCGTACGTGGAGAAGGCGAAGAAGGCGGCGGTCGCCACCTGCGGGCCCTGCTGTCCCAGCCGCCGCCACCGTCCGATGGTCATCGCGCCCAGGGCGACGAGGACGAAGCTGACCATGGTCGGCCCGGCCAGCGCGCCGAACAGCCCCTGGAGGGAGACCCCGACGGCCACGGCGGCGACGTAGCGCAGCGCCTGTAGCAGCGACCGGTACGCGGTGATCTGCACCATCAGCACCGCTGAGAACGGCGCGAACGCCGGTGTCTGCGCCCGCATCACGTCGTGCGCGAGATACCACGAAATGCTCGCCACGAGCGTGCACTTGACGATGATCGTCAGGGTCTGCCGCTCCTGGCTGTTGGGGTTCCGCGCCCGGTCCAGCCACAGCGCGGGGCGGGCCGCACGCTCACGGACGGCCCGTGGGCCTCCCCCCGTCGACGCCGGCGCCTGGGCCACTGCTGCCTCCTTCGCTCCCCCGCTCCCCTCCGCGGAACGGTCCGCTCGCCGGGCACCGGTGTGCTCCGGGCCGCCGCCCGCGTACCCGCCGGCGCCATTCCGGCACACGGTGTGAGCAAGTTCGCTCCGGCTGGTTGCGGGGGCGGCGGTGCCGCCGGATGATGAGCGGCATGACGGCCACCGCACCGCGGCTGATCGCCGCGCTTCCGTCCGAGGGCCGGGAACGGCTGCTGCTGCTGGGCCAGGAGGTCCAGTTCCCGCGCGGCACACGCATCTTCGAAGAGGGCCGCACCGCCGAGAAGTTCTGGATCGTGCGCAGCGGTTCGGTCACGCTCGACGTGCACGTTCCCGGGCGGCGGGCCGCGACGGTCGAGACGCTCGGCCCGGAGGAACTGCTCGGCTGGTCCTGGCTCTTCCCGCCGTACGCCTGGCACTTGGGCGCGACGGCGCTGTCCCCGGTGCGCGCCCTGGAGTTCGACGCGCGGAAGGTACGGGAGTTGTGCGACGAGGACCCGGTGCTGGGGCGTGAGCTGTACTTCCAGGTCGCCGGTGTCGTCGCCCGGCGGCTGCACTCCGCGCGCACCCGGCTGCTCGACCTGTACGGGCCGCAGGGCAGCGGACCGCAGAGCTGAGCCCGCCGCGAGATCAGTACGCGGAAACGCGGACGGACTGAGCGCACGGAAGGGCGGCGGCCGGGTGCCGTCCGACCCGGCCGCCGCCGGTCTCCCGCGTCTCCCGCCCCCCCGGCCCTCACACCGGGACGCCCCGCGGACCTTCCGTCAGGACGCCGCCGTCCCGCTGCCCGCCACCGTCACCAGCGACGAGCTGTCCGCCCGGTAGATCTGCTGGCCCTTGAGCGCGACCTTCAGCGCACCGGTCTCCGCGGCGCCCGCGAACACCTCGTACGCCTCCTCCGCCGCGCCGAGTTCGAAGACGTGCGTGACGAGGGACGAGGTCGGCAGCCGCCCGGCGGCGAGCATGCTCAGCAGCATCGGCGTGGACGAGGTGTCGACCAGGCCCGTACGGATCGTCAGGTCCTTCGTCCACAGGGTCTCCAGGTGCAGTTCCGCGGGCCGGCCGTGCACGCCGATGTTGGCGACGTGGCCGCCGGGGCGCACCATGCGCGTGCACATCTCGAACGTCTCGGGTGCGCCCACCGCTTCGATGGTCACGTCCGCGCCGAGCCCCTCGGTGAGGTCCTCGACGAGCTGTTCCGGCTCGTCGGAGGCCAGCACCCGCGCGTCCGCGCCGAAGCGGCCCGCCGCCTCCAGCCGTCCCGTCGTCAGGTCGACGGCGACGACACGGTCCGGCGAGTAGAGCCGCGCCGTGGCGATCGCGGCCAGCCCGACCGGACCGGCGCCCACCACCACGACCGTGTCGCCGGGCTGCACCTGCCCGTTGAGGACGCCGACCTCGTAGCCGGTCGGATAGATGTCGGCGAAGAGCACCGCGTCCTCGCTCTCGACGCCGCCGGGCAGCAGATGCACCGAGTGGTCCGCGAAGGGCACGCGTACGTACTCGGCCTGGGTGCCGTCGATGCTGTTCCCGAGCCGCCAGCCACCGCCGCCGCGGCACTGTCCGTAGACGCCCTGGCGGCAGAAGCGGCAGCGTCCGCAGGCCGTGATGCAGGAGACGAGGACGCGGTCGCCGGGACGCACCGTCCGCACGTCGCGCCCGGCCTCGACCACCTCGCCGACGGCCTCGTGCCCGAGCACCGTGCCCGGCACCACCCCGGGGACGTCGCCGCTCAGGATGTGCAGGTCGGTGCCGCAGATGGTGGTGGTCTCCACCCGTACGACGACGTCCTGCGAGTCCTGGATGTCCGGGTCCCGGACGCTCTCCCAGGCGGCCCTGCCGGGCTCGTGAAAGACCATCGCCTTCATGGTCACGCTCCTCCCGTGCTCCTGCGGGTCCCGTCTCCGGCGTACGGGGACGCGGGCGTGGGAGAGCCCGTCCCCGTGCGGAGACCTGCTCCCAGGCTGGCGCCGCACGGGCGCCGCCTGCATGGGCCGCCCGGCCCACGGCCCGCGTCCGAGCGGCCCGCTCCGGCGCCCGCAGCGGGACCTTCGGCCCACCGCTCGGGCCTCCCGGCCTCTCGGCCGCGCACGGGCGCCGGTGGAGTCTGGACTCAGAGCACGCACGTCGCGCGGTGTCCGGAGCCGGGAGGGAAGCCCGGGAGAGGGAGGCGCCATGTTCCAGACCGTCACGGTGGGACTGGACGGTACGCGGGAAAGCCTGGCCGCGGTCGACTGGGCGGCCCGCGAGGCGCTCGCACGCGGCAGCACGCTCCAGCTCGTCCAGGTACGGGAGACGGGCGCCTATCCGTACTCGCCCATCGCGGACGACGAGGTCGAACGCGAGTGGGCGCAGACGATCACCAACGAGGCCCTGGACGACCTCAACACCCGCATGCCCGAACTGGCCGTCACCGTCGAGATGGTCGCGGGCCGCCCGGCGCACGTCCTCGCGGACGCCTCCGCCGAGACGGAGCTGCTCGTCCTCGGGTCGCGAGGCCTCGGCACCGTCCTCGGGTTCATCGTCGGCTCGACCGCGCTGCCGACCGTGGCGCACACCGCGTGCCCCGTCGTCCTCGTCCGCGCCCCGCACCGCGACCGCGACGAGGAGGCGCAGCCGGGACGGCCGTACGGGACGGAGACGGGAACGGGCGCGGGCCCGGAGCACGGCGGCGATCCGGCGACCGAGTCCCCCGGCGGCGACATCCTCCTCGGCCTCGATCTGGGGCGTCCCTGCGACGAGTTGATCGCCTTCGCCTTCGACCACGCGGAACGGCACGCCACGCCCCTGCACGTCGTACACGCCTGGGACCTCCCCCCGACGTACGGGATGCGCCCGCTGCCCGTGCCGCCCGCGATGACCAACGAACTGCTCGCCGCCCAGAACCAGGCCCTCGCCGCGACCCTCCGCCCCTGGCAGGAGGCGCGGCCCGAGGTGAAGGTGCGGGCCGAGGCCGTCATCGGGCAGCCCTCGCGGCTGCTGGTGGAGGCGGCGTCGCAGGCGTCGATGCTGATCGTCGGCCGCCGCAACCGCCGTTCACGGCTCGGCACGCACGTGGGCACGGTCGCCCACGCCGTCATGCACCACGCGCGCGCACCGGTCGCGATCGTGCCGCACGACTGACACGGGCCGTGCGGCCACGGCCGCGCGGACCCGGCCCCCAGGAGGTGCTCACCAGATGTCCGAGGCGAGGAAGACGGACCTGTACGAGCTGACGATGGCGATGTCGTATGTGCGGGAGGAGATGACGGCGCCGGCGACGTTCAGCCTGTTCGTACGCGATCTGCCCGCCGAGCGCGGCTTCCTCGTCGCGGCCGGGCTGGAGCCGGCGCTCGACTACCTCGCCGGCTACCGCATCGGGCCCGACGACGTCGACGCCTTCGCCGCCGCCCTCGGCCGCCCGGCCCGCGACCTGGTGCCGCTGCTGGGCACGGCCTTCGAC
This sequence comes from Streptomyces nanshensis, assembly GCF_001751255.1. Taxonomy (GTDB): domain Bacteria; phylum Actinomycetota; class Actinomycetes; order Streptomycetales; family Streptomycetaceae; genus Streptomyces; species Streptomyces nanshensis_A. The sequence continues at coordinate 1,644 of NZ_LJGW01000682.1, read as the reverse complement.
GGCGAGGTGCGGGCCGTGCCCGAGGGCACCGTCGTCTTCGCGAACGAGCCGCTGATCGAGGTCACCGCGCCGCTGCCCGTCGCACAGCTCGTCGAGACGTACGTGCTCAATCTGCTCAGCCACCAGACCGCCGTCGCCTCCAAGGCGGCGCGGTGCGTGCTGGCCGGGGCGGGCCGTCCCGTCATGGACTTCGGGATGCGCAGGACGCACGGGCTACAGGCCGGGTACGACGCGGCGCGCGTCGGCGCCCTCGTGGGCTTCGGCGGTACGAGCAACGTCGAGGCCGCGGCCGCGCTCGGGCTGCCCGCGATCGGCACGATGGCGCACTCGTACGTCGAGGCGTTCCACACCGAGGAGGCCGCCTTCCACGCCTTCGCCCGCGCCCACCCCGGCGGCCCGGTGACCTTCCTCGTCGACACCTACGACACCGACGCGGGCGTGCGCACCGCGGCCCGGGTGATCAAGTCCCGCGGGCTGGGCGGGAATTCGGCCGTACGGCTGGACAGCGGCGACCTGGGCGCGCTCGCGGCACGGGCCCGGCGCATCCTGGACGCGGCCGGGCTGACGCGGGTGCGGATCGTTGCGAGCGGCGGCCTGGACGAGTACCGCGTGAACCGGCTGGTGCGCGAGGGCGCCCCCATCGACGTGTACGCGGTGGGCACCAAGGTCGGCGTCTCCGCGGACGCGCCGTATCTGGACTCCGCGTACAAGCTGGTCGCCTACGACGGACGTCCCGTCATGAAGCTCTCCTCCGCGAAGATCACGGCCCCCGGGTCGAAGCAGATCTTCCGCGGGCAGGGCTGCTCGGACGTGATCGCGCTGCGGCACGAGCAGGCACCGTCCGGGCACCGGCCCCTGATGCGGCCGGTGATGCACGGCGGACGGCGGATGAGCGAGGCGCCGCCGCTGCGCGAGGCCCATGAACGCTTCGCCGCGGACGTGGCCCAACTCCCGCCGGAGGCACGGCGGATCACGGGCCCGCTCGCACCGCGTCCCGTCTTCTCCGACCGGCTCAAGTCGCTGACCGACCAGGTCCGCAACCGGATCGAGAGCGAGATCCTCGCGCCGCCGGAACGCGTCTGACGGCCCAGAGCCCGGCCCCCTCCAGGCCGGAACCGACAACCGCAGACCGCACTCGGGGACAGACCGCGCCCGGGAAACGGAGCGCACGAGAGCGCAACAGCGCGCCCAAGGAGGTCACCATGCCGCACACACGCGAATGGAACGTACACATCTTCCTGTACGAGGAGGAGGGCACCACGACCGCCCGCGCGGTCCTCGACACCGGCGAGACGACGCTCTCCGGGCGCGGGGTCGCCCGCTGCAACCCGGAGGACGTGGACATCCCCGAGATCGGCGACGAACTCGCCGCGAGCCGCGCCATGGCCGAACTCGGCCGGCAGATGATGCGCGCGGCCGACCGCGATCTGCAGGGGGTGGGCGCGGGACCGCTGCCGCCGAAGGCACGGGCCGCGTTCGGCTGGCCGGACGTGACGCTGTGAACCGGCCGGTGACCACGGGTCCGGTCGCCGTCGGAGTCGACGGCTCCGCGGGCGGCTTCGCCGCCGTGGAGTGGGGCGCCGCGGAGGCCGCCGCGCACGACGTGCCGCTGTGGCTGGTGTGCGCGGGGGCGGCGGAGCCCTA
>NZ_LJGW01000679.1 GCF_001751255.1 Streptomyces nanshensis | reverse complement strand
GTACGCCGGCGGTTCGGCGGCGCACGGGGCCGGGCAGCGCGGGCGGCTCACGCCGGGGCGTCCGGATACGGCCGGCCGCCCTCCTGGAGCACCGAGAACCGCCGCCAGTACTCGTCCTCGTCGATGTCGCCCTGTGCGAAGCGCCGTCCGAGCAGATCCACGGGGCTCTCGCTGCGGGGGCCGCCCGCCGGTGCCGGGCCGGGACCATGGCCGCCCGTGGCGAAGCCGTGCCAGGGAGCGCGGCGGCCGCGCCAGACGGTGCGCCGCAGCAGGACCACCCCGGCGATCACCGCCGCCCAGACGAGGGGGAAGAAGAGAATCCACGGGCCGGGGCCCGCTCCGTCGTGCCATGCGAGTTCGAACATCTCCGGTCGACTCCTCGGTCGCGAAAGGCTGTTGTGTCGTCCTTCGCCATCGAGAGTGGCCCGGTGAGGGTGCCCGCGTCGTCGTACGGCCGACGGCTCCCGTGCTACCTCCGCGGGAGTACGCGCAGGCCCGGCGGCTGCCGCGGACCGCGCAGCCTGGACGGAGCGGCGCTCCCGCGCGAGAGCTGCGCCCTCAGAGCGTGACGGCGATCCCGACGTGCGGGCGCTTGCCGAGCCGCAGCAGCGCCCCGCCGCCGTCGGTCATACGGAACTGCCAGCCGTACTTGCGGGCCATCGCCCGGCGTACCCGGCGCAGCCCGCCCTCCTCCGTCATCAGCCGCGCGGTGCCCTCGACGGGCTCCGCGCCCTCTGCGGTACGGCCGCGCACATCGCAGGGCGCGACGGTCACACGGGCGCCGTTGCGCACCCGCTTGACCTTGCCGCTGTCGTCGCGCGTCCACACCAGCAGCTCCCCGTCGTCCTCGACGGCCCAGACGGGGGTGGCCACGGCCGTACCGTCCCGCTTGAACGTCGTCAGGCTGACATAGCGGCTCTCGGCGATCTCCGGTGACATCACGCCCCCGAGCCTACGGCCCCGCGGACTCCGATTCCCCACGGGACGCGGCGAGTTCACGGCGCATGCACACCCGCGGCCACCGGTCCAGGCCCGCGTGGGTCTCCTCGGCGCGGATGCGGCGCAGGCCGGGCGTGAGTTCGTCCTCCGCCAGCACGCGGAAGCCGCAGCGCTCGTAGTACGGGGCGTTCCACGGGACTTCGGCGAAGGTGCACAGCGTCAGCGCGGGGTGCCCGGCGGCAGCGGCCCGGCGGGCGACGTGCTCGATGAGGGCGCGGCCGATGCCGCGCCGCGCGCTGGCGGGGTGGACGGTGACCTGCTCGATGTGGAGGGCGCCGTCCACGGGTTCGGTCATGACGTAGGCGACCGGCGTCTCCTCCGCGTCCCCGTCGTACTCGGACCGGTGCCCGCCGCCGTCCCCGCCGCTGCCGCCGTCTCCGTCCTCACTGCCGTCCCCGTCCTCGCTGCCGTCCCGTACCGCGACCCAGAGGCCGCCCCTGTGCACGTAGCGGCGCAGCACGGGCAGCGGCGGCGGGGCGTCGTCGGCGACCCGGTCCATGCCCAGTTCGCGGAAGAGGGATCCGGCCGCGCGCTCGGCCAGTTGAAGCCTTCGCAGGTCCCGTTCGGCACCGGCTCTGATGTGCACTCCCGTCACGCCGTCAGCGCTCCCAGCGGATCGTCGAGGACCGGCTGCCACGCCAACTCGGCCGCGCCCACAAGGCTGTTGTGCGCCAGCGAGCTGGGCAGCACCGGCACGCTGCCGCTCCTCCCCCACAGGCTGGAGTCGGCGACGACGGTGCGCAGCCGGTCGCCGTCGGTCTCCAGCAGGGTGCGGTGCAGCCCGCCGAGGACGACGCGGTCGGGGTTGAGGATGTTGACGAGGCCGGCGAGGCCCAGCCCCAGCCGGTCGATGAGGGTCCCGACCGCGCCGCGTACGGCGGTGTCGGTCTCGTACGCGGTACGGATCAGCTCCTGCGAGCGCTCCAGCAGGGAGACCTCGGGACCGGGGTCGCGCCCGGCGGCCTCCAGGAAGGCGAGGGGGTCGGTCTCGACGTCCAGACAGCCGCGGCTGCCGCAGTGGCACGGGCGCCCGACGGGGTCGACGGTCAGATGCCCGACCTCCAGGGCCAGGCCCGAACTCCCGGTGTGCAGGCGCCCGTCGAGGACGAGGGCGCCGCCGACGCCGCGGTGTCCGGTGCCCACGACGAGCAGATGCTGTGCGCCGCGCCCGGCGCCGTGCCGGTGCTCGGCGAGGGCGGCGAGGTTGATGTCGTTGGCCGTGTGTCCGGGCGCGGTGCTCTCCCCGGACGGTCCGCTGATACGGGCCTGTGCGAGGGCGTGCGTGAAGATCTCCCGTACGGGGGCGCCCACTTCCCATGCGAGGTGCAGCGGATTGATCGCGGTGCCCTCGGGCTCGGCGACGGCGGACGGCACGGCCAGCCCCGCCCCCACACAGCGCCGCCCGGTGCTCTCCAGCAGCCCGGCCCCGGCCTCGACGACGTCGCCGAGGATCTGCGCCGGGTCGGCCGCGACCGCGCGGCGTGCGGGCGCGGTGGCGACGATGTGACCGCCGAGCCCGACGAGCGCGGCGCGGAATCCGTCGGCGTGCACCTGCGCGGCGAGCACGACGGGTCCGCCGGGGTCGACCGCGAGCCGGTGGGAGGGGCGTCCCTGGGTGCCCGAGGCGGCGCCGGGACGCGAGTCCACCGTGATCAGGCCGAGCGACTCCAGCTCGGCGGCGACGGCTCCGGCGGTCGCCCGGGTCACGCCGAGTTCGGCGGTGAGCGCGGCCCGCGTGGGCGCTCTGCCGGTGTGGATCAGCTCCAGTGCCGGGCCCAGGACGCTGCGGCCTCGCTCCAGTTTGGTTGTACGCGTGGGGGTCACCCCTCTATTCTCGCTTTGTGCCGACACTGAACAAAATACGGTCGGCGCTTGCCGGAGCAACGGGGCTCCGCGGCCGCGGCGACGTCCGCTCCCCTGCTCCCGGCCTGCGCCGTCTCCGTACCGCGATCACGGTCTTCTTCGCCCTCGACGGCTTCGTCTTCGCCGGCTGGGTGGTCCGCATCCCCGCGATCAAGGAGCAGACGGGCGCCTCTCCCAGCGCGCTGGGACTGGCGCTGCTCGGCGTCTCCGCGGGCGGGGTCGTCACGATGATGCTCACCGGGCGCCTGTGCCGCCGCGTGGGCAACCACCGGGTGACCGTCGCCGCGGGAGCGCTGCTCTCCCTCAGTGTCGCGCTGCCCCCGCTGACCCACTCCGCCGTGTCCCTCGGTCTCGTGCTCCTTGTGTTCGGGGCAGCCTACGGCGGTGTGAACGTCGCCATGAACGCCGCCGCCGTCGATCTGATCGCCGCGCTGCGCCGCCCGGTGATGCCGAGCTTCCACGCCGCGTTCAGCCTGGGCGGCATGGCGGGTGCCGGAGTCGGCGGTCTGCTGGCGGCGCATCTGACGCCGACGCGTCATCTGCTGCTGCTCACGGCAACGGGGCTGGTGCTCACGGTGCTCGCGGGGCGGGTGCTGCTCACCGTCCCGGCACCCGCGCCGGGGCCGGTCCCGGAGTCCGCACCGGACGCGGCTGCGGCACCGGTCCCGTCCCAGGCGGCCGACGGCCACGGGGACGGCGACACCGTACGCCCCCGCGGCACGTCCCGTACGGCGCGGCGCGTCGTTGTCCTGCTGGGACTGGTCGCGCTGTGCACGGCGTACGGGGAGGGCGCGCTCGCGGACTGGAGCGCCCTGCATCTCACCGAGGATCTGCACGCCGGTCCGGGCGTGGCCGCCGCCGGTTACTCCGTCTTCGCGCTCGCCATGACCGCGGGCCGGCTCGGCGGTACGTGGCTGCTCGAACGCCTCGGCCAGGGCCGCCTGTTGCGGCTGGGCGGGCTGACCGCCGCCGCGGGGATGCTGCTGGCCGCGCTGGCGCCGCAGGTCTGGCTCGTCCTCGCCGGTTTCGTCGTCACGGGCGTCGGTTTGGCCAACCTCTTCCCCGTGGCCGTCGCCCGGGCCGGCGCGCTCGCCGGCCCCGACGGCGTGGCCGCCGCCTCCACGCTCGGCTACGGCGGGATGCTGATCGGCCCCGTCGCCATCGGCTTCCTCGCCGAGTGGTTCTCGCTGACGGCGGCGCTGACCAGCGTCGCGCTGCTGGCGGCCGTGGCCGCCGCCGTGGCCCGCGCCGTACGCGAAGAGGCCCCGGACGACGGCCGGTCGAGGTGAGCCGGCTCAGGTGAGCGTGAGGGTGGTGTGCAGCTCCGCCTCCGAGCTGCCTCCGGCGTAGACGCCGAACTCGCCCGGCTCGACGAGGAGTTCGCCGGACGGGTCGTTGGTGTGGAAGCCGAGGTCGGCCGCGCCCAGTTCGAAGGAGACCGTGCGGCTCTCCCCCGCGTCCAGCGTGATCCGCTCGAACCCCCGCAGCCTGCGCACGGGTTGGGCGATGCTGGCGACCTTGTCGCGGATGTAGAGCTGTACGACCTCGTCGCCCTTGCGGCTGCCGGTGTTCTCCACCGTCACCGACGCCCGTACCGTCGCGCTCCCGTCCCGTACGGACCGTGCGCTCACGCTCTGCTCGCTCAGCGTCAGCCGGGAGTACGCGAAGGCGGTGTAGCTCAGCCCGTGTCCGAAGGGGAAGAGCGGACCGTGCGCCAGATCCAGGTACTTGGAGGTGTACTTGTTGTCCGCCTCGTAGGGGCGGCCGGTGTTCTCGTGCGCGTAGTACTCGGCGACCTGGCCGACCGCGCGCGGGAAGGTCACCGGCAGCCTGCCGCCCGGGTTGACGTCCCCGAAGAGCACGTCCGCGACGGCGTTGCCGCCCTCCAGGCCGGGGTGCCAGCCCGCCAGCACCGCCGGGGCGTGCCCGACGACGCCGGAGAGCACCAGCGGCCGGCCCGCGAGGACGACCACCACGAACGGCTTGCCGGTCTTGGCGACCCGGCGGATCAACTCCTCCTGCACGCCGGGCAGCGTGATGTCGCTGCGGCAGGCGGCTTCGCCGCTGTGGCTCGCCTTCTCGCCCACGACGACGACCGCCGCGTCCGCGGACCGTACGGCGGCCACCGCCTTCGACAGGCCGCCGGTCTCCTCGCCGGTGACGTCGCAGCCGCGGGCGAAGGTGACCTTCGCGTCCGGTGCGGCCTTGCGCACGCCCTCCAGCACGGAGACGGCGGGGAACTTGCCCGCGCCGGGCCCCGCCCATGTGCCGTGCAGCTCCTGGGTGTCGTCGCCGAGCGGCCCGACGACGGCGAGCCGGGAGAGGTCCTTGCCGAAGGGCAGGGTGGCGTCGTCGTTCTTGAGCAGGACGGCGCAGCGCGCGGCCGCCTCGCGGGCGTTTCGGCGGGCGGCGGCGGTCGGTTCCGCGATCTGGCCGTCCTCGTCGGTGTACGGGTTCTCGAAGAGGCCCATGCGGACCTTGACGCGCAGGATGCGGGTCACGGCGTCGTCCAGCCGCTGCCGGTCGATGCGGCCGGACTTCAGCAGCTCCGGGCCGTTGTCGGCGTAGGTGGTGCTGACCATCTCCATGTCGACGCCGGCCCCGAGGGCGAGCGCCGCCGCGTCCGCGCCGTCGGCGGCGACGCCGTGCGGGATCAGTTCCTGCACGCCGTTGTAGTCGCCGACGACGAAGCCGTCGAAGCCGAGGTCCTCGTGGAGGATGCCGGTGAGGGTGTGCCGATTGGCGTGCGCGGGAACGCCGTTGACGGTGTTGAAGGACGCCATCACGGTGGCCACGCCCGCGTCCACGGCCGCCTTGAACGGCGGGAGCGCGATGTCGCGCAGGCGGCGCTCGGAGATGTCCACGGTGTTGTAGTCGCGGCCGCCCTCGGGGAAGCCGTAGCCCACGAAGTGCTTGGCGCAGGCGGCGAGCCGGCCCTTCTCCGAGTAGTCCTCGCCCTGGTAGCCGCGTACCTTCGCGGCGGTCAACTCGGCGGTGAGATACGGGTCTTCGCCGCTGCCCTCGGCGATGCGGCCCCAGCGCGGCTCGCGGCTGACGTCGGCCATCGGCGCGAACGTCCAGTGCACGCCCCAGGACGCGGCCTCGCGGGCGCTGACCTCGGCGTCCGCGGTGACGACACCGGGGTCGAAGGAGGCGCCCTGCGCCAGCGGCACGGGAAACGTCGTCAGGAACCCGTGGATGACGTCGAGTCCGAAGACGAGGGGGATGCCGAGCCGGGACTCCTCGACGGCGTAGCGCTGGAGTTCGTTGCACTCCTCGGCGCCCGTGATGTTGAGGACGGAGCCCAACCGGCCCTCGGCGGCGGCCTCCCGGGCCTTCTCGTTCTGGCCCTCGCCGGGGCCGGTGTCCGGGTTCCAGGTGAGCTGCTGGAGCTGCCCGAACTTCTCCTCGACGGTCATCCGCCGCAGCAGCTTGCGCACGCGCCGCTCGACGCGGGCGTCGGCACGGCCGCGTGCCGCG
>NZ_LJGW01000680.1 GCF_001751255.1 Streptomyces nanshensis | reverse complement strand
CGGCCCGCAGCAGGCGCCCGGTGCCGTCGCGACCGCGACCGCGCCGCCGCAGGCCGCCTTCCACGGCGGGCCCCAGGGCGCACCGGCCCCCGGCAACGGCTACACCTCGCCCATCCCCGTCACGCGGACGCACCTCGGCCACGCGATCGTCTCGGAGTGGACGAAGATCCGTTCCGTGCGCTCCACGGTGTGGACGCTCAGCGTGATGTTCGCCCTCGTCGTCGGCATCGGTCTGCTGACCGCGCTCGGCCTCAGCGGTACCGACTTCGTGGGGATGCCGCTGCTCGCCCCCGGCCTCTTCGGGCTGATGCTCGGACAGATCTGCGTCATCACGCTGGGCGTGCTGGTCGTCACGTCCGAGTACGGCACCGGCATGATCCGTACGACCATGACCGCGTGCCCCAAGCGCGGACGCGTGCTCGTCGCGAAGTCGCTGATCTTCTTCCTGCTGGCCTTCGTCATGACGACGGCCGCCTGCTCGATCACCGCGCTCATCAACTCCACGATGCTCAGCGGCCAGAAGGTCCCCGCGTACGCCGAGAAGGTGGACGCCCTGAAGGACTCCGTGGAGAACGGCGAACTGGTCGCCGACGGCAGCCAGTGGCTCGGCGCCACCGTCGGCGCGGGTCTGTACGTCGCGCTGCTGGGCCTGCTGGCGCTGGCGGTCGGCGCCCTGCTGCGGCACTCGGCCGGTGCCATCACGACGATGATGGGGCTGGTGCTGCTGCCGCTGGTGCTCGCGCTGTTCATGGTGGGCGAGACGCTGGAGAAGGTGCGCGAGGTGCTCATGGAGTACTCGCCCCTCAACGGTCTCGCGTCGCTGTACCGCATCCCCATGTCGGACGACCAGACCGCGACGGGCTGGCCGCTGCTGGGCATCCTCGCCATCGTGACGGCGGTCACCCTGACCTGCGCGTACCTCCTGCTCAACCGCCGGGACGTGTGACGGCGCGGGGCCGCGAGCGAGGGCGCACACCGCGTACGCGCCCGCTCCCGGCCCCGTCCGTACCCGCCCGTGCCCACTCGCACCCGACCGTGCCCGACCGTGCCCGCACCCGCCGCCGTCTGCCCTCCTCCCACGCGTAAACCCGCGCGAGAAGGGCACTGGTCCCGCGCGATCCGAGGACCCCGCGTGGACGGAGGACGGCGATGGGTGTGCGCACCTGGCTGGAGAGCTGGCCCGTGTACCGGCAGCTCACGGGGGACGATCCGCTGGGGCGCGGCGCCGCCGCCTCCTCCGCGTACACCCGCGGACTGAGCCCGCGCACCGAGGACGCGGACGAGATCGTCAAGTCGGTCTGCCCGTACTGCGCCGTCGGCTGCGGCCAGAACGTCTACGTCAAGGACGGCGAGGTCGTCCAGATCGAGGGCGACCCGGACTCCCCCGTCAGCCGCGGCCGGCTGTGCCCCAAAGGCGCGGCGACCCTCCAGCTCACCACCGGCGACGCCCGCCGCCACGAGGTGCTCTACCGGCGCCCGTACGGGACGGAGTGGGAGCGGCTGGATCTGGAGACCGCCATGGACATGGTGGCGGAGCGGGTGATCCGCACCCGCCGGGAGACCTGGCAGTGGGAGCACGAGGGACTGCGCGTCAACCGCACGCTCGGGCTGGCCTCGCTGGGCGGCGCGGCCCTCGACAACGAAGAGAACTACCTGATCAAGAAGTTGTTCACGGCGCTGGGCGTGGTCCAGGTCGAGAACCAGGCGCGGGTCTGCCACAGTTCGACGGTCGCCGGGCTCGGCACGTCCTTCGGCCGCGGCGGCGCCACCACCTTCCTGCAGGACCTTCAGAACTCCGACTGCATCGTCATCGAGGGCTCCAACTTCGCGGAGGCGCACCCCGTCGGCTTCCAGTGGGTGATGGAGGCCAAGGCGCGCGGCGCCAAAGTGATCCACGTCGATCCGCGCTTCACACGGACGAGTGCCCTGGCCGATCTGTACGTGCCGATCCGCGCGGGCACCGACATCGCCTTCCTCGGCGGCATCGTCAACCACGTCCTCAGCACCGGCTCGGACTTCCGCGAGTACGTCCTCGACTACACCAACGCGGCCACGATCGTCAGCGAGGACTTCCAGGACACCGAGGACCTCGACGGCCTCTTCTCCGGGCTCAGCCCTGACTCCCGCCGCTACGACATGCAGTCCTGGCAGTACGAGGGCGGCGGCACCATACAGGCCGCGTCCGGGGACCGTGACGCGCTCTACGACGAGCGCGTCCAGGGCTCCCGCGCCCCGGCCGGCTCCGGCAAGGCGGAGACGGCCGGCTCCGGCGGGCCCGGCCTCAAGGGCGAGGCCGAGTCCCGTCAGGACCGCACGCTGACGGATCCGCGCTGCGTCTACCAGATCCTCAAGCGGCATTTCTCGCGCTACACCCCGGAGACGGTCGAGGAGACCTGCGGCATCCCGCGGGAGACGTTCCTTGAGGTGTGCCGGGCGCTCGTGGAGAACTCCGGCCCGGACCGCACCAGCGAGTTCTGCTACGCGGTGGGCTGGACGCAGCACACCGTCGGCGCCCAGTACATCCGTACCGCCTGCATCCTCCAGCTTCTGCTGGGCAACATCGGCCGCCCCGGCGGCGGCATCCAGGCGCTGCGCGGCCACGCCAGCATCCAGGGCTCCAGCGACATCCCCACGCTGTTCAACCTGCTGCCCGGCTACATCCCGATGCCGCACGCGCACGAGAACGAGGACCTGGAGACGTTCGTCGAGGCGGTACGGGCCGACAAGGGCTTCTGGGGCGAGATGCGCTCCTACCTCGTCAGCCTGCTCAAGGCGTACTGGGGCGACGCCGCCACCGTCGGCAACGACTACTGCTTCGACCATCTGCCCCGGCTCACCGGCTCGCACAGCACGTACGACACCGTGCTCAACCAGCTCGACGGCGTGTGCAAGGGCTACTTCCTCATGGGGGAGAACCCGGCCGTCGGGTCCGCCAACTCCCGTATGCAGCGCCTGGGAATGGCCTCGCTGGAGTGGCAGGTCGTACGGGACTTCTCGCTCGTGGAGTCGGCGACGTGGTGGAAGGACGGCCCGGAGATCGAGAGCGGCGAGCTGCGTACGGAGGAGATCGGCACCGAGGTCTTCTTCTTCCCCGCGGCCTCGCACACCGAGAAGGCCGGCTCGTTCACCAACACCAACCGGTATGTGCAGTGGCACCACGCGGCGAAGGAGCCGGACGGCGAGGCGCGCAGCGACCTGTGGTTCGTCTACCACCTCGGCAGGCGCATCCGGGAGCGGCTGAAGGACTCCGCCGACCCGATGGACCGTGCCGTACTCGACCTCGCCTGGGACTACCCGACGGAGGGCGCGCTGCGCGAGCCGAGCGCCGAGGCCGTGCTCGCCGAGATCAACGGCCGCGACGCGGACGGCCGCCCCCTCAGCCGCTATCAGCAGCTCAAGGACGACGGTTCGACGTCGTGCGGCTGCTGGATCTACTGCGGTGTGCGGGCGGACGGCGTCAACCAGGCCGCGCGCCGCAAGCCGCACACCGAGCAGGACTGGATCGCCGCCGAGTGGGCCTGGGCCTGGCCCGCCAACCGCCGCATCCTGTACAACCGCGCGTCCGCCGACCCGGACGGCGACCCGTGGAGCCCGCGCAAGGCGCTGGTGTGGTGGGACGCGGAGCAGGGCCGCTGGACCGGGCACGACAACCCGGACTTCGTCGCGGACCGGCCGCCGTCCTTCCGTCCCGAGCCGGGGGCGACGGGCCCGGACGCGCTCAGCGGCGTCGACCCGTTCATCATGCAGGCCGACGGCAAGGGCTGGCTCTACGCGCCGGCGGGGCTCCTCGACGGTCCGCTGCCCACGCACTACGAGCCGCAGGACTCCCCCGTCGCCAACCCGCTCTACGGGCAGCAGCGCAGCCCCGTGCGGCAGATCTTCGCGGACGGGCACAACCGCTACCACCCCAGCGGCAAGGAGCCGGGCAGCGGCGTCTTTCCGTACGTGGTGACGACGTACCGCCTCACCGAGCACTTCACCGGCGGCGGCATGACCCGCTGGTCGCCGTATCTCGCGGAGCTCCAGCCGGAGTTCTTCTGCGAGGTCTCGCCCCAACTGGCCGCCGAGCGGGGCCTGGAGCACACGGGCTGGGCGACGATCGTCACCGCGCGCGGCGCGGTCGAGGCGCGGGTGCTGGTGACGGAGCGGATGTCTCCGGTACGGGCGGGCGGCCGTACGGTCCACCAGATCGGGCTGCCGTACCACTGGGGGCCCAACGGCTACTCGACGGGCGACTCCGCGAACGAGCTGACGTCCATCGCGCTCGACCCGAACGTGCACATCCAGGAGGTCAAGGCGCTCACCGCGGACATCCGCCCCGGGCGGCGCCCCCGCGGCCCCGACCTGCCGCGGCTGCTGGAGGAGTACCGCGCACGCGGCGGCATCGGCGAGGCGACGGGAATGGAGGTGCGGGGATGAGCTCGCTCATCGGACGCAATCTGCTGGCGGGCCCTGGTGACACCCCCCGGCCGCCAGGCTCGGGGGGAGACCCGGCCGGGGACGCCGGGTACGGCGGCGACGGCGAACACCCGCCCCGCATGGGCTTCTTCACCGACACCTCGGTCTGCATCGGCTGCAAGGCGTGCGAGGTCGCGTGCAAGGAGTGGAACACCATCCCGGAGGACGGGCTCGACCTCACCGGGATGAGCTACGACAACTCCGGCGGCCTGGGCGCCTCGACGTGGCGGCACGTGGCGTTCATCGAGCAGACCAAGCCGGTCGGGCACGCGCACGCGGACGTCGACCACAGCCACGTCGACGTCCTCGCCCTGGCCGCGCAGGGGTCGGACACACCGCCCGGGGACGCAGCGATCACGCCGACGACGCCGGGCACGGAACGGACGGGCACGGGCCACGGCGCCGGGGCTGGGGACGCGGACGGGAACGGGGACGGGCGCGGCGAGCTGCGCTGGCTGATGTCCTCCGACGTCTGCAAGCACTGCACGCACGCGGCCTGCCTCGACGTGTGCCCGACCGGTTCCCTCTTCCGTACGGAGTTCGGCACCGTCGTCGTCCAGGAGGACATCTGCAACGGCTGCGGCTACTGCGTACCGGCCTGCCCGTACGGCGTCATCGAGCAACGGCCGCACGACGGGCGGGCGTTCAAGTGCACGATGTGCTATGACCGGCTCGGCGCCGGACAGGAGCCGGCCTGCGCGAAGGCGTGCCCCACGGACTCCATCCAGTTCGGGCCGCTGGAGGAGCTGCGGGTGCGGGCGCAGGAGCGCGTCGACCAGCTCCGCGAGGCGGGCGTGAGCGACGCACGGCTCTACGGCCACGATCCCGAGGACGGCGTCGGCGGCGACGGCGCGTTCTTCCTGCTGCTGGACGAGCCCGAGGTCTACGGGCTGCCGCCCGACCCGCAGGTCACCACCCGCGATCTGCCCGCCATGTGGCGGCACGCGGGAGCGGCGGCGCTGACGCTGCTCGGCGGACTGGCCGCCGTCTTCGCGGCGCACGGCCGCAACTCCGCACCGGCGAGGAGGTTCTGGCGATGAGCGGCGAGACCCCCGGCGGCGGAGCCCGCGGGCACGGGAGGGGCATGAGCGGCAACGGGCACAGGCAGGGCTACAGGCCCGGCGAGATCTACGGAAACCCCGCGGAGGAACGGGAGTCGGGAAGCGTCGCCGACGTCACGAAGGAGGGGCTGCGCGGCGTACGTCCCGGACGTGCGGCCCTGGTGGGCGGCCAGGATCTGACGGGACGGTCCACGGGCGGGTCCGCTCGCGGGCCGCGGGAGGGGAACGGCCGCAAGGAGCGGCGGGAGCGGGAGCGGCGTCCCGGGCCGTCCGGCGGCAAGGGCAGGGGCAGGCACCGCGCGGGCGGCAGGCGGCGCGGCAAGGGCGAGCAGACGGTGGTGCCCGACGCCGAGTTCACCTCGTACTACGGCAGGCCCGTGCTCAACCGGCCCGCCTGGCAGCCGGTGAACATCGCCGGCTACTTCTTCCTCGGCGGACTGGCCGGTGCCGGTTCGGTGCTCGCGGCAGGCGCGGAGCTGACCCGGCGCCCCGTCATGGCCCGCGCCGCGAAGACCGCGTCGGCGCTGGGCGTCGCCGGGTCGACGGCAGCGCTCATCCACGACCTCGGCCGTCCGGGCCGGTTCGTCAACATGCTCCGGGTGTTCAAGCCGACGTCTCCCATGAGCGTCGGTTCGTGGCTGCTCGCGGCGTACGGACCGGCCGCGGGCACGGCCGCCCTGTGCGACCTCGGCGGACGGCTGCCGCGCGTGGGCCGCGCCGCCACCCTCGGTGCGGCGCTGCTCGGTCCGGCGGTCGCCTCGTACAC
>NZ_LJGW01000677.1 GCF_001751255.1 Streptomyces nanshensis | reverse complement strand
TCAGCGAGCCGCTGACCTGCACCGACGACGAAAGCTCGAACTGCGTTTTCGCAGTTCAGATGCCCTTTTAGATGTCGAAGTACAGCTCGAACTCGTGCGGGTGCGGCCGCAGTTGCATCGGGGCGATCTCGTTCTCCCGCTTGTAGTCGACCCAGGTCTCGATCAGGTCGCTCGTGAAGACGCCGCCCGCCTGCAGGTACTCGTTGTCCGCCTCCAGCGCGTCGAGAACGGCCGGGAGCGAGGTCGGGACCTGCGGGACGCCCGCGTGCTCCTCGGGGGCGAGTTCGTAGAGGTCCTTGTCGATCGGCTCGGCCGGCTCGATCTTGTTCTTGACGCCGTCCAGGCCCGCCATCAGCAGCGCGGAGAAGGCCAGATACGGGTTCGAGGACGGGTCGGGGGCGCGGAACTCCACGCGCTTCGCCTTCGGGTTGGAGCCCGTGATCGGGATGCGCATGGCCGCGGAGCGGTTGCGCTGCGAGTAGACCAGGTTCACCGGGGCCTCGAAGCCGGGGACGAGGCGGTGGTACGAGTTCACTGTGGGGTTGGTGAAGGCCAGCAGCGACGGGGCGTGCCGGAGGATGCCGCCGATGTAGTAGCGGGCGGTGTCCGAGAGGCCCGCGTAGCCCTGCTCGTCGTAGAAGAGCGGGGAGCCCTCGTTCCACAGGGACTGGTGTACGTGCATGCCGGAGCCGTTGTCGCCGAAGATCGGCTTGGGCATGAACGTCGCGGTCTTGCCGTTGCGCCAGGCGGTGTTCTTCACGATGTACTTGAAGAGCATCAGGTCGTCGGCGGCGGCGAGCAGCGTGTTGAACTTGTAGTTGATCTCAGCCTGTCCGGCGGTGCCCACCTCGTGGTGCTGGCGCTCGACCTGGAGTCCGGCCTTGTTCAGTTCGAGGGTGATCTCGGCGCGCAGGTCGGCGAAGTGGTCGACGGGCGGTGCCGGGAAGTAGCCGCCCTTGTAGCGGACCTTGTAACCGCGGTTGCCGCCGTCCTCGATGGTGCCGGTGTTCCAGGCGCCGGCCTCCGAATCGATGTGGTAGTAACCGGCGTTGGCCTTGGTCTCGAAGCGCACGTCGTCGAAGACGTAGAACTCCGCCTCGGGGCCGAAGAAGGCGGTGTCGGCGACGCCGGAGGAGGCGAGGTAGGCCTCGGCCTTCTTCGCCACGTTCCGCGGGTCACGGCTGTACTGCTCGCCCGTGATCGGGTCGTGGATGAAGAAGTTGATGTTGAGGTGCTTCTCCCCGCGGAAGGGGTCCAGCCGCGCCGTGCTGAGGTCGGGGACGAGCGCCATGTCCGACTCGTGAATGGCCTGGAAACCGCGGATCGAGGAACCGTCGAACATCAGGTTCTCGTCCGGGTCGAAGGTTTCGGCCGGCACCGTGAAGTGCTGCATGATGCCCGGCAGATCGCAGAAACGGACGTCGATGAACTTCACGTCGTTGTCCGCGATGAATTTCTTGGCCTCGGCGGCGTTCTGGAACATCCATCCTCCTACTCCCGCCGCGGAGGGACGGGATTGCTGGTACGCAGGCCAGTGCGGTGGCGCGCGCTGGGGCCGACGATAGGCAGACGCGATTTCTCGAGCGTGACCCGACTGTTTCGCCGATGTTAACCACTGCCCGGTCGATACCCGGTGACCTGCGAACAAGGTCATTTCCAGGCCGCGATACGGTGGCTGCGTGAACAACAGGGACGCAATCGGCTCCTGGCTCTCGGGCCCCCGCGCCGCCGCCGAGGACATGGGGGCGGACTTCGGCCACCGCGGCGAGCGGCTCGGACTGCCCGCGGAGGGCCCCCGTTCGATCGCGCCGGTCGGACGCCGGCTGGGCGCGCTGTTCATCGACTGGGCGCTGTGCGTGCTCGTCGCGTACGGGCTGTTCGCGGACGGCGACCTGCGCCGTGCCGACAACTGGGCGCTGGGCGTCTTCACCGTGATGAGCCTGCTGACGGTCGGCACGATCGGCTGCACCCCGGGCAAGCGGCTGCTGGGGCTGCGCGTCGTCAGCGTCGACGGGCTGGGGCGGCTGGCGCTGTGGCGGACGGCGGTGCGTACGGTGCTGCTGGCGCTGGCGGTTCCGGCGCTGATCTGGGACCGGGACGGGCGCGGACTGCACGACCGGATCTCCGGCGCGGTCCAGGTACGCACATAGACGGTCCCAAGTACGCGCCCCAAGTACGCGCATGGACCGGGCGCCCGTACGTCGGGAGACAGCCACGGGACATCGAAAGGCCCGGCCGGAGACGTGGACTCCGGCCGGGCCTTCACGTACGGGGCGCCTTGAAACGCGTGGAAGAGTGGAAGAGATCGGGACCGCGGCCCTCAGCGGCCGCCCTGCCCCCGCGGCATCCGCATGCCCTTGGGCATCGGGCCCTTCGGAATCGGCATGTTGCTCATCAGGTCGCCCATCGCCCGCAGCCGGTCGTTGACCTGTGTGGTCTGCGGGCCGGTCAGCACACGCGGCAGCTTCAGCAGCTTCGTGCGCAGCTTCTTCAGCTCCACCTGACCCTCGTCGTCGCCGACGGTGAAGTCGTGTACGGGGACGTCCGCGACGACCCGCGCCATCTTCTTCTTCTCGGAGGCCAGCAGCGACCGCAGCCGGTTCGGGTTGCCCTCCGCGACGAGGACGATGCCCGGGCGGCCCACGGCCCGGTGGACCACGTCCTGGCTGCGGTTCATCGCGACCGCGGGCGTGACCGTCCAGCCGCGGCCGATGTTCTCCAGCACGGCCGCGGCGGCGCCCGGCTGGCCCTCCATCTGCCCGAAGGCGGCACGCTCGGCCCGGCGTCCGAAGATGATCGCCATCGCGAGCAGGGCCAGCATCACGCCCAGCACGCCCGCGTACACCGGGTGCCCGATCAGGAAGCCGACGGCGAGGAGTACACCGAAGGTGACAAGCCCCACGCCGGCCAGGATCAGGCCGATCTTCCGGTCGGCACGCCGGGTCATCTTGTACGTCAGAGCGATCTGCTTGAGCCGCCCCGGGTTGTTCTCGGAGTCTTCCTTCCTCGCCATGCGGGGAAGTTTACGTGGCGGCCGGCCTCCGGTCGGCCGCGGCCTCCAGTACCCGCTGGGCCTCGGTACGCGCCACGGCCCGGCGGCGGTCCTCCAGCACCGCTGTCCAGGCGTTCCGGGTGGCGGTCCGGTGGCCCCTGCCCATCAGCAGGTGCTCGAAGCTCTCCAGGGCGCGCAGCGTCGTACGCAAAGCGGTTCCCCTCCGTGTCTCACATGGCTGCCGTCAGCGGCCAGGAACGGTATGTGCAGCCATCGTCACCGTTAGGTGTTACCAGCGGATGACCAGCCGGTCAAAGCCTGCGAACGCCGATGCGGTCAACGTCACTCCGCGGCCGCGCCCCGGAGTGGCCCCGGTCACGCCGCGCGGGCGTCACGCGCCTCGATCGCCTGCTTGTACAGCCGGCCCGCACGGTACGAAGAGCGCACCAGCGGCCCGGACATGACGCCCGCGAAGCCGATCTCCTCGGCCTCCTCGCTGAGTTCGACGAACTCCTGCGGCTTCACCCAGCGCTCGACGGGGTGGTGGCGCGCGGACGGCCTCAAGTACTGGGTGATCGTGATGAGTTCGCAGCCGGCGCCGTGCAGGTCGCGCAGCGCCTCGCTGACCTCCTCGCGCGTCTCGCCCATGCCGAGGATCAGGTTGGACTTGGTGACCAGACCGTCCTCGCGGGCACGCGTGAGCACCTCCAGCGAGCGGTCGTAGCGGAAGGCGGGGCGGATGCGCTTGAAGATGCGGGGCACGGTCTCGACGTTGTGCGCCAGGACCTCCGGGCGCGAGGAGAAGACCTCGGCGAGCTGCTCCGGTACGGCGTTGAAGTCCGGGATGAGCAGTTCGACGCCGGTGCCGGGCATCAACTCGTGGATCTGGCGCACGGTTTCGGCGTAGAGCCAGGCGCCGCCGTCCTCCAGGTCGTCGCGGGCGACGCCGGTGATGGTGGCGTAGCGCAGCTCCATCTGCTGGACGGACTCGGCGACGCGGCGCGGCTCGTCGCGGTCGAGCTCGGCGGGCCTGCCGGTGTCGATCTGGCAGAAGTCGCAGCGCCGGGTGCACTGTTCGCCGCCGATGAGGAAGGTGGCCTCGCGGTCCTCCCAGCACTCGAAGATGTTGGGGCAGCCCGCTTCCTGGCACACCGTGTGCAGACCTTCGCGCTTGACCAGGTCTTGGAGCGCGTTGTACTCGGGGCCCATCTTCGCCCGCGTCTTGATCCACTCGGGCTTGCGCTCGATGGGGGTCTGGCTGTTGCGGACTTCAAGGCGGAGCATTTTGCGACCGTCGGGTGCGACAGCGGACACGTCCGGCTCCCTACGTACTTTCGATTCCTCGGCGAACTTCAGGGTACGCCCACCCCTCCCGTGTCTCCCACCGCCGGGTCGCCTGGCAGACGCAGGGCGGTGCGCACACGGCGGTGCTCACGCGGCGGGCCCGTACGACGCGTTCGTACGACGGATTCGTACGGCGGGCTCGTGCGGCGGGCTCACACGGCGCGGGGCAGCGGCTCCGCGGACTCCAGCACCTCGCGCAGATGCTTCTCGATCACGGGCAGTACGTCGGCGACCGGCACGCTGCGGCCCAGCTCCCCGGAGAGGGAGGTGACGCCCGCGTCGCGGATGCCGCACGGCACGATGCGGTCGAACCAGGTGTTGTCCGGGTCGCAGTTGAGGGCGAAGCCGTGCATCGTCACGCCCTTCGCGACGCGCACGCCGATCGCGCCGATCTTGCGGTCCTCGCCGCGCTGGCCCGCGTTGGACGGCGCGTACTCGGGACCGCGCAGACGCGGGTCGTACTCGTCGTCCTCCTCCCGCGCGGCCGGCCCGCCGGAGCCGCCCGCCTCGAAGTCGAGGGAGAGACCGCCGAGTTCGCCCCCGGAGGGCACTCCGGCGTCCTCGGACGCAGGCCGCTCGTCGTGGTCGCCGAGGACCCATGCGCCGCTGCGGCCCTCGATGCGCGTGGTCTCCAGGCCGAAGTCCGCGCAGGTGCGGATCATGGCCTCCTCCAGCCGCCGTACGTGGGCGATCACATCGACGGGACGGGGAAGCCGCAGGATCGGATAGCCCACGAGCTGGCCGGGGCCGTGCCAGGTGATCTTTCCGCCGCGGTCGACGTCGATCACGGGGGTGCCGTCGACGGGGCGTTCGCTCGGCTCGGTGCGGCGGCCCGCCGTGAACACCGGCTGGTGCTCCAACAGCAGACAGGTGTCGGGGATCTCCTCCGCGAGACGGGCCGCGTGCACACGGCGCTGCTCCTGCCACGCCTCCCCGTACTCCACGGCGTCGGCGCCGAACCCCAGACGGACAAAGCGCAGCTCGCTCACGGCTCCTCCAGTGTCGTGCCGGGCCCCCGCGGCCGGTGCCCGCCGGTGCCGGGGCCGCGCCGCACAGGGCCGGTCCCGGAGGAAAGCGTACGGCCGTGACCGGGCTTTACGGGAGCCGGGCACCTGCTCACACGTATGGATGAAAAGGACAGGGAAGCCGGCGAGCCGGGCTGGTGGGACGGCTAAGTTCGCGCCGTTCCACAGGGTGCCACGGCGCCTTCAGCAAGCCGTAGCTCAGGAGCCCGTAAAACTGATGAGCATCGAACGTTCCGGGGATTCCGCCGCGCAGTCCGCGGCGTCGTCCGCCCAGTCCGCCACCGACGCCGTGCCGTCCTCGCAAACCCCGCACCATCCGCAGTCCGCGCAGTCCCCGGCCGCGCAGCGCGTACCCAACCGCCAACTCGCCGCGCTCATCGCGGAGGCGGGCTTCTCCAACGCCGGACTGGCCCGGCGCGTGGACCAGTTGGGGCTGGAGCACGGTCTCGACCTGCGCTACGACAAGACGTCCGTGACGCGCTGGCTGCGCGGCCAGCAGCCGCGCGGCACCACGCCCGCGCTGATCGCCGAGGTCTTCACACGGCGTCTCGGCAGACGGCTCACCGCACAGGATCTGGGGCTGGACGCATGCGCTCCGGTCTACGCGGGGCTGGAGTTCGCGGCGACGCCCGCCGAGGCGGTGGACATCGTCAGCGGCCTGTGGCGCAAGGACTCGGGCAGCCACGCCGAACTGCGCAAGATCGCCTTCACGCCCGCCGGGCTGGTCGTGCCCAGCCGCGACTGGCTCATCGGGCGTCCCGACGAGCGGGTGGCGCGGGGCGTCGACCCCGAGGGAGGCGGCACCGCGGACGGACACGGTCCGGCGGGCGGCGGCCATGTCCGCTCCGGCGCGGCGGGCGCGGTCCGTACGGGCCCGGGCGGG
>NZ_LJGW01000686.1 GCF_001751255.1 Streptomyces nanshensis | reverse complement strand
CCCCGCGCCGAAGGCCCCGGACCGGCTGCCGCGCCAGCGGCCACCCCGCGACCCAAGCAAGCGCTTAGAAAAGAGTCTCTCATCACACC
The DNA here is from genome assembly GCF_001751255.1 of Streptomyces nanshensis. Taxonomy (GTDB): domain Bacteria; phylum Actinomycetota; class Actinomycetes; order Streptomycetales; family Streptomycetaceae; genus Streptomyces; species Streptomyces nanshensis_A. The sequence goes on along the minus strand of NZ_LJGW01000686.1, from coordinate 6,144 downwards.
CTGCGCCCCGTGACCCCGGCGCTACGGGGAGGTAGCTTCCCGCACGGAGCCCGCTCCCCGCCGGCCCCGCCCGCACAACACCGATCTCCGACTTCCGACCTCTGGAGCCGTGATGCCCGAAGCAGTGATCGTCTCTGCCGCCCGCTCACCCATCGGACGCGCCTTCAAGGGGTCGCTCAAGGACGTACGTCCGGACGATCTGACCACCGAGATCGTGCGGGCCGCCCTCGACAAGGTGCCGGAGCTGGACCCCGCGCAGATCGACGACCTGATGCTGGGCTGCGGTCTGCCGGGCGGCGAGCAGGGGCACAACCTGGGCCGCGTCGTCGCCGTACAGCTCGGCATGGACCACCTCCCGGGCTGCACCGTCACGCGTTACTGTTCCTCCTCGCTCCAGACGACCCGCATGGCCATGCACGCCATCAAGGCGGGCGAGGGCGACGTGTTCATCTCGGCCGGCGTGGAGACCGTCTCCCGTTCGGTCAACGGGAGTTCGGACGGGATGCCGGGCACCCACAACCCCCTCTTCGCCGACGCCGAGGCCCGTACCGCCGAGCGCGCCGAGAAGGGCGGCCTGGGGGACCCGACGCGGTCAGCGGGATGGGAGGACCCCCGTCAGGACGGTCAACTCCCGGACGTCTACATCGCGATGGGGCAGACCGCCGAGAACCTCGCGCGCCACAAGGGCGTCACGCGCAGGGACATGGACGAGTTCGGCGTGCGCTCGCAGAACCTCGCGGAGAAGGCCATCGCGGACGGCTTCTGGGAGCGGGAGATCACACCGGTCACCACGCCGGACGGCACCGTCGTCGCCAAGGACGACGGCCCCCGCGCGGGCGTGACCCTGGAGGGCGTCGAGGGGCTCAAGCCCGTCTTCCGCCCGGACGGGCTGGTCACCGCCGGCAACTGCTGCCCCCTCAACGACGGTGCCGCCGCGCTGGTGGTCATGTCCGACACCAAGGCACGGGAGTTGGGCCTGACGCCGCTGGCCCGCGTCGTCTCCACGGGCGTCTCCGGCCTCTCCCCCGAGATCATGGGCTACGGCCCGGTCGAGGCCAGCAAGCAGGCGCTGGCACGCGCGGGCATGACCATCGGCGACATCGATCTCGTCGAGATCAACGAGGCGTTCGCCGCGCAGGTCATCCCGTCCTACCGGGACCTGGGCATCGACCTCGACAAGCTGAACGTCAACGGCGGCGCGATCGCCGTCGGGCACCCCTTCGGCATGACCGGCGCCCGCATCACCACCACGCTGCTCAACTCCCTACGCTGGCACGACAAGCAGTTCGGTCTGGAGACCATGTGCGTCGGTGGCGGCCAGGGCATGGCCATGGTGCTGGAGCGTCTGAGCTGACGCCGCCGGGGATGTGATTTATCCCCCTGCGCTCTGACGTTTGCCCTGCTCACGGAGTCGGTGCCGGGGAGGTGCGAGGACACCTCTGTCCTATTCACGGCGTTTGGGACTACCGTCGTTCCTCATCGAGCCCGGGGACGCACCGGGCTCGGTTCCGGGCCACGGGGAGGCCCGGGCTCAGGCTTCACATCCTGGGGGGACCGTTCGGGGGGAACCGCACGGAACCGGGAGTTACGTCAGTGAGCGCCATATCTCTGCTGCTGCTCGCGACCGCGGCGACGTCCGCCGCGGTCGGGGGCGCCGCCCTGCACTCGGCACGCGGCCTGCGCCGCCGGCTCGACGAGTGCCCGCGGGACGCGCACACCCACGACGCGAAGGTGCCGCGCGCACGGTCCGCCGAGGAGATCCGCAGCATCGTCGTCGAGGCGATCGCGGAGGAGCGCGAACGCGAACTGGCCGAGGCCCGCGCCCTGTGGGCCGCGCAGGAGACGGGCCGGGACGGTGCGCCGCCCGTGGACGGTACGACGCTGGCGGGCCGCGGCACGGAGTACGAGGTCGCCCCGCTCCTCGACGCCCTGCTCGACGGCCGCCTCGACGACGAGGCCCTGGCGGCGCTCCGCGAACTGCGCGACCGCGACGCCGACCGCGATCTGCGGGACCTGCGCGATCTCGGCGACATACGGGATGCACCCCAGCCGGGGATCTTCGTACCGCGCCAGATCGGCCGCGACCTGGAGGGCACGGAGAGCCTGGACGGACTGGACGGACTGGACGGCATCGATCGCCTCGACGGCCCGGAGGGACCGGAGAGCCTGCCGGAACCGGCGGAGCCCGCCGACGCCGACGGCCGCGAACACCCCGACCTGGCCGCGGCCCGCCGCCGTCACCCCTCGGAGCCCGACTTCACGCTCCGCGGTGAGCCCGCGGAACCGTCCGTGCCCGCGCAGGCGCCCCCGCGCGCCAGGAGCACCGCCGGTCACGAGCACACCGTGGGCCGCCTCGCGGAGCTGGCGGAGGCCCGTACACCGCTCGCGGACGTACGGCAGGGCCCGCTGGGCACGCTGGACGTCTATCTCTTCCAGGACGGTACGACGGTGTGCCTCTCCCCCGGCCACCGCGAGACCGCGGAGGCACTGTGCGAGGCGCTGCGCGAAGGGGACGTGCCGGTGCTGATGGGCGGCTCGACGGTCTCCGGCGCGTACGCCCTGACGTTCGCCTACGGCGAGGGCCGTACCGCGTATCTGCTCGCGGACCGCGTCATCGCTTCCCGGTAGCGGCCTCGGCGATACGGACGGTGGCGAGCTGTACCAGGCTTACGGCGTCGGCGAGTTCATGATCGCCGTCAACGTCCCGCAGGATTTCCGCCAGATCGTGTGCCGCGACCAAGAGCTGGTCGCCCACCGCGAAAACGCCCACGTCCGGCAGCTCCAGCGGGGCGCTCTGCGGGAACTCCAGACGCTGCGCCCGTACCGCCAACTCCCGTGCCAGCGCGAGCCCTTCGGCCGCCGCGCCCCTGCGCAGCGCGCTCTCGGGAAGCGTCCGCAGACGGTCGGCGGCGGGCTCCACGGCGGTGAGGAGAGGGGCTGCATCGGGCACGTCGCAAGCGTATGCGCCCCCGACGGACTGTTGCCAACGTCCGCGCACTCAGGCACCTTGGCGGGAAGTACTCCAAAAGGCAGCATCCGGAGGCGCCGATGTCCCAGATCCTCTCCGAAGAGACCCACCGGAACATGCTCAGCCGCATCCCTCAGTGCACCGGACGAGAAGTGTCCGACTGGCTGCGGACCGTCGACGAAGGCCCTTCCCTCTTCCGTTTCGAGGAGAAGGTGAGCTGGCTCCGCGGCGAGCACAACCTCGCCTACGGCCACGCGAAAGCGATCATTCACGAGCACGATCTGCGGCGCGCCGCGCGCCATCTGTAGCAGGGCCCCTCCAGACTCTCCCGGATCCTTCCGGACCTTTTCGCATACCCGCACGCGAAGGGCCCGTGAGGCGGTCGCCGCCTCACGGGCCCTTCGGCTGTCCGCGCCGGGCGTCAGTCGTTGCCCTGCAGGATCGCGATCAGCCGCAGGAACTCCAGGTAGATCCACACGAGCGTCAGCGTCAGACCGAAGGCGGCCAGCCACGACTCCTCGCGGGGAGCGCCGTAGGAGATGCCGTCCTCGACCTGCTTGAAGTCGAGCGCCAGGAAGAGCGCGCCGATCAGGATGCCGGCGATCCCGAAGAGGATGCCCATGCCGCCGCTGCGGAAGCCGAGCCCGTCACCGCCGCCGAAGACGGCGAACAGCATGTTCACCATCATCAGCAGGACGAAGCCGATCGCGGCGGCCATCGCGAAGCGGTAGAACCGCTGCGTGACCCGGATGATCCGGGTCTTGTACATCACCAGCACCGCGGCGAAGACCGCCATGGTGCCCAGCACGGCCTGCATGGCAGCGCCGTCCGCGATGTAGGTGTCGACGTAGTTGCTGATGGCGCCGAGGAAGAGACCTTCCAGGGCGGCGTACGCCAGGATCAGCGCCGGAACGGCCTTGCGCTTGAAGGACTGGACGAGCGCCAGCACCATCGCGACGAGCCCGGCACCGATGGCCAGCGGAAGCGCCAGGTCGGTGATCCAGGCGACGGTCGCCATGACGACGACGAGGCCCACCGTCATGCCGGTACGGGCGACGACGTCGTCCATCGTCATCCGGCCGGTCTGCGGCGGTGCGGCCGGCGGCGCCCCGTAGGGCTGACCCACCGTCTGCTGCTGGGCGTAGGGGTTGTTCGCGTACGGGTTCCCGGCCTGCGGCTGCTGGCCGGCGTCGAAACCGGCGTAGCCGCCTGAGCGGCTGAACCCCCGTCGCGAGAAGACCGGGTTGCTGCTCCTCATCTCACTCCTCCATGGCCGCACGGCACGGCACTAGCCTTCAGAGTAATGCGTTAGCAAAAACAGCACGCTACTCCAGTGTCAAGAACGATGAAAAGCGACGGCTGGTTCCGTCTTGGTTCCGTTCTTGTACCGCTGCGCGACCGCTGCCACACGGGAGGCGTCAGCCGGGTGTATGCGTGCCCGGCGCAAGAAGCAGTGTGAGCAGTGCGATACCGGCGACCGTCCAGGCCACGTAGTCGCCGATGTGTCCCGACTGGAGGCGGCGCAGCGGGAGGAGCAGGCGTTCGGTGAGGGTGGCGGCGCGGTGGCGGCGGAGGCCCAGCAGGGTGACGCCGATACCGAGGGCCGTGGAGAGCAGGCCGAGGAGGACGCCGGTGCTCGTCCAGTCCGCCGCAGGAACCGCTGTGTGCACGGGAGTTCGGCCGTCGAGCACCGCGGCCGCGTAGCCCTCGTGCGAGGTGAAGAACCGCGCCGCGGAGGCGGTGCCGGTCGCCCACTGCGGGACGAGCCCGGAGACGAGCGCCAGTAGCAGCAGCGCCGCGGGGACGGCGAGCATCGTGCCGGGGATGCGGCGCAGCCGGGTTCCGGTCTCGGGCTCCTCGTCTCCCGGGGTGCCGTCCTCATCGTCCGTACCGTCGGCGTCGGTTGACTCCGCTTCCGCGTCGGCCCCGCCGCGCTGTCGCGGCTCGTGCGCCGTCCCCGCGCCGTGTTCCCCGTCGTACGGGCGCGGGCCCGCGCCGGCGAAGACGCGCAGTCCCGCGCGCAGCACCGCGCCGCCCGTCACCGCCGAGACCAGGACGAACACCGCGGTCAGCCAGTGCCCGGTGTGGCCCGCGGCCTCCTCCGCCACCGCCTTGCCCAGCGACGTGCCGAACGGCGGCAGACCGCAGACCGCGAGACCGCAGACGAGGAACAGCGCGCCGGTGACGGGCAGTTCGCGTGCCCGGCCGTACAACTCGTGCTCGTCCACGGACGCGTAGCGGTCGAGCAGGATGCCCGCGCACGCGAACAGGGCCGCCTTGACGCAGCCGTGTGCCAGTACGTACATCGCCGTACCGGCCGTGCCCTGCGGCGTCAGCACGCCGACGCCGATCAGGAACAGGCCGGTGTGCGACACCGTCGAGAACGCCAGCAGCCGCTTGAGATGCCGCTGCCGCCAGCTCATCGCCGCGCCGAGCAGCGCGGTGACGACGCCCACCGTGACGAGGGTCCGGGTGACCGCGTGCGGCGGCAGTCCGCCCGGTCCTGCGAAGACCGTCCAGTAGAGCCGGGCGAGACCGAAGACGCCCAACTCGACCATGACGCCCGACAGCAGCATGCACACGGGGCTGGGCGCGACGGCGTGCGCGTCCGGGAGCCAGAAGTGGAACGGGACGGCCGCCGCCTTGACCAGCAGCCCCGAGGCCACCAGGACGAAGGCGGCGAGGACGAGGGCGTCCGGGTGCCGTCCGTCGAGGCCGCGGCCGATCTGGGCGAGGCCGAGTTCGCCGGTGCGCGCGTACAGCAGCGCGATGCCCAGCAACATCGCGTAGCCGCCCAGGGAGTTGACGATGCCGAACGCCAACGCACCCTGCACAGGCCGCCGTTCCTCGACGCGGAACCCGGTGAGCGCGTACGCGACGACGCCCATCAGCTCGAAGAACACGAACGAGTTGAAGAGGTCGCCCGTGAGGCAGAAGCCGCACATGCCCGCCTGGAAGAGCAGGATCAGCGCCGGGAACGAGCGGCGCGGCGGTTCCTCGAAGTACCGCCAGGAGTAGACGAGTACGGCCACCACGAGCAGCGAGGTGAAGGCCGCCAGCCCCAGCGACACCGGCTCGCCCGCCAGCACGATCCCCACGCCCTGCCCGCCGGGCCCCGGCCGCCAGCCGCCCAGCCAGTCGACGGCGAACGGGTCGCCGCGCGCACCGCCCAGCAG
>NZ_LJGW01000685.1 GCF_001751255.1 Streptomyces nanshensis | reverse complement strand
CACGCCGTGCGCCGTCGCCGCGGCGGGACTGCTGTACGGGGTCGTCGCCCTGCACCGGCGTCTGACGGCACCGCTGCGCGGCGGCCGCAGAGCCCGCTGGGTGCTGCCCGTGGTGCTGCTGTGCGGTGTGGCCGGCGCGCTGTTCGTCATCGCATGGGTACGGCAGCTCGACTGAGCGGGCAGCCGGGCGCGGGGCGGCCCGGGCGTCCGGGCGGCCTCAACTCGCCGCGCCCCGCCTGGCGTTCACCCCGAGTCCTTCACTCCCGAGCCCTTCACTCCTGCGCCCTTCACTCCTGAGCCAGTGCCGCCGGCAGCGGCGCCGCGTGCAGTACGGCGAGACCCGACACGGCGCGCGTGAGGCAGACGTACAGCCGCCGCAGCCCCGTACGGACGTCGGGCTCCCCGTCCGTGACGGCGGCGGGCTCGTCCAGGACGACATGGTCGTACTCCAGGCCCTTCGCCAGCGTCGCGGGCACCAGCGTCAGCCGCGCCCCCTCGCTCGTCTCCGCACCCGGCGCGAGATACGGCAGCCCCGCCGACTCCAGTGCGCGGGCCAGCGCGGGCACCCGTGCCTCCGCCGCGATCAGCCCGACCGAGCCCTCCCGCAGCAGCGCCCGGCGGCACGCACCGACGACCGCGTCGTCCAACTCGCCCCGCGCACACGCCCGTACGGAGAAGTCGCCGGGCGACTCCCGCACCGACGTGGCTTCGCGCAGCTCCGGGGCGATCTCGGGCAGCAGCCGCGAGGCGTACGCGATGACCTGCCGCGGCACGCGGAAGCCGAGCGTCAACTCCTCGACGGCGGCGGCCGGTTTGCCCAGATGCCGCAGCGCCTCCTGCCAACTCGCCGTCGCCCAGGGCGTAGTGCCCTGTGCGATGTCGCCGAGCACGGTGACCGAGCCGGTGGAGCAGCGCCGCCCGACCGCCCTGTACTGCATCGGCGAGAGGTCCTGCGCCTCGTCGAGAACCACGTGCCCGAGCGAAGTCGTGCGGCTGACAAGGTCGTTGACCTCGTCGATCAGCACGGCGTCCGCGGCCGACCAGCGCGCCGAGCCGACCCCGCGCGGCGGCTTCGCCCACAGGATCGCCCGCTGCTCCTCCGCGGTGAGCACCCCGTCGGCCTGCTCCGCGAGGAAGCCGGGGTCGGAGAGCAGCCGCAGCACCAGCCGTGCCGGATCGACCGCGGGCCAGCAGGACTTGACGACGGCCTTCACCGCGGCGTTCCGCGCCACCGCGTCCTGTACCCGGTCGTCCGGCGCCTCGCCGGCCTGCTCCATCCGCACCAGCACCGCGTGCGCGATGCGCTGCGGCAGCGCGTCCCGCGCCGCCCCGTACCGGATGTCGCGGCCGAGCAACTCCTCGATCAGCTCCGCCAGTTCGTACGCGGGCACCCGCCAGCGCCGCGAGCCGCGCACCACCACGCACGGCTCGTCCGGCACCCGCACACCGGAGCGCACCGCACGGCGCAGCACCCGCGCCATCCGGGCGTCGCCCTTGATACGCGCGGCCTCGGCGCCGTCCTCCGCGCGCACCGGTACGTGCGCCGTCAGTTCGGCGACCGTCGACTGCCGTACCGACATCTCGCCCAGGGCGGGCAGCACCTGCTCGATGTAGCGCAGGAACGAGGAGTTGGGGCCGACGACGAGCGTGCCGGTACGCGCGAGCCGTTCGCGGTGCGTGTAGAGCAGATACGCCACACGGTGCAGACCCACGGCCGTCTTGCCGGTGCCGGGAGCGCCCTGCACACACAGCGAACCCTCGATCCCCGCCCGTACGATCTCGTCCTGCTCGGGCTGGATCGTGGCGACGATGTCCCGCATGGGACCCACGCGGGGGCGTTCGATCTCGTCCTGGAGCAGCCGGGAGGCCGTGCCGCTCTCCTCCGCGTCGGTGAGCCGCTCGTCCTCGTACGCTGTCAACTCGCCGCCCGCGTAGCCGAACCGGCGGCGCAGCGCGACGTCCATCGGCTCCTTGCGGGAGGCCCGGTAGAACGGCTGGGAGACCGGCGCCCGCCAGTCGATCACCATCGGGTCGCCGTCCGCGTCGTGGACGTGACGGCGGCCGATGTGGAAGCTGCGGTCCGGCACATAGTCGAGACGGCCGAAGAAGAGCGGGGTGCCGGCGAGGTCGGCGAGCGCCTTGACGCGCGCGTCGAGCCCGGCGCGCAGCACTTCGGCGTTGACCCAGTTCGCGGCGACGTCGGTGATGTCGAGCGCTTCGGCCTCCTCGCGCATGGCGCGCAGCGCGGCGCGGGAGGCGGCCAGATGGGCCCGTTCGTCGTCGAGGGGATTGCGGTCGTGACCGGGGACGGAATGGGCAGGGGCGGACACGGTCTTGCCTCCGGGCGGGGTGTGCTGCGTACGGAACGGAAGGCCGACCGGTTTCCGAGCGGTCGGGAGTCCTCCCCGGACCGGGAGGCGGCAGACGCGGAAGCCTAGCCGCGGCGCGGCCCGCGGGGCGAATGGATTTCCCGCCGGCGGAGCACTCCTGAACAGGACAGGACAGGACAGGACGGACGCGACGGGCAGGACGGCAGGACGGCCGGGCGAGGCGACGGAGAGGCACCGCAGGTGACACACAGGACCGCAGCGCCCCTGGCCGCCGCCGCGCTGCTCGCGCTCTCGCTGGCCGCCCTGACCGCGGTCTGCGTCACCGCCCGCCACTCCATGGCAGACCTGCTGGTCTACCGCGCTGAGGGCGCGGCCGTCACCGGCGGCCGGGACCTGTACGGATTCACCGTCACCCGGTGGGAACTCCCCGCGACCTACCCGCCGTTCGCCGCCCTGCTCTTCGTCCCCGCGGCATGGCTCCCGGCGTCCCTCGCCAAGGCGCTCTTCCTCGCCGGGAACACCGCGCTCCTCGCGCTCCTCGTCCACCTCTCGCTGCGGCTTCCGTACGGGCGGTCGCGTACGCACGGGCCGGCCCTGCTGCTCGCCGCGACCGCCGCCGCGCTGTGGCTGGAGCCCGTCTTCCAGACCGTCCTGTTCGGACAGATCAACCTGCTGCTGGTCTGCCTCGTCCTGTGGGACCTCCAACGGCCGGACGGCGCACGGACGAAGGGTCTGGCCGTCGGCGTCGCCGCGGGCATCAAGCTCACGCCCGCCGTCTTCGCCGTCCATCTGCTGCTGACGGGACGTGTGCGGGCGGGGCTCGTGGCGCTGGCCGGCTTCGCCGGCACCGTCGCGGCCGGAGCGTGCGTACTGCCGTCCGCCACCTGGGAGTTCTTCACGCTGCGCGTCTTCGAGACGGCCCGGGTCGGCAAGCCCTGGATCGTCGACAACCAGTCACTCCAGGGCCTGGTGGCCCGCCTCGCGCACACCGCCGAACCGGGCGCGCTGTGGCTTCTCCCGGCGGCCCTCCTCGCGGTGGCCGGGCTCGCGCTCGCCCGCCGGGTGCACGTCACCCTCGGGCGTGAGGCGTGGGCCGTGATGGTCACCGCGTTCACGGCGCTGCTCGTCTCCCCGATCAGTTGGTCCCACCACTGGGTGTGGTGCGTGCCGCTGCTGGTGCTGCTCGCCGTCGAGCGGACGCGCACCGGGGCGGGCCGCGGACCGGTGCTGCTGCTCGCCGCGGTCTTCTCGGCGCGGACGCTGTGGCTCGTACCGAAGCAGGGCGACGGCGATCTGCGCCTGGAGTGGTGGATGCAGCCGCTGGCCTCGCCGTACGCCCTGGTGGCGCTGGCGCTGCTGCTGTGCACCGCCGCCGGCGGCTACTCGCTCTCGCTCTCGGGCGCGGCCTCCGGCTGGGCCGTCAGCAGGTCCTGGGAGTCGACGATGCGGTAGGCGTACCCCTGCTCGGCGAGGAAGCGCTGCCGGTGTGCGGCGAAGTCCTGGTCGATGGTGTCGCGCGCGACGACGGAGTAGAAGCGCGCCTCGTGCCCGTCCGCCTTCGGCCGCAGTACGCGCCCCAGCCGCTGCGCCTCCTCCTGCCGTGAGCCGAACGTCCCGGAGACCTGGATGGCGACGGTCGCCTCCGGCAGATCGACGGAGAAGTTGGCGACCTTGGAGACGACCAGCGTGCTCAACTCGCCCTCGCGGAAGGCGTTGAAGAGCTTCTCGCGCTGCTTGTTGCTGGTGTCGCCCTTGATGACGGGCGCACCGATGTGCTCGCCGAGTTCGTCGAGCTGGTCGATGTACTGCCCGATCACCAGCGTCTGTTCGCCCTCGTGCCGCTTGACCAGCGCCTCGGTCACCCGCCGCTTGCTGTCGGTCGTGGCGCAGAAGCGGTACTTCTCCTCCGTCTCGGCCGTCGCGTACGCCAGCCGCTCGGAGTCGGTGAGGCTCACCCGCACCTCGACGCAGTCGGCGGGCGCGATGTAGCCCTGCGACTCGATCTCCTTCCACGGGGCGTCGAAGCGCTTGGGCCCGATGAGCGAGAAGACGTCCGACTCGCGGCCGTCCTCGCGTACGAGCGTCGCGGTCAGCCCGAGCCGGCGGCGGGCCTGGAGGTCGGCGGTGAACTTGAAGACGGGTGCGGGCAGCAGATGCACCTCGTCGTAGACGATCAGTCCCCAGTCGCGGGAGTCGAACAGCTCCAGATGCGGATAGACGCCCTTCCGCTTCACCGTCACCACCTGGTACGTGGCGATGGTGACCGGCCGGATCTCCTTGCGCGTCCCGCTGTACTCGCCGATCTCGTCCTCGGTCAGCGACGTGCGGCGCATCAGCTCCTGCTTCCACTGCCGGGCCGCGACGGTGTTGGTGACGAGGATCAGCGTCGTCGCCTGCGCCTTGGCCATCGCCCCGGCGCCGACGAGCGTCTTGCCCGCGCCGCAGGGCAGCACGACGACTCCGGAGCCGCCGTGCCAGAAGCCCTCCACGGCGTGCTCCTGGTACGGGCGCATCGACCAGTCGTCCTGTACGAGGTCGACGGGGTGCGCCTCGCCGTCCACGTAACCGGCCAGGTCCTCGGCGGGCCAGCCCAGCTTCAGCAGCACCTGCTTGATCTGGCCGCGCTCGGAGGGATGCACGACGACGGTGTCCGCGTCGAGGCGCTCCCCGGTCAGCGGCCGGATCTTCTTCGACCGCAGCACCTCCTCCAGCACGGGCCGGTCGGTCGTCTCCAGGACGAGGCCGTGCGAGGGGTGCTTGAGCAGCCGCAGCCGCCCGTAACGGGCCATCGTCTCGGCGACGTCGACGAGCAGGGCGTGCGGCACCGGGTAGCGCGCGTGCTCGACGAGCGCGTCGACGACCTGCTCGGCGTCGTGCCCGGCGGCCCGCGCGTTCCACAGGCCGAGCGGGGTGAGCCGGTAGGTGTGGATGTGCTCGGGCGCCCGCTCCAGCTCGGCGAAGGGCGCGATGGCACGGCGGCACGCGTCCGCCTGCTCGTGGTCGACCTCCAGCAGCAGCGTCTTGTCGCTCTGGACGATCAGGGGGCCACCGTTCACGCGTGCTTCCTCCGTCTCGCGTCTCGCGGTCCCGCCTCGCCGTCGCCCCGGCCGGCGGTGCGCCGCACCGGGGGCGTGCGGGTCAAACGTCCAGTGTGCCGCATAGGCCCGACCGGTGGCTGCGGAGCTTCGGTGGAGGGGGAGCGCACGGCCACACGGGCGCCTGCCGTGCGTGTGGCCTCGCATCAACGCCAAGCGCCTATACGGTTATACGTCCGGACACAAGGTGTAGTGGACCGTATGAGATGCGTGACCGTATCCGAGGGCGCGTTGAACGGAACTGACGAAGGAGAGCGACCGGGATGGCGACGAAAGTTGCGGTAACCGGGCACATGGAGCTGTCCGAGGAGACGGTGCCGCTCGTACGGGCGGAACTGGAGCGCCTGCTGCGCATGTTCGAGCCCTCCGGGCTCGTGGGTCTGTCGTGTGTGGCGGCCGGCGCGGACTCCGTGTTCGCGGAGTCGGTGCTCGCGGCGGGCGGACGGCTGGTGGCCGTGCTGCCCAGCCGTGACTACCGGCAGGCCACGGTGAAGCCCGAACATGCCGAGACCTACGACCGACTGACCGCGGCGGCCGACGAGGTGGTCGTGCTGCCGTACGCGACCGCGGACCGCGCGGCGTACGAAGCGGCGAACGCGGTGCTGCTGGAACGCGCGGACCGGCTGGTCGCCATCTGGGACGGCCAGCCCGGCTCGGAGGAGAAGGGCGGCACGACGGCCGACGTCGTCGCGGGGGCGCGCAGCGCCGGGCTCGCGGTCGACGTGGTCTGGCCCGAGGGCGCCTCCCGGGTCTGACGCCGCGCCCCGACCCCGCGCGGC
>NZ_LJGW01000681.1 GCF_001751255.1 Streptomyces nanshensis | reverse complement strand
CCCCGCGGCCGTACGCCCCGGCTCCGGCTCGGACTCCGACCCCGACTCGGCCCCTGGCTCCGCCCCCGGTTCCGCCCCGGGCTCCCGCTCCGCTTCCCCGTCCACCGCGCGCTCCGGCCCCGGTTCCACCGACCGCCGCTCTATGCCCGAATCCTCCGCACCCGGCCGCGCCGCTTCCGGCCCCGCCGTCTCCGGCCGTCCACCTCCCGGCCACCCCGCCCTCAACCGCATGCCGCACCAGCCGTCCTGACCGCCCCCACCGGGCCACGACCGTCCATGCCGTTCAGCCTGACAGCGCGCACCGCACCAAGTCAGCGGCGTTCAACGGGAGTTCATCCACTGACCATCCGCCCGTGCTGTGCGCCCCCGTGCCTCCACACCCGAGCCCTCACGGCGTGTGGTGCGAGCGCCCGTGCCGCCGCCCGAGAGAACGTGCTCCCGCCACATGCACCGCGAAGCCCTCATGTGGTGCACGCCCTGGCGTGAGTGTTGATCACATGGCATCGTCCTGGTCAGCCACACGTATGCCGTACGCCCCCGAGGCGTGCCGCCAGTCCGCCAGGTCCGGGAGCCGCCATGACCACCGCGCACAGCACACCGCAGCCGCAGCCCGTCTCGCCGGAACCGCTCTGGCGCCCGGGCCCGGACCGCGTCGCCGGTGCACGGATCACGCGCTTCCACGCCTGGGCTGCCGAGCACCACGGCGCACCCGCCCCCGTACCCGGCGACCCGGAGGCGAGCTACGCCGCGCTGCACCGCTGGTCCGTCGAGGAGCTGAGCACCTTCTGGCAGGCGCTCACCGAGTGGTTCGACGTCCGCTTCTCCGCCCCGTACACGACCGTGCTCGCCGAATCGTCCATGCCGGGCGCCGTCTGGTTCCCCGGCGCGACCCTCAACTACGCCGAGCACGCCCTGCGTACGGCCGAGGACCCGGCACGCGCGGACGACCCGGCACTGCTCCACGTCGACGAGGAGCACGAGCCCCGCCCCGTCACCTGGGGCGAACTGCGCCGCCAGGTCGGCTCCCTCTCCGCCGAGCTGCGCCGCCTGGGCGTGCGCCCCGGCGACCGCGTCAGCGGCTATCTGCCCAACATCCCCGAGGCGGTCGTGGCGCTGCTGGCGACCGCCGCCGTCGGTGCCGTATGGACCTCCTGCGCACCCGACTTCGGCGCCCGCAGCGTCCTGGACCGCTTCCAACAGGTCGAGCCCGTCGTGCTGTTCACCGTCGACGGCTACCGCTACGGCGGCAAGGAGCACGACCGCCGCGAGACCGTCGCCGAACTCCGCCGCGAACTGCCCGGCCTCACCGCGGTCGTCCACGTCCCGCTGCTGGGCACCGAGGCCCCCGAGGGCGCGCTCGAATGGTCCGCCGTCACGGCCGCGCCGGCGGACTCGCCCGACGGCGTCCCCGTCTTCGAGCAGGTGCCCTTCGACCACCCGCTGTGGGTCCTCTACTCCTCCGGCACCACCGGACTGCCCAAGGCCATCGTGCAGTCGCAGGGCGGCATCCTCCTCGAACACCTCAAGCAGCTCGGACTGCACAACGACACCGGTCCGGGGGACCGCTTCTTCTGGTACACCTCGACGGGCTGGATGATGTGGAACTTCCTCGTCTCCGGCCTGCTGACGGGCTGTACGGTCGTCACCTACGACGGCAGCCCCGGCCACCCCGACCTCAACGCCCAGTGGAACGTCGCCGCCCGCACCGGCACGACCTTCTTCGGCACCTCGGCCGCGTACATCATGGCCTGCCGCAAAGCGGACATCCATCCCGGCCGCGACCTGGACCTCTCCCGCGTCCAGTGCGTCGCCACGACCGGTTCGCCGCTGCCGCCCGACGGCTTCCGCTGGATCCACGACGAGATCTCCGAGGACATGTGGATCGCCTCCGTCAGCGGCGGCACCGACGTGTGCAGTTGCTTCGCCGGCGCCGTCCCCACCCTGCCCGTCCACATCGGGGAGCTGCAGGCGCCCTCGCTCGCGACCGACCTGCACTCCTGGGACCCGCAGGGCAAGCCGCTCACCGACGAGGTCGGCGAACTCGTCGTCACCCGACCCCTGCCGTCCATGCCCGTACGCTTCTGGAACGACCCGGACGGATCGCGCTACCGCGACAGCTACTTCGAGATGTATCCGGGCGTCTGGCGGCACGGCGACTGGATCACGCTCACCTCCCGCAACTCCGTGGTCATCCACGGCCGTTCGGACTCCACCCTCAACCGCCAGGGCGTGCGCATGGGTTCGGCCGACATCTACGAGGCCGTCGAACGCCTGCCGGAGATCCGCGAATCCCTCGTCATCGGCGTCGAACAGGCCGACGGCGGCTACTGGATGCCGCTCTTCGTCCACCTCGCCCCCGGCGCACAGCTCGACGACGCGCTGCGCGACCGCATCAAGCGCACCATCCGCGAAGGGCTCTCGCCGCGCCATGTGCCGGACGAGATCATCGAGATCGAGGGCGTCCCGCACACCCTGACCGGCAAACGGCTCGAAGTCCCCGTCAAGCGACTGCTCCAGGGGGCGCCCCTGGACAAGGCGGTCAACCCCGGCTCCGTCGACGACGTCGGGCTGCTCCGTTTCTACGAGGGCCTCGCGGAGAAGCGCTCGGGCTGAGGCTCCGGGCTCCCGGCCGCGCTCACGGCCCCGACGCACGCTCGGAGCGCGGCCGTACGCCCACTGTCAGACCCCCTGATTACGGTGAGTGAGCAGTCGATCCGTACGGATTCCAGGGGGAGCCCATGCCACACAGCAGAAGCCGCCGACGCAGCCGCCGCCGCGCCCTGCGCCGCGAAGCACCGAGCATCGTCCCCGTCCTGGCCGACGAGGCGCACTTCGCACGGATGCGGCGGTACGACACCTTCGCCTTCGACGACCACGGCAGCTATCTCCGCCACCTCGACGGGCTGCTGCGCGGGCTGAGAGCCGGCCAAGTTCCCGCGCGTGCCGTGCTGTTCGACTCCGTCGACTACGCGCTGTTCTGCCAGGAACGCGGCCTCGACGCGGACACCGGCGACAGCCGCGTGAACTATGTCGCGGAGGTCGCCGCGTACGGCACCTCCGTGGCGTACGCGGGCCAGCCCCTCGGCCGCCTGCTGCCGCAGCTCAGAGACGCACACGCGTGCCGTCTCACCTGGCAGTCGGGCACGGAGGTCCTCGCGCGGGCCGGAGCGTGCGGGCGGTGCGGCGCCGACATCGGCAAGGCCGCCTTCGCCCGCGCTGCCCGTGCCCTCAGCGCCGTCCTCGACGCCGCGGGCACGGGCTCCCACCATCTGGTCGCCAGCGTCGCGGTCCCCGGCTCGCCTCTGGTCAGCGCCCTCGATGTACGCCGCAGTTCCCAAGACGCCCTGTACGCCCACGAGTCGGCGGCGCTCGCCCTGACCACGGCGCTCGCGGCGGGCTTCGCGACCGGCAGCCACGGGGGCCTCGTGCTCCGTACGGAAGCGGAGAGCCCACTCGGTACCGGGGGACCGGCGGCACGCGACGTGGTGCGCGGTTGGCGGCTCGACCCCGCCGAGTGCTGGCTGAGCCCGCTCACCGCCGCGGAGGTCTTCGCGGCGTACTGCACCGATCCGGTCACGCGCGACCCGGTGGCACCCGAACCGGGCGTGGACCACGCACCGGGCCGGGAACTGCCCCACCCGGGAGGTGCGCTGCACTGCTGACACCGGACTCCGCGACCGGCCGGCGGGTCCCAGGCGGGCGTGCGCCCCGCCGGGGGCGCGCTCACTCGCCGGACAGCACGGCCTGGGCGGCGATCCGCGCGTCCTGCGCGCTGTCCGCGGCCCGCGCCGCCGACGCCGCGCGCTCGCACTGCGCCAGCGTGTGCTTCGCGAGCGTGGCCCGTACGTACGGGAGCGAGGCGGCCCCCATCGACAGACTGGTCACCCCGAGCCCCGTCAGCACACACGCCAGCAGCGGATCCGCCGCGGCCTCCCCGCACACCCCGCAACTCTTGCCCTCCGCCGCGGCGGCCTCGGCGGCCAGCGCGACGAGATCGAGCAGCGCCGGCTGCCACGGGTCCTGCAACCGCGAGACGGCACCGACCTGACGGTCCGCCGCGAAGGTGTACTGGGCGAGATCGTTCGTCCCCAACGAGAGGAACTCGACCTCCTGCAGCACCGACCGCGCCCGCAGCGCCGCCGACGGCACCTCCACCATCACCCCGCACTTGGCGTCCAGACCCGCCGCCCGGCACGCCTCCGCGAAGGCCCTGGCGTCGGCGCGGTCGGCCACCATCGGGGCCATCACCTCCAGCGAGACCGGCAGCCCGTCCGCGGCCTTCGCCAGCGCCTTGAGCTGCCCGTCCAGCACCTCCGGATGGTCGAGGAGCGTACGCAGCCCGCGCACCCCGAGCGCCGGATTGGGCTCGTCCCCGGGCGTGAGGAAGTCCAGCGGCTTGTCGGCACCCGCGTCCAGCACCCGTACGACGACCCGCCCCTCGGGAAAGGCCTCCAGCACCTGCCGGTAGACGGCGACCTGCTTCTCCTCGGACGGCGCCTTCGTGCTGTCGTCGAGGAAGAGGAACTCGGTACGGAACAGCCCGACGCCCTCCGCCCCCGCCTCCGTCGCCGCGCTCACATCGCCGGGCCCGCCGATGTTCGCCAGCAGCGGCACCTTGTGACCGTCGGCCGTCGCCCCCGGCCCCCGGGCCGCGTCCACCGCCGCCCTGCGCTCGTCGGCCTCCCGTACGAGGGCGGCCTGCTCCTCCTCGCTCGGCGACACCCGCACCGTGCCGCTGCCGCCGTCGACGGCGACGACGGTCCCCTCCGCCACCTCACGCGCACCCGCCAGTGCCACGACCGCGGGCACCCCCAACGAACGGGCCAGGATGGCACTGTGACTCGTCGGCCCGCCCTCCTCCGTCACGAAGCCCAGTACGAGAGAGGGGTCCAACAGAGCGGTGTCCGCGGGAGCCAGATCACGGGCGACGAGCACGAACGGCCGGTCGCTGTCCGGCACCCCCGGCATCGGCACCCCCATCAGCCGCGCCACGATCCGGTTCCGTACGTCGTCCAGATCCGCGACCCGCCCCGCCAGATACTCGCCCGCGTTGGCGAGCAGAGCGCGGTAGGCGGCGAAGGCGTCGTAGACCCCGCGCTCGGCCGTGCTCCCCGCCGTGACGCGGCGCTCCACATCGGCCATGAGCTCCGGGTCCCGCGCCATCATGGCCTGCGCCTCGAGCACGGCCTGCGCGTCGCCGCCCGCCAGATTCCCTCGCGCCGTCAGATCGTTGGCCACGGCCTCGACGGCCCGCTGCGCCCGCTGCTGCTCCCTCGGTACCTCCGACTCGGAGATCTGCCGCTCGGGCGGCTCCATCACGGCCGTCCCCATGTGCCGGACCTCACCGACGGCGACGCCCTGGCTGACGCCGACACCTCGAAGGGTTGTGTCCATCTCACTCATCTCCGGTTGGTGCGGTGCGCCGGTCACCGCCGTGCTTCACGGGGTACGAGAGGTCTGCGCGGCAGCGGCCGAGCGCGTCACTTCCACGTGAAGAGCGTCGTCCCGGTGTCGACGGAGCCGTCCTCGAGAACGGACGCCAGCGAGTCCGTGCCCGCCTCCAGCGCGATCACCGGCGACACCGGCGACTTCCCCGCTTCCTCGACCGCGACCGGATTCCAGCGCACCAGCGCCTGCCCGCGCCCCACGGTGTCGCCCTTGGAGACCAGCAGCTCGAACCCCTCGCCGTTGAGCTGAACGGTGTCGATCCCGAGATGCGTCAGCACACCCCGCCCGTCCGCGTCGACGACGACGAAGGCGTGCGGATGGAGCGAGACGACGATCCCGTCGACGGGAGCGACGGCCTCGATGGGCTGCCGCACCGGATCGACGGCGGTCCCGGGTCCGACCATGGCGGAGGAGAAGACGGGATCGGGCACCGCCGCCAGTCCGACGGCGACTCCGGCCACAGGGGACGTAACGGTGGTCATGGCGCCTCCCGGTGAGGGAACGGAACGACCGCCGTCCCCCGACCACTCCCGGACGGCGCGTCGTTGAGAAGCGTAAGTCATCGAAAGACCACGCTCAGCGCGAGCGCGGGCGCGTGGCGTACGCCCTGCCCCCGTAAAACAATTTGCCCTCCGCTTCCCCGTCCCAGTACTGTCAGCTCTCGCCCGGGCACCCGACAGCTCGGCGCCCACCCCCAATTCGGTTGCGGGGCAAGGAGTTTGATAGTGTCGGGGTCATCGAGAGGGAAGCGCCCG
>NZ_LJGW01000683.1 GCF_001751255.1 Streptomyces nanshensis | reverse complement strand
CGCGCCGCCCGGCTCGTCCCGGGCGGCGTCCGCCGCACGCCTCGCGCGGCGGCACCCTGCGCGTCCTCAACAGGGGGCAGGGCAGAGGGGCTTGAGGGGCGCCATCCTTCGCCCGGGCAGATACTCCTCGGACGGGATCTCCTCCGGGCCCGACGGCTCCGGGTCCTGCGCGGACTGCTTGCTCTGCGCACTCAGAGTGAGCACGGACACGGCGGCGCTCACCACGGCGGCCACGGCGCCGACGACCGCGCTGAGCGCATTGACCAGTTCAAACGACTGCATCGTTCTCGCCCTCCCTTCGGCCGCAGCGACGTGATCTGGTAACAGAGTGTCAGCACCCGACGGTCGTCCGCCAGGCGATTTTGCGACGACGGCCGCGCCCCGAGCACACACTTCCGGCCACGCACATCCGCACGGCGCAGGCCAGGCCGAGGTCGGCGGCCTGCATCAGCGCTCACGTCGGCGTCCCACATCGGACGCTCACGCCAGCGCGCTCAAGTCCCCGCCGCCGCCCCGCCCTTCACGTCCCGGTGCCCGAACCACTCCCCGCGCGCCCGCCCGAAGAAGACCGCGGCGCCCACCGACGCCCAGGCCACCAGCACCAGATACGGCATCACGTGCTCGTTGCCCGGAAAGTAGACGGCGGTGTGCTGCGCGTTGACGGAGGCGCCCGGCGGCAGCCACCGCCCCACCTCGCCCAGTACGGACGGCAGCAGCGGCCAGGACACCGCGCCGCCCGAGGACGGGTTGCCGAGCAGCACCATCACGAACCAGGTCGGGATCACCGCCCAGCGCCCGATCAGGGAGTTGAACATCAGGAAGACCATCCCGGAGGTGAACATGGTCAGCGCCAGGATCAGCCACGAGTGCACGAACGGCAGCGGTACGGCGTCCAGGACCCAACTGACCATCGCCACGATGATGAAGCAGCCGAGCAGCGCGTAGGCGGCGATGAACGAGACGCGCGCGACGGGCGAGAGCTCCGGCACGTTCGCCGCGAGCTGGATCGCGCCGAGGAAGCCGATGATGTCGGCGGCGAGCGTGATGTAGAAGATCGTCAGGCCGCGCGGATCGCCCCGGCCCAGCGGCTTCAGATCCCGGACGGTCACGCGTACGCCCGTCTTCTCCCCCACCTTCGGCGCGGTCTGCTGCAACAGCTCCGCGACGGAGGCGCCGGCCGCGCCGGAGAGGTTCAGTTCGACGTGCTCGCGCGGGGCGAGCCGCAGCACCGCGAAGACCCGCTGGTCCTCGACGGCCTGCCGGGCCTGCGCGAACGTGCGGTAGTGCCGGATGCGCAGCGAGGAGTGCAGCGCCTGCTCCAGACCGGAGACGAAGCGGCGGGCGCGGTGCTCGTCCTGGGCGTGGCCCACGACCGCCGTCGGGATGTCGCGGGGAGTGGGGTCGGCCATGGCGTAGGTGTACGAGCCGGCGAAGAGCCCCGCGGCCGCCGCGAGGATCAGGGCCACCACCGTCGCGGGGAAGAACGGGGTATGCGCGAAGGTCCGCCAGTGGGACCGCAGTCCGCGGCGCACGGGCTGCACGCAACGGGCACCGTGCCGCTCGTCTCCGTGCCCGCGCCCGTGTCCGTCGCCGCCCTCCGCCCCCGCGTCCCCGCCCGTCCCCCGCTCCTCGTACGGATCCGGCTCCCGCTGCTCGCTCATGCGCGCCACCCTAGGCAGGGTTGGTCCGCATTCGCGTACTTCGTCCGGGCGGGCCCGCCGCGGCGACCCGAGTCCCGGTCCGCGTGTAATCGGTTGGCCGGTCGTTTCGGTGAAGTGCGATCCTGGAGCCCGTATGCCGACTTCCACGTCCCCCTCCCCGTCCTTCGACGCTCTCCGCGAGCGCCTCCCCGAGCTGATGCTGCGCGACCAGCAGCGGCTGGGCAGGCGCCTGGAGGGCGTGCGCAAGATCCGCAAGCCCGAGGCCCGCGCCGCCGTGCTCGCCGAGATCTCCGACGCCATGGACGAGTCCGAGCTGAGGGTCGCGGACCGCCGCGCGTCGCGTCCGCGGATCACATATCCGGAGCAGCTCCCGGTCAGCCGGAAGAAGGACGAGATCCTCGACGCGATACGGGACCACCAGGTCGTGATCGTCGCCGGTGAGACCGGCTCGGGGAAGACGACGCAGATCCCGAAGATCTGCATGGAGCTGGGCCGGGGCGTCCAGGGCGTCATCGGCCACACCCAGCCCCGCCGCCTCGCGGCCCGTACGGTCGCCGAACGCGTCGCCGACGAACTCCGCTCGCCGCTGGGCGAGACCGTCGGCTGGAAGGTGCGCTTCACCGACCAGGTCGGGGAGAACACCCTCGTCAAGCTGATGACGGACGGCATCCTGCTCGCCGAGATCCAGCAGGACCGCGAGCTGCGCCAGTACGACACGATCATCATCGACGAGGCGCACGAACGCAGCCTCAACATCGACTTCCTGCTCGGCTATCTCGCCCAACTGCTGCCCAGACGCCCCGAGTTGAAGGTCGTCATCACCTCGGCGACGATCGACCCGGAGCGCTTCTCACGCCACTTCGGCGACGCCCCGATCGTCGAGGTCAGCGGACGTACGTACCCGGTCGAGGTGCGCTACCGGCCGCTCCTCGAAGCGGACTCCGACGAGCGGGACCGCGACCAGACGACGGCGATCTGCGACGCCGTGGACGAACTCCAGGCCGAGGGCCCGGGCGACGTCCTCGTCTTCCTCTCCGGCGAGCGCGAGATCCGGGACACCGCGGACGCGCTGGAGAAGCGCCTCGTACGGGCCGGAGCCGCCGCCGCGGCGGGCACGGAGATCCTCCCCCTCTACGCGCGCCTCTCGCACGCCGAGCAGCACCGCGTCTTCCAGCGCCACTCGGGCCGCCGCGTCGTCCTGGCCACCAACGTCGCCGAGACCTCCCTGACCGTCCCCGGCATCAAGTACGTCGTGGACCCGGGCACCGCCCGCATCTCGCGCTACAGCCACCGCACCAAGGTGCAGCGGCTGCCCATCGAGGCGGTCAGCCAGGCCAGCGCGAACCAGCGCAAGGGCCGCTGCGGCCGTACGTCCGACGGCATCTGCATCCGGCTCTACTCCGAGGAGGACTTCCTCTCCCGGCCGGAGTTCACCGACGCCGAGATCCTCCGTACGAACCTGGCGTCCGTCATCCTCCAGATGACCGCGGCCGGCCTCGGCGACATCGAGAAGTTCCCGTTCATCGACCCGCCGGACCACCGCAGCATCAAGGCGGGCGTCCAACTCCTCGAAGAGCTGCACGCGTTCAGCACCGCGCAGGACGCGGGGCAGGGCCCGAGGCAGGAGACGGGACAGGAGGCGGGACAGGACGCGGGGCAGGAGGCGGCGCCCTCCGGTACGTCCGCGAAGGGCGGCGCCCGCGAACGCGGCGGCCGCGGCGGCCGCAAACAGCACGGCGGCATGCGGCAGCCCGGCGGTACGCGCCTGACCGCCACCGGCCGCAAGCTCGCCCAGCTCCCCGTCGACCCCCGGCTGGCCCGCATGGTGCTGGAGGCCGAACGCAACGGCTGTGTGCACGAGGTGATGGTGATCGTCGCCGCGCTGTCCATCCAGGACCCGCGCGAGCGCCCCTCGGACAAGCAGCAGCAGGCCGACCAGCAGCACGCCCGCTTCCGCGAAGAGGGCAGCGACTTCCTCGCGTTCCTCAACCTGTGGCGCCATGTGCGCGAGCGGCAGCGGGAGTTGTCCTCGTCCGCGTTCCGCCGCATGTGCAAGGCGGAGTTCCTCAACTATCTGCGTATACGCGAGTGGCAGGACATCTACGCCCAGCTCCGCCAGGTCGCCAGGACGATGGACATCCTGCCCGCCGCGGACCGGAGCGCCGAGGAGACCTCGCCCGACGCCGTCCACCAGTCGCTGCTGGCGGGCCTGTTGTCGCACATCGGCCTCAAGGACACCGACAAGAACGAGTATCTGGGCGCCCGCAGCGCCAAGTTCGCCGTCTTCCCCGGCTCGTCGCTGTTCAAGAAGCAGCCGCGCTGGCTGATGTCCGCCGAGCTGGTGGAGACCTCGCGGCTGTGGGCGCGCGTCAACGCCAAGGTCGAACCGGAGTGGATCGAGCCGCTCGCCGAGCATCTGGTCAAGCGCACCCACAGCGAGCCGCACTGGGAGCAGAAGCAGGCCGCCGTCATGGCGTACGAGCGCGTGACCCTCTACGGCGTACCGCTCGTCGCCCAGCGCAAGGTCAACTACGGCCGCATCGACCCGGAGACGAGCCGCGACCTGTTCGTCCGGCACGCCCTGGTCGAGGGCGACTGGCGCACCCACCACCGCTTCTTCCACGACAACCGCAAGCTCCTGGACGAGGTCGAGGAGCTGGAGCACCGGGCACGCCGCCGCGACATCCTCGTGGACGACGAGACGCTCTACGACTTCTACGACGAGCGCATCCCGGCCCACGTCGTCTCCGGCGCGCACTTCGACGCCTGGTGGAAGAAGCAGCGCCGCGAGGACCCCGACCTGCTCAACTTCGAGAAGTCGATGCTCATCAACGAGCGGGCGGAGGAGATCAGCCGCAGCGACTACCCGGACGTGTGGCAGCAGGGGCAGCTCACGCTGCGCGTGACCTACCAGTTCGAGCCGGGTACGGACGCGGACGGCGTGACCGTCCACGTACCGCTCCAGGTGCTCAACCAAGTCGCGCCCGGTGAAGGGTTCGACTGGCAGATCCCCGGTCTGCGCGAGAGCCTCGTCACCGAGCTGATCCGCTCGCTGCCCAAGGCGATCCGGCGGCACTACGTACCGGCGCCGGACTTCGCGGCGCGCTTCCTGCGTACGGCCGCGCCGTCCGGTGAACCGCTCACCGTCATCCTCGCGCGCGAACTGCGGCGAATGGTCGGAGTGCCCTTCGACGCGGGCGACTTCGACCTCGCGAAGGTCCCCGACCACCTCAAGATCACCTTCCGGGTGACGGACGAACGGCGCCGCACGCTGGCCGAGTCCAAGGACCTGGAGGAGCTGCAGCACCGCCTCCGGGACAAGACGCAGGCCGCCATCGCCCGCGCCTTCGAGTCGTCCGCGCGGGCGCAGCGCGGAAAGGCGGGGGAGCAGCACGCGGCGGGCGGCCCGGACTCCGGCTCCGGCGACCAGTCCGGCTCCGGCACGGGCGCCGGTTCGGGTTCCGGTGCGGACGCCGCATCGCCCGCACCCGCGCTCTCCTCCCGTACGGGCCTGACCGACTGGACGATCGGCGCGCTCCCCCGCGTCTTCGAGACCAGGCGAGGCGGCCAGCCCGTCAAGGCGTATCCGGCGCTGGTCGACGACGGCGGCTCGGTCTCCGTTCATCTCTTCGATACGGAGACGGAACAGCGGCAGGCGATGTGGCGCGGCACGCGCCGGCTGATCCTGCTCAACATCCCCTCCGACCCTGCCAAGTTCGCCGCGTCCAAGCTCTCCAACCCGCAGAAGCTCGCCCTCTCGCGCTCCCCGCACGGCAGCGTGCAGGCCCTCTTCGAGGACTGCGTCACGGCGGCGGCCGACCGCCTCGTCGCGACGCACGGCGGCCCCGCCTGGGACGAGGAGAGCTTCCGCAAGCTCTTCGACGCCGTACGGACGGATCTGGTCGACGTCACGCTGAAGACGGTCAAGCAGGTCCAGGAGGTGCTCGCCGCCTGGCACTCGTGCGAGCAGCGGCTGCGCGGCGTCACCAGCGCGGCCCTCGCCGACTCCGTCGCGGACGTACGGCAGCAGCTCGCCGGACTCGTCTGTCCGGGCTTCGTCACCCGCCACGGCGCGGCACGCCTGCCGGACCTGCTGCGCTATCTCGTCGCCGCCGACCGACGCCTGACGCAGATGCCGAACAACGCGGAACGGGACCGCACGCGGATGGCCAAGGTCCGGGAGATGCACGACGAATATCTGTGGCTCCTGGAGCAGTTCCCGCCGGGGAGGCCGGTGCCGCAGGCGGCGCTGGACATCCGCTGGATGATCGAGGAGCTGCGCGTCAGCTACTTCGCGCACGCCCTCGGCACGGCGTATCCGGTCTCGGACAAGCGCATCGTGAAGGCGGTGGACGCGGCAGCCCCGTGAGCAGTGACGAAGGCGTCGCACACGGTGAGTTCGCGCCCCTCAGCGGGCTGCTGTAGAGTCTCGTCCGCGCCCGCACCACGAGGCGCGTTCCACGAGGTCCTGTGGAGCAGTTTGGAGTGCTCGCCACCCT
>NZ_LJGW01000674.1 GCF_001751255.1 Streptomyces nanshensis | reverse complement strand
CCCCGGACGGGCGGTCGTCCCCGGCGGCTCCCCGGCCCCCGGAGGACCGGCGCGCGGCCCGCGCCCGTCCGTTCCCGCGCAATCCGCTGTGCCGCCGATGCCTCGCCACGCCCCCGGCGCGAGTACGTCGCTCGCCGAGTGGCTGCGCGTCCCGCGCCCGGAGGCGGAGCCCGGGATCTGGCGTTACGGCCACCGGCCGAAGCTTGCTCAGGAACCGGACCGGATCGATGACCGGCAACTCCTGGGCGGTGCGCTGCTCGCGCTGCTGGTGGCCCTTCTCGTCTGGTCGCTGATCACCAACGGGTACATCCCGGTGCTCGGCTGGCTCTACGGACTGTTCCCGAACTCCTGGGCGTGGGGTGGCGAGTCCCATTCGCTGCTCGGGAAGCTGCTGTTCAACTACTGCATCTACGCCGTCCTGCTCGTTCCGCTCTTCTGGGTCGCCGGGCGCGCGGGCCGCTGGCCCGAGGTCTGGCGGCGACACGTGCGCAAGCGGTTCCGCGGAGGCGACGAGACGGCCTCGGCCCGGAACGCGTCGGCGGCCGGATCCGCCGCCGGGCCGAACTCCGCCCCGAAGAACGGAGAGACAGCGGCGCCCGCGGACCACGCGCTCGGTCCGGACGACCCCGCCTTCTGGCCCGGGGTGCGCGGCGCGGGCGAACACGCCGCAGCGGACCTGCTCACCGCGGAGGTCCGTGCGGGCCGCATGAACGACGTCGACTACGCCCGTATCGCAATGGAATGGCGTGCGGTCGAGGCACAGCCCGAGCGCCGCCAGCGGTTCACGGCAGAGGTGATGAGCCGTGCCGCCGCCGCCTTCGTCCATCCCTCGGCCGCGCGCGACCTGCCCTCTCGCGTGGCCCGCCACGACCTGCGCACAGGGCAGGTACGCCTGGGGTCGGTCCCCGACGTGGAACGGAATCCCTATCGCTACCGGGGCACGGCCCTGGCTCTGGAGCCCGGGCTGCTCAGCACCTCGCTGCTCGCGGTCGGCCCGTCCGGTGCGGGCAAGACGGCGAAGGTCGTACGCCCCGTCGTGGAGACCCTGGCGCTCCAGGCGCTCGCGGGCCGTACGGCGCTCGTCGCCGCCGGCCCGGCCGGATCCGGGCTCGGGCCGGACTCCGCGTTCGACGTGGTGATCAAGCTCGGGCATCCGGACTCCGCGTACGACCTGGACCTCTACGGCGGCACCACCGACCCCGACGAGGCGGCCGCGGTGCTCGCCGAGGCGCTCGTCGGCGACGACCCGCAGACCGATCCGCGCCGTGCCGCCACCGCCCTGGCACAGCTCATCGGCCCGTACCGCGCGGCGCACGGCCGCTTCCCCCCGGTCCCGGAACTCCGGGAGCTGCTGGACGGGGTGCCGGTCGCTCTGGCCGCACTGCGCGAGGCGTGCGAGTCGTCCGGGTCCCATGTGGCCGGCGCCGCGCTGCGCGAACTGGACGCGCGGGAACGCCAGTCGAGCCGCGCCGACGATCCGGGGCGGCTCCTCGCGGACCGCGTCGCCCTCCTCGACCGGCCCGCCTTCGCCGGCTTCTTCGACACGAGCGGTGAGAGCCGCCCGTTCTCCATGCGCGCGCTCGAACACGCGGTACGCGTACGCATCGATCTGCCCGACCGGGGGCACGCGGAGGCCTCGCGGCTGCTGAGCAGGCTGCTGCTCGCCCAGTTCTCGGCCTGCGTCGCCGCCCGCGACGACCGCTCCCACTTCGCCTGCCTGGTCCTCGACGACGCCACGCATGCGATCACCGAGTCCGCCGTACGCGAGATCCAGCGGCTCCGCTCGGCCAACGCGGGTGTGCTGCTCGCGCTGCGGACGCTGGCCGACGTACCCGAGAATCTGCGCACCGCCCTTCTGGGAGCGGTGGGTTGCCGGGTGGTCATGGCCGGGGTGAACACCTGGGACGGCGAGGTCTTCGCACAGGCCTGGGGCCGGGACTGGGTGCAGACCGAGGACGTCACGCACACGCCCGACTACCACGGTGGCCTCGTCACGCGCTGGGTCCGCGGAATCCGCGCCCTGTTC
Organism: Streptomyces nanshensis; assembly: GCF_001751255.1. Classification (GTDB taxonomy): domain Bacteria; phylum Actinomycetota; class Actinomycetes; order Streptomycetales; family Streptomycetaceae; genus Streptomyces; species Streptomyces nanshensis_A. Next base: position 4,023 of record NZ_LJGW01000674.1, on the reverse strand, counting down.
ACGGGGGTTCGCGCCACCACGCAGTCCGTCACCGTCCGCACCGTCCAGCGTGAGCGATGGTCCGCGTCCGATCTCGCGAACGATCTGCCGCCCGGGCACGCGGTGTTGTCGCTGACCACCGTCCGCGGAGAGCGCACCCCGCCGATCCTGGCGGAGCTCGGGGAGTGACCGCGCGGACCTCCCGTCGTACGACACCGGAACGGGCGCCCGCACCCGGTGCGCGGACCGGTGCGCGAAAGGCCCCGCGAGGGCGCACGCGGGCCCGTACGGCGGTGAGTTCGGGAATGACCGAAATGAGCCGGGCGCCTGTACGGTGAGCCTTGTTATGCCACCGACTCTCGCCTCCCTCGTGCAGCACTCCGCACTCCGGCTGGCCGTGCTCACCGGGCAGGACAGGCTGGACACCGGTGTGCGCTGGGCGCACGCCAGCGAGCTGGCGGATCCGACTCCGTATCTGGACGGCGGTGAGCTGCTGCTCGTCACCGCCCTGAAGCTGGACGTCGAGGACGCGGACGCCATGCGCGCCTACGTGGCCCGGCTGGCCGGGAAGGGCGTGGTCGGCATCGGCTTCGCCGCGGGCGTCAACTACGAGAAGGTTCCGGAGACGCTTATCGAGGCGTGCCGGGAGGCGGATCTGCCGCTGCTCGAAGTCCCGCGCCGTACGCCGTTCATCGCGATCAGCAAGGCGGTCTCGGCGGCCATCGCGGCCGAGCAGTACCGCGCGGTGACGGCCGGCTTCGACGCGCAGCGCGAGATGACGCGGGCGGCGCTGTCGCACGAGGGCCCGGCGGCGCTGCTCACCAAACTCGCCTCGGAGGTGGCCGGTTGGGCCGCGCTGTACGACGCCTCCGGTGCCGTCGTGGCCACCGCACCGGCGTGGGCGGGACGCCGCGCCGCCCGCTTCGTCGGCGAGGCCGAGCGGCTGCGCGACCGTCCGGCTCCCGCGAGCGCGGTCGTCAGCGGCGCGGACGCGGGCGACGACCGCGTCGAGCTCCAGTCGGTCGGCAGCGGACGGCGTGCGAAGGCGGTGCTCGCCGTCGGTACCGCCGCTCCGCTCGGCACCGCCGAGCGCTACGCCGTCCATTCCGCGATCGCCCTGCTGACACTCACGATGGAGCGCTCCCGCGCGCTCCAGGAGGCCGAACAGCGCCTGGGCGCCGCGGTGATGAGGATGCTGCTCTCCGGTGAGTCCGACCATGCGCGGGCGGTCGCGGGCGGCCTGTACGGGGATCTGCTCGACGCCCCGATGCGGGTGCTCATCTGCGAACCCGCCGCGGGTCCCTCCTCCCGCGCCCGCGCGGGTGCGGGGGCCGCCGCAGGACGGCAGTCTGCCGTGGAGGCGAACGGCTCGGGGCCCGCCCGTACGTCCGCGCCCGCCGGCGGCAACATGCCCGTCGTGACCGTCACCGAGTCCTCGGCCGTCTCCGTGCCCGTACCGGAGGGCAGCGCCGAGGATCTGCCCGGACCGCTGGAAGCGCTCGCCGACCTCGTCGAGACCGCCGCCGCACGCAGCGGCGAGGCCGTCCTCGTCATACCGGACGGCAGCCGGCTCGTCGTGCTCGCCTCCGACGGGGGAGCCGCGGTCGCGGCGTGCGCCCAGTACGCGGCGGCCTGCGCGAAGGCCGTCGAGCCGTCGGGCGCGGGGGGATCCCATCCGCCGGGCGGTGTCTCGCTGCCGGACGACGCGCTCGTCATCGGGGTCTCCGCGCCGAGCGGTCTCGCGGGCGCCGCCGTCGCCTTCAAGCAGGCCGACCAGGCGCTGTCGGTGGCGCGCCGCCGCGGTACGCCGCTGGTGGAGCACGAGGACGTGGCCGCGGGCTCGGTGCTTCCGCTCCTCGCCGACGACGCCGTACGGGCCTTCGCGGACGGGCTGTTGCGCTCCCTGCGCGAGCACGACGCCAACGGCAGGGGAGACCTCGTCGCGTCGCTGCGCGCCTGGCTCTCCCGGCACGGGCAGTGGGACGCCGCGGCCGCCGATCTGGGCGTGCACCGGCACACGCTGCGCTACCGGATGCGCCGCGTCGAGGAGATCCTCGGGCGCTCGCTGGACGATCCGGACGTCCGCATGGAGCTGTGGCTCGCCCTCAAGGCGACGGGCTGAGCGGCCTCCGTACGGGACGGCTGCTGTAGAGAGCCTCCGTACGGAACGGGCCGCGCGCATCGGGCCGTACAGAGCGTCCGTACGGAACGCCCGTACGACCCGTTCCCCGAACCCTCCGCCCGCCCCACCGCGAGGCGCCAAACCGGCGCGTCCCGGCCCGGCACTGCTACGCCCCGGACAAGAAACAGCGCTGCCGCCAACCCCTACCGTGGGCAGGGAGAGCCGGACCGCGGGCGGCTGCCGCCGTGCCGTGGGATCCGTCCTCGTTCCGCAGACATCACCACTTCGGAAGGCGGCCCCCGCAGTGACGACAGCGACTTCCCCGCACGCGTTCTGGCTCGCCGGCCGCGAGGCCACCGGCGACGACAGGCTCGACGTCACCTCGCCCTGGGACGGACGGGTCGTCGGCAGCATCAGCCTGCCCACCGCGGACCAGGTCGAGGAGGCCGTGGCCGCCGCCGCGTCCGTGGCGGACGAGTTCGCCGCGACCCCGGCGCATGTGCGCGCGGCCGCGCTCGACCACGTCACGGCCCGCGTCCGCGAGCGCTCCGAGGAGATCGCCAAGCTGATCTCGGCGGAGAACGGCAAGCCCATGAAGTGGGCGCGCGGTGAGGTCGGCCGGTGCGTCTCCGTCTTCCGCTGGGCCGCCGACGAGGCCCGGCGCTTCAACGGCGGCGAGGCGCAGCGCCTCGACTCCGACGCGGGCGGCGCGGGCCGTCTCGCCCTCACCCGGCGCTTCCCGTACGGGCCGGTCCTCGGCATCGCGCCGTTCAACTTCCCGCTCAACCTCTGCGCCCACAAGGTCGCGCCCGCGCTGGCCGTCGGCACCCCGATCATCCTCAAGCCCGCTCCGGCCACGCCGCTGTCCGGGCTGCTGATCGGCGAACTGCTCGCCGAGACGGATCTGCCGGCCGGTTCGTGGTCGGTGCTGCCCGTGCCCAACGACCGGATGCCGGAGCTGGTGCAGGACGAGCGGCTGCCCATCATCTCCTTCACCGGCTCGGCGCCCGTCGGCTGGTCCATCCTCGACTCCGCGCCGCGCAAGCGCGTCACGCTCGAACTGGGCGGCAACGGCGCGGCGATCGTGCTCGGCGACTACTCCTCCGAGGCCGACCTCGACTGGGCCGCCCAGCGCATCGCCACCTTCTCCAACTACCAGGCGGGCCAGTCCTGCATCTCCGTGCAGCGGGTGATCGCCGACGCCTCCGTCTACGACAGCCTCGTCCCGAAGGTCGTCACCGCGATCGAGGCCCTGCGCACCGGCGACCCCTCCGACCCGGCGACCGACGTCGGCCCGCTGGTGAGCGAAGAGGCGGCCCAGCGCGTCGAGTCGTGGGTCGAGGAGGCCGTCTCGCGCGGCGCGAAGCTGCTCACCGGCGGCAAGCGAGAGGGCGCGACGTACGCGCCGACCGTGCTGGAGGGCGTCCCGGCCGACACCCGGATCGGCTGCGAGGAGGTCTTCGGGCCGGTCATGTCGCTGACGAAGGTGGACGGCGAGGAGGAGGCGTTCGCCGTGGCCAACGACTCCCAGTACGGCCTCCAGGCAGGGCTGTTCACCCACGACATCCAGGCCGCCTTCCGCGCCCACCGTGCGCTGGAGATGGGCGGTGTGATCGTCGGCGACGTCCCGTCCTACCGCGCCGACCAGATGCCGTACGGCGGCGCGAAGCAGTCCGGCGTGGGCCGCGAGGGCGTGCGCTTCGCGATGGAGGACTACACGTACGAGCGCGTCATGGTGCTCACGGGCCTGGAGCTGTAGTTCACGGCGGCCCGCCCGCGGAGACGGCCGGGGCGACCAACGGGCGGGAGGCGGGCGGCGCTTGGTGCGCGCGCCGTCCCGCCGCCCGTCCGTCCCGCGCGCGGGTACGTTCACCCCATGCCCGTGAACCGTGAAGCCGCAGCGGCCGGCTCGGCGCCCGGCG